>NZ_JASPGT010000075.1:0-202 GCF_030228885.1 Corynebacterium sp. MSK195 | reverse complement strand
AAAGTGAAGAACGATTGATTCCTAGCTCTGCTGAAGCCGTGTGAAGCGAGAGGTCCTCATTGTTTTCGTAGAGGGCTACAGCATCACGTTTGAACTGTTCGGAGTACCTAGGCATGGTGGTAGATTGAAGTGTCCCGGGTTTTGTTCCTAGGCATTTGCCTTGATTTCCATTATTTCTTGGGCCGGGTTGGTTTCCCAAAAC
>NZ_JASPGT010000074.1:0-233 GCF_030228885.1 Corynebacterium sp. MSK195 | reverse complement strand
TGGGTGTCCTACCAGGACCGCAAAGCAGTCTCCCGCGCGCTGCGTGAGGTCTACACAGCCGCTAACGAGGACACCGCGCGTGCCAGCCTGGATGCTTTCGAGGCCAGTGAACTTGGCCGGAAATATCCCCAGTCGGTTAAAGTCTGGCGTGATGCATGGGAGCGGTTCGTGCCGTTTCTGCAGTTCCCACCGGCGGCACGCCGGGTGCTCTACACCACCAACTCGATCGAATC
>NZ_JASPGT010000073.1:0-240 GCF_030228885.1 Corynebacterium sp. MSK195 | reverse complement strand
GCCGCACAAGCACTCATCGACCTCATCCTCGAAGACACCCACACCAGTGTTGCCATCAACACGTTTACCACCAACCCTGACACCAACCTCGTCTTCCACCCCGGTGCCGGATGGATAAACCTCGACCATGCCCCCACAGACAACACCTTCATCCGCCGACTCTTTGAAGCGTCCTGGGTTTAGTTCCTACCTCAGCTAAGGAAGGATTGAACTATGCCTAGAAAGTATTCCGTCGAGTTC
>NZ_JASPGT010000072.1:0-241 GCF_030228885.1 Corynebacterium sp. MSK195 | reverse complement strand
AAGTATCGCTACGGCTACCGACGAGTGCTACTTGACCTGCGCAACCAGGGGTGGGTGGTCAATCACAAGCTCGTCTATAAACTCATGCGCGAGATGGGGCTTCGAGCCAAGGTCCGCCAGCGCAGGCCATATGTTTCTTATAACGGGATGATCAGCCACATTGTCGACAACACACTTGACCGCAAGTTCACTCCAGATAAGCCAAATACCGTCTTTGTTAGCGACGTCACCGAGTTCAGGG
>NZ_JASPGT010000071.1:0-242 GCF_030228885.1 Corynebacterium sp. MSK195 | reverse complement strand
ATCGGGCCGAAGTCCGTATCGTCGTTGAGGCTTGCAGCGATGCGTTTAGCACCATAAAGCCCGTGCTCATCATCGAAGATGGTCTTGATTTTTGCGCCAATAAGAGCATCAGAGCACATCTTTAACCTGCGTTTTTCGCGGTTGTTGACCCATTTGTAGAACGAAGAGCGATTGAGCTTTAACACGTGGCACATCCGCTTGACCGAGTATTCGGTTCGGTGGTCATAGACAAACTGGAAGCG
>NZ_JASPGT010000070.1:0-242 GCF_030228885.1 Corynebacterium sp. MSK195 | reverse complement strand
ATTATCTGGGCTGGTTGGCCCGCCGAGGTGGTATTCGATGCGGTGGTCGAGTTGGCATCTAGTGGCGGGGACGGTGCAGCCGGGCCAGCGGCAGGTAGCGTCTCTGCCTTGGGTGTAGGCGCGGATGTCGGTGCTGGGGGTATAAGAGTCTACCTCGTCGGCTAAGTGAAGCGTCCTGGGTTTAGTTCCGCTTCTTTTACGGCCCTGTGTTGATGGGCTGGGTGAGATAGTACTCGGTTTCT
>NZ_JASPGT010000006.1:0-155902 GCF_030228885.1 Corynebacterium sp. MSK195 | reverse complement strand
CGCGATGGTCGCCTTCATGCACACCGGCACAAGACTTACCGCGGGCTACAGATACACCACGTTAGGGGACGCAACCAGAGAAAATACGCTGCCGATATTCTTTTCGCTCCAATTATCTGCCTCCATGGAAGAATTCCAGTGCACTGGAACGGGGTCAGGAATATCGGACCAGTGGGAAGCGACGATGATGGCACCGGCCGCGATACACAACAGCGAGGCGAGCATTGTTATCCACGGAAAAGTCGGCGTGGGGGTGCCTTCGAATTCGGGTGTGCCATTGGCGTTGGTGGACACACGAGCAGCGATGGTGGTTTCAACCTCGTCGAACCAATCGCCGGCCTTTTTCGCGGCGATGATGCGGCGGCGTTGAGAGATGTAGGCCCACAAGCCGCCGAGCGTAACCAAGAGGGACGGTACGGCGGCGAGGAGAGGCAATTTCCAGGCAAAGAGGGACAGAATTGTTGCCGCGATGCCGCAGCCCCAAGTACGGACCTTGTATCCAGCAAGGGCGGAGGTAACTGCACTATCGGAAAGGTAGGCCTTTGGCACGCGCACACCGAGCGGTGTGCCGGGCGAGGCAAGGGAGGGCGTTTGGGCCATAATCCAAGTAATTGCGAGAGTTGTGACGGCCATTAAGAGGGCGAAAATCATGACGATACTTCCAAGTGTTTAAGGGTGGAGCTGAGGCGGGCGTGGAGCTCATCTGGGCTAAAGCCTTGGGCACGAGCGAGCGCGACTACGCGGCCTAATTGCTCAGCTAGTTGTCTTTCTTGAGCCTCGGTGTGAGCGCCGGGTCTGACGATGGAGCCGGAGCGGCCGGCGGTTTCTACGAGGCCGTCAGAAACCAAGAGGTCGTACGCCTTCTTCACGGTGGCCGGGTTGATGCCTATGTCTTTGGCGACGCGGCGGACGGGGTCTAGCTTGTCACCATCAGAGAGCTGGCCGCGAGCTATGGCAAGTACTAATTCATCGTGAATTTGTTGGAAGACAGGGACATCCGAATCGGGGTTGAGGCTAATAAACATCTGTCACCTCCAATCTTGTTTCTGTATTACTTATAGTAACACACACTGTATTATGTGAAGTAATACAGAATAATGCCAAAAAGAAATCCCCAGGTATGTGCATGTAATGCAGTGACGTACCTGGGGAAGTGCAGGGTGACTAGATGAAGAGGACCACAGCTATGGCCGCAATGCCGTAGCCACCGCGCAGGAAGTAACCGAAGACTTCGGGGGAGAATGAAGCGCCGAAGCCACCGGTGTCGATGATGTTCATGGTGGTCACTCGCGCGGGGCGGGAGCGCTTGAAGGAGGAATAGGTAAGTCCTAAACAGCACGCGGCGAGTACGAGTACAGGCAGCTTCCACACGGCGGCGATGAAGGCGGTACCGAGAACGGCGGCACTGGCTGTCGCGGCCAAGGGAAGTCCCCAGTCGGGCCAAGCACCGTCGATGATGCGGCCAAAGGATGCGGCGCGGCCGGTGGCGGCGCCGACGATGGTCCATGTGGCAGTGAATCCTATGAGCGCCAGGCTGCCGAGTTGTGGGACAAGGCCTAGAGTGAGGCCGATGACAGCTACCGCGCCGAGCGGGATGTACCAGCGGCGGTATAGACGCCGGAAAAAGAGGCGGCTGGGCGACGCCGTGCCGCGCGAGCTGGGGCGCAGGCGGGCCGACTGGGAGGCGATGGCATCGGCAGAAACCTCAGAATCCAAAAGCCCAAAAGAAGACGATCCGACGGCACGGGTGCGGCCCGCACGAAGAAGCGAGGCGAGATTAAAGGAACGCCAGCCGATCGCAATGCGCAGCAAGGGCAGGGCCATCGCCGCATAGAACGGAAGGTGCAGCGACGTGCACAGGGCTAGGCCGAGGAGACTTACGCCGGCGAGCTGGGCAATGGACAGCTTATCGACGCCTCGCATACGCCCCCGCGGCCTATCCACATAGACCCACCGACCCAGGGAAAGGCTGCGCAGCGGATAGAGCGCCTCGAGGAGAACGATGAGGGCGAGGGAGCCGAACGCAGCGCCGATGGTCGCAGTGGCGGGCAGGGACGCGGCGGTGCGCTGCGCGAGCGAGGGCAAAACCTCGGCGGCATTCTGCCAAGCGTAGACACTGACGCTCGCGATGAGCGCCGCGATGAAGGCGTAATAGATAGCTGAAGAGGCGTGGGATAAAAGCTTCATGAAATCTCCACCACTTCATCACAGGCATCGAAGATGGCCGGGGAGTGGGAGGCCAGCACTACGCAACGGCCCTCGTCGGCGAGGTGGCGCAGCTCCTCGGCCAAGAAGGCGGTCCAGGTGTGGTCAAGGTGGCGCTCGGGTTCGTCGATAAGCAGGGCCTTGGCCGGCTGATAGAGCTGGGCGGCGAGGTAGACGCGTTGGCGCTGACCAGAAGAAAGATCGCTGACTGCGGAGTTCCGGATGTTGTCGTCGATGGCCCAGAGCTCATGGACCTCGGCAAAGTCTACGCCGGAGCGGCGCGAAAGCAGGGTGAAGTGCTCGCCGACGGTGAGGTCGGGCAAGAAGACCGGGTCCGCGACTGCGATCACGGAGCCGGCCGCTTCTGCGCTGCCGGGTGCGGCACCGTCGAGGGAAACGGTCCCTTTTAGTGGGGTAATTTCGCCGCTTAAGGTCTGCAGCAGCGTAGATTTACCCGCACCATTGGGGCCCTTCAAGCCGTATACGCGCCCAGCGTCGAAGGTGCGACTCAGCTGCCCTAAAGCGGTGGAATGTCCATAAGTTGCATCTATTTTCAGCATCGTATCCAGGTTAGCAGGAGGGGGCCGGACCTAGGGGCGAGCTAGAAGCGGCGGAAGAACTTGCCGGGTGCGAGTTCCTCGAATCCGGGCAGGGCCGTGGCGGAAGAGATGCCGGGGGCAGTCTGCTCGGCCGCGAGGTCGATGGCGTTGGTGATAAGCAACTCGCGGGCGGTGGGGTCATCGCTGGAGACGATGAGCTCGGGAATGTCCTCGGGGTCGAAGGGGGTGAGCCAGGTGGCGTCGTCAAGCGGGTGCGCCGAGGGATCGCCCATGAAAGCTGGGCCCTTATCGGCGGCGGGGTAGTAGCGCAGGAGTGCGGCGCCGCGGGGAGCAACGGTGGGGTCCTCGTTGGCGGACATGGGCAGGGCGATGACCCCGCCGTCCACAATGGGGGACCAGTCCGCAATAGAAGAAGGGAAGAGGCCCGCAAGATAATCGCGGTCCTCTTCCTTGGCCAAGCGCACGCCGAGGGAAGAATTAGTCATTCTTCCAAGGCTAGCGGGGCAGGCTACTTGATTTCCAGCAGTACGCTGCCCTTGGTGGTAGAAGCGCCTGCTTCTACGGCCAAGCCGGTAACGGTGCCGGCCTTATGTGCCTTGACGGGGTTTTCCATTTTCATGGCCTCGAGCACGAGGAGGACCTCGCCCTCGGCAACCTCTTGGCCTTCTTCGACGTTGACCTTGATGACCGTGCCCTGCATTGGGGAGGTAACGGCGTCGCCGGATACGGCGGCCTTGGCGCCAGAGCCCTTACGCTTCTTCTTTTTGCGTGGGGTGCCGTTGGCGCCGAAGGAGGCAGGGAGGGCAACCTCGATGCGGCGGCCGTTGATTTCCACGGTGTGCACCTGGGAAGGCTCCGCCTCGGCGGCCTCTGCATCGGTGGACTCATCGTGGGCGGGCAGCTGGTTATCCCATTCCTCTTCGATCCACTTGGTGTAGACGCCGAAGTTGCCGTCTTCTGCAGCGAAGGCGGGGTCAGCAACGACAGCCTGGTCAAACGGGATAACGGTGGGCAGGCCCTCCACCGTGTACTCGGACAGGGCGCGGGCGGAGCGACGCAGCGCGGTCTCGCGGTCTGGGCCCCAGACGATGAGCTTGGCCAGCATGGAATCGAATTGGCCGCCAATGACGGAGCCCTGGACGACGCCGGAATCAACGCGCACGCCCGGACCCGCTGGCTCGGAGTACTTCACGATGGTGCCAGGGGCCGGCATGAAGTTTGCCGCGGCATCCTCGCCGTTGATGCGGAACTCGAAGGCATGGCCACGCGGGGTGGGGTCTTCCTTCAACGAGAGCTCGTGGCCCTCAGCAATACGGAACTGCTCGCGTACGAGATCGAGGCCGGTAGTTTCCTCGGAAACTGGGTGCTCCACCTGCAAGCGGGTATTGACCTCTAGGAAGGAAATGAGGCCATCGGCGCCCACCAGGTATTCCACGGTGCCTGCGCCGTAGTAGCCGGCCTCGCGGCAGATGCGCTTGGCGGATTCGTGGATGGAGGCGCGCTGCTCATCGGTGAGGAAAGGAGCTGGGGCTTCTTCGACCAGCTTTTGGAAGCGGCGCTGCAGGGAGCAATCGCGCGTGCCGACGACGACTACGTTGCCATGCTTATCCGCCAGCACCTGGGCTTCGACGTGGCGCGCCCGATCCAGGTAGCGCTCTACGAAGCACTCGCCGCGGCCGAAGGCGGAGGTTGCCTCACGGGTGGCAGATTCAAAGAGCTCCGGGATTTCCTCTGCGGAGTAGGCGACCTTCATGCCGCGGCCGCCGCCGCCAAAGGCAGCCTTAATGGCTACGGGCAGGCCGTATTCCATGGCGAAGGACTGCACTTCATCTGCGCCGGCTACCGGATCCTTGGTACCTGGGGCCATGGGGGCCTCGGCGCGCTCGGCGATGTGCCGCGCGGTGACCTTATCTCCCAAATCACGGATGGACTCGGGTGAGGGACCAATCCAGGTCAGGCCGGCGTCGATGACGGCCTGGGCAAAGTCGGCGTTTTCAGACAAGAAGCCATAGCCGGGGTGGATGGCATCGGCGCCGGACTTTTCTGCGGCGTCCAGAATCTTGTCAAAGACGAGGTAGGACTCGGCAGAAGTGGTGCCGCCGAGGGCAAAGGCTTCGTCGGCAAGCGAGGCAAAAGGTGCCTGGGCGTCTGGCTCGGCGTAGACGGCGACGGAGGCAATGCCAGCGTCGCGGGCCGCGCGGATCACGCGAACGGCGATCTCACCGCGGTTCGCCACGAGAACCTTAGAGATCTTTTTGGTTTCTACTGCCACGGCAGCAACCTCCTGAACACATTAGGTTGAATACGCAATCTATTCTTGCACACAAAAGCATGAGTTAATTTTCACGCACGCGAGTGGGGATATTTTTGAACAAAAATAAACCCACATCCATGCCGGATATGGGTTTATGTGGCGAAACCGAAAAAGTTAACGCTCAATCGGCATTTTCACCATATTGCCCCACTCAGACCACGAACCATCGTAGACCTGCGTCTTTGTGAATCCCAAAAGATGCGTCAACACAAACCAGGTGTGCGCGGCCTGCGCGCCCACGTGGGAGTAGAGGATCGTTGCAGATTCAGGCTCCAGCATGCCGTAGTTGACCTTGAGCTCCTCGGCCGAACGGAAGCAGGAGTTGGGATAGTTGGAACGGTCCCACTCGAGGTTAATGGCGCCCGGGATGTGGCCGTGGCGCATGGTGGTGCCGTAGGCGGAATCGCCATTGGGATCGTGCTCGGTAGCCTCGCCCGCAAACTCCTCTGGGGAGCGGGTATCCACGAGCGCTCCTTCGGACTCGCGCACTTGGTCTACGAAGGCACGCAGGACGGAATCATCGCGGCTTACCTCGGGGTATTCGGATACGGGGAAGTCCGGCACCATGAAGGAAGTATCGCGTTCTTCGGCCATCCAGGCATTGCGGCCACCATCGAGCAGGCGAACATCTTTGTGGCCAAAGAGGGTAAATACCCACAGGGCGTAGGCAGCCCACCAGTTGGACTTATCGCCATAAAGGACAATCGTATCGTCGGCATTAATGCCCTTGTCCCGCATCAAGGCAGTGAACTCTTTGCCATCGATGAAATCGCGAGTAAGTGGGCTCAATAGTTCCGTGCGGAAGTTGATGCGGGTGGCGGTGGGGATATGGCCAATGTCATAGAGGAGCGAGTCTTCATCGACCTCGATGACACGCAAGCCCTTGATACCTAGGCGTGCGGACAGCCACGGTGCAGACACGAGGCGCTCGGGGTGTGCGTATTCCTGAAATGGGGGATAGGGATCAACGTCAGCCACTGTCCGCCTGCCTTTCCTATAAGGGTTAGTATTTCGCTCCCACCACTTTAACCCGAATTTTCCCGTGGTGATCACTCGGGGATCATGCCTGTGGTGTGCGATACAGGGCTCGGCCGGGGAAATAGGGTCGCTGGCCGGCGGGGTTAGACAGAGGGGGCAGTTGGCCGCGCGGTGGAGAAAAAGCTGGGATAAACTCCGGATATGGTGCGACAACGTGCTATGAACACCACCTAAGAAGGGAACTGCTAGTGCACAAGGCAATCGTTGTATTTGAGGTAGAGGGCGGCTCCGATAAAGGCGCAGACGGTCACCGTAAGGACACCATGCCGATCGTCAACGCGATCAAGGAACAGGGCTGGGATGCGGAGGTTATCTACTTCCACCCAGACAACGCGGAAGAGATCTACGCCCAGGTTTCTGAAAACTTTGATGCTTATATCTCTCGCGTGAACCCAGGCAATATCCCCGGTGGCGAGAAGGGCTATTTCGAATTGCTCACCAGGTTGGCAGATGCCGGCCTGGTAGGTATGTCCACCCCGGCGGACATGATGGCCTACGGCGCCAAAGATGCACTGGTCAAGCTCAATGACACCCCGCTGGTACCGGAAGATACCGCCGCGTACTACGAGGTAGAAGAGCTGCATAACACTTTCCCCACCTCGCTGTCTTATGGTGAGCGGGTGCTCAAGCAAAACCGCGGTTCCACCGGTGAGGGCATCTGGCGCGTGCGTCTCGCGGATCAGGAGCTTGCCCAGTCCGTAGAACCGGGCACCGCGCTCCCGCTCGACACCGCCCTGAAGTGCACCGAAGCAGTAGACAATCAGACCCACGACTACAAGCTGGGCGCCTTCATGGACTTCTGTGACCAGTACATTGAGGGCGATAACGGCATGCTGGTGGACATGCGCTTTATGCCGCGCATTGTAGAGGGCGAAATCCGCATCCTGCTCGTGGGCAATGAGCCGGTATTTATCGTGCACAAGAAGCCAGCGGAAGGCGGCGATAACTTCTCCGCAACGCTCTTCTCCGGTGCCAAGTACACCTACGATAAGCCGGAATCGTGGCCGGAACTGCTGGAGATGTTTGAGAAGGCGCGCCCCGTTATCGCAGAGAAGCTCGGCGATACCAAGGATGTTCCGCTGATTTGGACTGCGGACTTCATGCTTGACGACGCCCCCGATGGCACCGACACCTACGTCCTCGGCGAGATCAACTGCTCCTGCGTTGGCTTCACTTCCGAGCTGGACATGGGCATCCAAGAAAAGGTTGCCGCCGAGGCGATTCGTCGCGTTCAGGACGCGAACGCCTAGCGCACGCTGTATCCTGCCAAGTGGCCCCACGGGTGACCGTGGGGCATTTTCCTACCATCCCCTAAAGCATTTTCTAAGGACCAGATTATGGCTGATAATGATTTCAACTCCGACGGGTTTCCGAAGGATTTTTCTCCGCGCGATTTTTCTGAGACCCCGCGTCACCACGCCGAGGACGCTGCGAAAAGCACCGAAGGCACCGGTGCCTCCGAGGTGAATGAGACCAAGGAATTCGGACCTACCGATGCCAAAGAGACGAAGTCTTTCGGCCACACCGATAAGCCTGGTGAGCCTGGAAAATCGAGTGACCTTTCTTCCCCGCAGCCGAGCGCGGAGGACAGCTCCTCTGACTTCTGGGCCTCCTCGAAGTCCTCCACCCCAAGCGAGGGTGCTGCCTCCCGCGCACATAATCCATTTACGGATTCGGCGTCGTCGGACGCTGCTGCGAACGGCAACCAATTCGGGTCTGCCCAGTCCGCTAGCGATCAGCCGGTTTTCGGCGGTTACACCCAACAGCAGGGCACGAGCCAGGGATTCGGACAGTTCCCCCAGGCTAGCGATGCTCCTGCCGATTCCGGCCAGACTCTCGGTGATAAGAAGAGCCAGATGAGTGACGCCCTCAAAGGCTTGGGCAAGAAAGACGGCCTATTGGGCGGTCTCTTTGAGTTCGAGTTCAAGCACTTCCTGACACTCACCCACGTGAAGGAAATCTACAAGGTTGCCATGATTCTTGGTGGCATCATGTGGATCCTTCACCTCCTCGGTGCCTTCTTGTTCGCCACCGGCATGGGCATTTATGGCATTCAGGAAGATTCCGCGTCCGCTATCTTCGGAAGCATCTTTGCGTTCATCTTCCTGGCGGTACTTTGCACTGTCATCTACTACGCAATCATGGTTGCCATCAGGCTATTCCTGGAAGCGATGGTGGCTAACGTGCGCATTGCACAAAACACCGGCGACATCCTGGACAAGATGGACTAGCACTGTAATGAGCCGCTTACTCAATTAAGCGAGCAACGACATGCGCCCCAGCGGGATTCCGCTGGGGCGCATTGTATTGTCGGCATAGGCGATTAAGTTCCGGCCTAAAAGTTAGTCGTAGGTGCCAAGCTGGTAGCTGGGAAGGTCAACCCACATCTTGTTAAATTCCTCGACTTCACCGGAGACCGGTTCGAGGGAATCGCCCTGTGCCTGCAAGCGCACGGTGTGGTGAGCGGTAATGCCCTCCGCGGTGGAGCGGCTGCGTTCTCCCCACGTGAAATCGACCTCGTTGTCTGAGACCGAGGTGACGCTCTCTACCTTGTCGAAGACGGACATGTCCTTGGCCGGAGCGCCATTGACGTAGAAGGCTATGCCATCAGCAATCGAGGCGCCGGTGCCTGCCGGGCCGTTCACATCGCCCATTGAGCCGCGGAAGATGATCCAGCTAATCGTGGCGCACGGATCATAGGAATTGTCGATATCGGCGATCCAGTAATTGAAATCACTGCCGTCATCGGCGGGCATGCGCCCGGGGGCCGTGCCAGAGGCGTAGACCTTGCGTGGGTCGTTGGGCAGCTCCATGCACTCGCTGTCCTTGCCCTTCTCCTGCTGCTGCGTGGTCGTTTCATCGCCCCCGTCGGTGGACTCAGACGGGGAGGGTGCTGCAGCGGAAGCCGTGTCGTTCCCGCCGGAGGATTCCTCCTCGGCAGGTGCTTGGCTGGAAAAGACCGGCTCTTGGGAGGAAGAAGAATCATCTTGAGCACCGCAGGCGCTCAGCGCGAGCGGCACGGAAGCGGTGAGCACTACGGCGGCGGAGAAGCGGCGTAGGCAGCGGGGTGTCACGGCAGGCATGCGGAAATTCCAGGATTAGTCGAGGAGGGTGGCGACGGAGTCTGGGTCGGCGTCGGAAAGCATCTGGCGAATGCGGTCGTATTCGTCGTCCTCGCCGATGGCCTTGGCTGCATGGCCAAGCGCGGCGATGGCGCGCAGGACTCCCTGGTTCGGCTCGTGAGAGAAGGGGACAGGGCCCCAACCCTTCCAACCATTGCCGCGCAGGCGGTCGAGGCTGCGGTGGTAGCCCGTGCGCGCGTAGGCGTAGGCGGTGATGAAAGCGGATGGCTCAGAGCCTTCCTGCTCCTTGAGCTCCTGCTCCGCTAGGAGCGCCCACAGCAGCGGGGAATCGGGGTGGGCAACAATGCCGGCGGCGAGATCCGAGGTGGACTCTGCGCCGGGATCGGCTGGCAGCTCAATGGGTTTTGGGGCAAGCATGTCTTTCATTTCCATGCCACCCCACTGTAGCGACGCCGGCGCGCTGCTACCAGAAATCGGAGACGTTCAGGTCAAAGGCGTAGAGCGCGCGGCGCACCACCGGTAGTGATAGTCCGATAACGGAGGAAGGATCGCCTTCGATGCGGTCAATGAACCAGCCGCCCATGGCTTCCAAGGTGAAGGCGCCGGCGCAGTGGAGAGGCTCGCCGGAGTGGGCATATGCTGCGATATCGGCCTCGCTGGCCTGGGCAAAGTGCACCGTGGTGGTAGATGTTTCCACATGGCGCTTATCGCCAAAGATGAGGCAGTGGCCGGTAAGCAGCTCGGCTGTGCGGCCGGCTTGCTGGTGCCAGCGCTTGATGGTGGCTTCCGCGGTATGGGGCTTGCCTTGTAGCTCGCCGTCGAGCAGCAGCATGGAATCGCCGCCGATGACGGGCTCGGTGGGGTATCGTTCGGCCACCTTTTCAGCCTTGGCGGTGGCGAGGGCCGCCACGATATCGGCCGGCGGTTGGCCTGCGAGCGAGGCTTCGAGGGAGCGCTCGTCAATATCGGCCGGCTCCAATACGGGCTCCACGCCCGCGCCGCGCAGGATAGACGCGCGCGAGGGCGATTGGGAGGCAAGGATAAGCCGCATTAGAAGTACCGCACGGTGTGGAATGCGGAGGGGTTGTAGACGCGCTGCGCGCCAAAGCGCTCGAAGCGCTCGGCCGGGTTGCCCCATTCATTGCGCTCTCCGGCAACGCCCGAGTGCTTGGCGCTCATCTGCGCCAATACGGTGCGCAGGGCCGCGAGCTCATCCTCGGTGGGATTGCCCTTGACTACCTTGATTTCCGGCGTAGACATTTCCCCTCCTAAACGGTTCCGTGCTTCTTCGGTACCTGGGCCACGGCCTTGCGCTCTAGCAGGCGCAGGCCTTCTACCAGGTAGTGGCGGGTTGCAGTTGGCTCGATAACATTATCGGCCAGCCCGCGCTCTGCTGCGGCATACGGGTGCAAGAAGAGCTCGTCCATCTCCTCTTCCTTGTCCTCCGAGCCATAGATGGCCAGGGAAGCTTGGGAGGCCTGGGTGACAGCAATTTCCGCGGTGGGCCATGCGTAGACCAGGTCCGCGCCGAGGTCCTTGGCGCCCATAAATACGTAGGCCGGGCCAATGGCCTTGCGGGTGATCACAGTAAGCTTGCCGACGCTCGCTTCAGCCTGCGCGTAGGCAAACTTCGACGCCCTGCGCAGCAGGCCGGCCTTTTCCTCCTCCGGGGTAGGCACAAAGCCTGGGGAGTCCACGAATTCCACGATGGGAGTATTGAAGGCATCGCAGGTACGCACGAAACGTGCGGCCTTCTCTGCGGCGGCGGAGTCCAAGGCGCCGGCCAGCGCCAGCGGCTGGTTGGCAACGATGCCGACGGCGCGGCCATCGATGTAGGCAAAACCGGTAACGATGTTTTGTGCCGCCTCGGCAGAAAGCTCGAAGAAGGAGCCTTCATCGACGACAGCCTTGATGACCCCGCACATGTCATAAGCCTGCGCGGCGGTATCCGGGATGACACTATTGAGATCAAAGTCCGCGACGCTACCGGCATCCACACGCGGCGCCGCGGCGCGGTTATTGGCGGGGAAGTAGGCCAAAACATCGCGCACGAGGGACAAAGCCTGCTTGTCGTCGCTGGCCACCAGGTGAGCGGTGCCAGACTCTGCGTGGGCTGCGGCGCCGCCGAAGGTCTCTGGCTCCGCGCCGGCCACGTGGCTGGCGGCCTGGTGGAGGGCGGTGCCTTGGGTAACTACGAGGACATCAGCAAACGTCGGCGCGAACGCCGCAATGCCGCTGGTATTGCCCGCGACAACGGAAATTTGCGGGATGAGGCCCGAAGCCTG
Organism: Corynebacterium sp. MSK195; assembly: GCF_030228885.1. NCBI lineage: Bacteria > Bacillati > Actinomycetota > Actinomycetes > Mycobacteriales > Corynebacteriaceae > Corynebacterium > Corynebacterium sp. MSK195. The sequence continues at coordinate 144,417 of NZ_JASPGT010000006.1, read as the reverse complement.
GGAGACTCGCGCCATGAGGCGGGCGTATCCGGCCATGGTGACGATGCCCTCTTGCACACGCGGGCCGGTGGATTCATAGATGCCGATGATGGGCACACCGGTCTTGATGGCGAGGTCATATACCTTGGTGAGCTTTTCGGCATAAACCTCACCCATCGTGCCGTCGAAGATTTCGCCGTCCTGGCTAAAGACGCACACGCGGCGGCCGTCGATAGTGCCGTAGCCGGTGACCACGCCATCGGTATAGGGGCGGTCATGCTCACGACCAAAGTCGGTAGAGCGGTGACGGGCTAGCGCGTCCGTTTCCACGAAGGAGCCCTCATCGAGCAGCTGCGTCACGCGGGTGCGGGCGGCCGGCTCGCCTTCTCCCAGCGGCGCGCGGGACTCGGCGAGCTTGGTGTCCAGGTCCTCGATCTTGCCGGCGGTGGTTTTCAGGTCAGTCATAGGCCCCCACACTACTAGCGCACCCCGCTCAATGCGGAATGGAACGCTGCGGGGACGCGGAGTGGAAAACGATTGTGTGGTAAATGCCACTGCAACGTGGGCAGTGTATAGAATCTGGGGATTCCCTGGGTGGTACCAGGCCGAAGGGCCCTAATCTGGGGGTGGGTTCTTCTGTAAACATTTAACGGTGCTGGGCAGGTGAGCACCCATTATTGCACCTCAAGGTGGGTAAAGGTATTAGAAAGAATTTCATTCAACTGTTGATGTGGGCCCTGTAAGCCCTTATTATTACCTGAGTCTTCATGAATGTTTCCCCTAATTTTTAACGATCTATTAAGGACGGTCTTCTGGTGATTAAAAAGGGACTGCGTTTGCTCGCACCGCTCGCCGTAGCGGCTCTCTTCACGCCAGTGGCACACGCGGGAGATGTTCCCCCGATGCCGCAGGCATATCCCATTTCCAACCTCTACAAGAGCTGCAGTGCCGCCGGCGATAATGCAGAGCGTGAATGGCGCTTTGCGGAAACCGGCCGCCGCTACATGAGCGACGGCACCCTGCAGTTTAAAAACACCACCAACCAAGAAGTGCCCTACACCGCCGAGGTAGAAACTGGTACCAATCACAAGATTGAAGCCAATTCCAAGGCCAAGCTGCCTTCCGGTTGGGACACCACCGCTAAGTCCGATATCGGTCTGAAGATGACCAACGGCTGGCGCGATAAAGAAACCTTCGGCCCTGTGAAGCTGAAGCCAGGTGAGTCCTTCCGCGTCGAATACGGCGTCATTGAAAAGGACTTCATCTCCATGTTCGTAGGCTGCAACGATGACCGCCTGGAAAACATCCCAGGCTCCAACGTCATCCGCGGTAAGGGCCCGGCCGAGCGCTACGCCTTTGCCTACATCATCAAGGCGGACGGCTCCGTATCCGATCTGGCCATGGAAATTCCATCCCGTTCCCCGGGGGCAAACTCCAAGCCGATCGAGGGCAATTACACCTCTGTATCCGGCCCGAGCCTAGAAAAGATCGCCGATCCGAAGAAGGACGAGATCATGCAGCCTTCTGCAGATCTGCAGCGCGATCCCTCCTGGCCTAAGGAAGGCGATAAGTGTGAAGCCGGCGATACCTCCTGGTACCCGCTGGACATCACCGCGGTAAAACCGACCTACCGCAAGGCTGGTTACTCCACGGACTTCCTCAACTGGTCCAAGGGTGACTACGAGTTTGCACCGGTAACTGACTTCGTCGTTGGTGCCGAGCACGCCCCGTACACCAATTGGCAGGGCAACCGCGGCGATATTCCGAAGGGCTGGCTGGAGTCCGTCGGTGCCGTAAAGCGTGCCTACATGCCGGTCGGCACCGAGCTCAAGCACGTCGACCTCAAGCCAGGCGAGCGCGTGCGTGTGGAGTACGGCACCACCATGACCCGCATTAACTACCGCGAGATTCACTGCGGCAAGAGCGGAAACTACGACCTCACCTCTAACTACAAGCAGACCTCCGCCCCGAGCGGCTTCTGGGCAGAGGCCAAGATCACCGATAAGGCCGGCAATACCCGCACCGAGGACGTCACTCCAGACGAATTCCGCGACCTGCCGGTTCCTACCCAGACCATCTACTAAACACCACCCGCATCTACGCAAGGAGAAAATTCCATGTTCAAGTCCAAGATTGCTTCTACCACCGCGGCTCTTGCCGTTGCTTCCGGCCTCATCTTCGCTCCGGCCGCTAACGCCCTGCCGCAGCGTGACCTCGGCCCGGCTAACCCGACCACCATCGGTGAGCGTTGCTCCAACCCGGGCGACACCGGCCAGACCGTTGACATCAAGCGCACCTACTTCGATGGCTCCGCTGGTTCCTGGACCGTGTCCAACTACAACGATGAGCCGTTGCCAGTAACCCGTTCCATCACCGAGACCAAGACCAAGACCTGGAATGTGTCCGCAGGCGTTGACTTCAAGCTGATGGACCTCATCAACTTCACCTTCTCCTCCAGCTACACCGATAGCCAGTCCTACGAGGTTGGCGAGCAGGTTGGTCCGTACAACATTGCTCCGGGCAAGACCGCCGTCCTGCGCGCCGGCTGGGTTGTCTCTGACTTCGAGGGCCAGAAGACCGTGTGCGGCTCCGACCACAAGTGGCAGGCCAACGGCGGCTCCTTCACCGCCACCCTGCCGAAGGAGCGCCACATCGAGGTCTCCACTCGCGATAACAACGATTGGGGCTAAACGTGAGCAAGACGTCCATCGCTAGCGCCCTCGCGGCGCTGAGCCTGGTGGCCGCTCCTGTTGCCCACGCCGCTGATTTCGGTGGGGACTTTGAGCTGCCCCAGCGCTGGAACGACGACTATAAGCCGGGCACGCATTGCTCGACGCCAGGTGAAAACGGCACCTACGTCACCGCAAAGCGCCGCTGGTTCAAGCAGACCGACGCGACCAGCGTGGCTAATCGCAACGCCGAGGAAGTACCGGTCAAGCACACCGTCACCCAGGCCCGTACCCAGACCATCGAGGTCTCCGGATCCGTTGAGGGCACCGGCGAGCTGGCCAAGGTGCTGACCAAGACCTATGGCTTCAACTACGTCAGCGAGCAGCACTGGAAGCTAAACCAGGTGGTTGGCCCGTACACCTTGCCTGCGAACTCGCAGGGCAAGCTGGTGTGGGGCTTTACCATGCTCGACACTGACGGTCAGGACGTGCGCTGCAACTCTGACCAGCAGTGGGAAGCCCAGGGCAAGCCATACTCGGCTTCTGTGCCAGAAGCGCGCTACTCCGAGCTGCGCCTCGAAGACGCTCCTGAGTGGAACTAGGCCACCACAACTATTAAGCGCCCTCTCGGTCCATAAGGACCGACGGGGCGCTTTTCTCTGTGGGTTGCGCAGTGCGCCGGTAGGAGAGGAGGCTGCAGCTGCGCGCTAAGGCTTAGGCCGGCAGCCAGGCGTAGCCGTACGGTCCAAGCTCTACTGGGCCCAGATCGATGGACCGATCGCTGAAGTTGTGCAGGCACAGCAGATCGCCGCGCTGGTAGCCAAGGACGGCTTCCTCGCCCGTCTCGACCGGCTCGCACGGAGCGGTGCCGAGATCCGGATGGGCATGGCGCTCGGCAATCATGGAGCGGACGGTGTTGAGCAACGAGGTGGCGTCATCAAGCTGGGCGGCCACGGAGGTACCTCCCACAACCGGAAGGCGGGAAGGTGCGTTGGTACTGAAACCAGAGTGCTCGGAATCGTCCCATTGCATCGGGGTGCGCACCGCATAGCGGTCCGGGAGCGTGGTGTCATCGAGCATGCCGATCTCATCGCCGTAGTAGATAAACGGTGCGCCCGGCAGGGTCATCAGCAGCGAGAACATGAGCTCCACCTTGCGGCGATCGCCGTTCATCAGCGGCATCAGCCGACGGGCAATGCCCACATGGGCGCGCATTTCATCATCGGGGAGGAAAGCTTCATACATCAGCTCGCGCACGTCATCGTCCACCATCTCCAAGGTGAGCTCATCGTGGTTGCGCAGGAAGGTACCCCACTGGCAGCCATCCGGCAGGGCGGGCAGCTCATCGAGGATGGAGTAGACCGGGGTGGCGTCGGCAAGCGCCAATGCTTGGTACAACCGCGGCATAACCGGGAAGTTGAAGACCATGTGGAAGCGCTCGCCCTTGCCATAGAACTGCATGGTCTCGGCCGGAGGCTGATTGGCCTCCGCGATGAGCACCGCATCTGGGTAGTGGGTGTCCATGAAGGAGCGAATCTTCTCCACAAACTCGATGGTCTCCGGCAGGGACTCGCCACCTACACCATCGCGTTCAAAGAGATAAGCAATGGCATCAAGACGCAGGCCGTCCAACCCTTTGTCCATCCAGAAGGACAAGATCTTGAACACTTCCTCCTGCACGGCCGGGTTATCGTAGTTCAAATCCGGCTGGTGGGAGTAGAAGCGGTGGAAGTAGTACTGGCCGCGCTGGTCATCCCAGGTCCAATTGGATGTCTCCACGTCGGTGAAAATGACACGGATTTCGGGATAGCGCTCGGGGTCATCGCCCCAAACATAGAAATCACCATACGGGCCGGTGGGATCCGTGCGGGAGGCCTGGAACCACGGGTGGTCGGAGCTGGTGTGATTGAGTGCCAAATCCGTCATAATGCGCATGCCGCGGCGGTGCAGCTGCGCAATGAGCTCTTCAAAGTCCTCCATTGTGCCGTAATCCGGATGGATGGAGTAGTAGTCGGCGATGTCGTAGCCATCATCGCGCAAGGGGCTGGCATAAAACGGCGAGAGCCACAGGCAGTCCACGCCGAGCCACTGGAGGTAATCCAGCTTATCGATGACCCCGCGCAGCGTGCCTACACCCTTTTCTCCATCGGCCTTGAAGGATCCGACGAGGGCCTGGTAGAAGACGGCATTGTGGTACCAGCTCATGAAAGGTCCTTTCTTTTCGCCCGCCAGGTCAGATAGGTAAGGAGGCACAGGGCGCCGGCCACCAGACCGGGCCAGACGGCGGGGGAGTCGTGGAAGAGGTTGAGGACGGCCTGGATAACCGCGAGGACGCTAAAGAAACCGAGGAAACCCAGGGCGGTATCCCACAGCATGGCCCGGCGCATTAGGCCTTAACACCGCCCGCGGTCAGGCCGGCGACGATGCGGTGCTGGAAGATGAGCACCATGATGACCAATGGGATGGTCACCAACGCGCCGGCGGCCATGGTGGCGGCATAGGGGTACTCGAAGGCGGAGGGGCCGGAAAAGCGTGCAATGGCTACGGTCACCGGCTCGGTATCGGTGGTGGAAAGCTGCTTGGCCAGCATGAACTCATTCCACGTGGTGATAAAGGCGATGATCGCGGTGGTAAACAGCGCCGGCGCCGCAAGCGGCAGAAGTACGAGGCGGAAGGCCTGGGAGCGCGAGGCACCATCCACCCGGGCTGCTTCTTCCAGTTCCCAAGGCAGCTGGCGGAAGAAGCTCAGCAGCGTATAGACCGTCAGCGGAAGCGCGAAGGAAATATTGGGGATGATCATCGCGCGGTAGGTGCCAATCCATTCCAGGTTGCCAAAGAGCTGGAAGAGTGGGGTGACCAAGGCAATGGCTGGGAACATGGAGGCAGCCAGGATAATGCCGGTGACGATTCCCTTGCCCGGGAAGTCGTACCGGGAGAGCGCATAGGCGGTAAAGACGCCGATGAGCACGGCCACAGCGGTGGTAACCAGGGAAATAAGCAGCGAGTTACCGAGCGCGGCCAGGAAGTCATTTCCCTTATCGGTAGCCAAGGCATCGCGGAAATTATCCAGCGTGACGTGGGTGGGCCACGGAGTGGTATCGAAGGTAAAACGTTGATCCCGCAGCGCCGTCACCAGCATCCAGTAAAAGGGCGCCAGACCCCAGAACATGATGAAGACGATGCCGGCGTAGTGTCCGAATTTACGCATTATTTAGCTGCCTTCCTGCCGGAGACATCCGCGCCAAGGAAGCGGATGAGGATAAAGGCGACGACGAAAATGAGAAGGAAAATAAGGGTGGAGAGCGCGGAGGCGGAGTTGAAGTTTCCTTGGCGCATATCCTCTACCACCAGCTGGGAAATGGTCGCGGTGGGGGAGTTGGAGGAGCTAGAAATCATGATGACCGGTAGGTCATACATGCGCAGCGCATCCAGGGTACGGAAGAGCACAGCCACCATGAGCGCCGGGCGCACCAGCGGGAGCGTGATGCGGAAGAAGGCCTGAATACGGTTGGCGCCGTCCACGCGAGCGGCATCGTAGACGTCCTTCGGGATCATCTGCAGGCCGGCCAGGATGAGCAACGCCATGAATGGTGCTGTCTTCCATACATCCGCGATGATGACAGCCAGGCGAGCGTAGAACGGGTCCGTGGTCCAAGCAATGTTCGCACCAAGCAGCGAATTAACGATGCCATCGGGGGCGAACATGAACTGCCATAGCTTGGCCGTCACGGCCGTAGGAATGGCCCAGGGGATAAGTACCGCAGCGCGCACCAGGCCGCGGCCGCGGTACTCACCATTCATGATGAGAGCCATCAGCATGCCCAGGATGGTCTCCAGCAGCACGGTAACGATGGTGAAAAAGAGCGTGATCTTTACCGCCGGCCAAAAGTCCGTGGCTATAACGCCCGGCGGGCAGGTAGAAATCTGACCAGTGCCGGAAACACACCGGTTATTAATCCAGTACAGATAATTTTCCAGCCCGGCAAAGCCGCCTTCCTCAAAAAGCCCCGTTTGCGGGTTGAGCTGCCTATTGCCTTGGAAGGACAGGAAAATAGCGCGGATGATGGGGTAGCCGATAATGACGGCAAGCACGATGAGCGCCGGAGCAATTAGTCCGGCCACGCGCCCATAATTCTTGCGCTGGGGCTTCGGCGCGCTTGCCGACGCCCCCTTCGGCGCCCCCTTGGACGCAGTCGGCGAAGCTATAGCCACGCTGGACCGCCTTTCTGTTCAAGAAATGCAATGTATTGGCTAGATTCTATCCCCATTAGGGGAGTGAAAACCACAAAGGGTGAGGCAGCGGGGTGTCCGCCTACCTCACCCGGATTGGGCGTTTAGCCCTGGGAAGCCGATTCGATGGCCGCCTTCATATCGGCGGTGGCATCATCTACCGACTTGCCATCCGTCAATGCAGCGTAGGCATTGTCTTGGATGGCCTTGGAAATTGCCGAATAGAACGGGGAAACCGGGCGCGGTGCCGCGTTCTCCAGAGATTCCTTGAGTGCCGGCAGGTACGGGAACTCCTGCTGTAGCTGCGGGTCATCGTAGATGGAAGCCAAGACCGGCGGGAAGGACTGCTCCGCAAAGGACTTCTGGTTGTCCTCATTGATGATGAACTTCATGAAGTCGAGCGCGGTGCCCTTATTCTTGGAGTTGATATTGATGCCGTTGTTATAGCCGCCCAGCGTGGACACGCCTACGCCATCCTTGCCCAGCGGGGCCTGAACCTCGACGTCGACGCCGGCATCAACCGCGTTGGAGTACATATACGGCCAGTTCATGGCGAAGGCGGTCTTGCCTTCTGTAAAGGCCATATTGGTTTCTTCCTCGGTGGCGGCGGTGGAGTCCTTGGAAATGGTCTCCTCCTTGTAGGCATCTACCATGGCCTGCAGGCCGTCCTTGGCCTCCTTGGAATCAACGGTGACGTTGCCGTCCTTATCTAGGACAGAACCACCCCAGCCTTCCATAAAGTCGGCGGTGTTGAGTGCCAAGCCCTCGTACTGCTTGAACTGGGTGGTCAGGCAGTCCTTGCCCTTGTCCAGTGCCTTGCACGCGGACTTAAGGTCCGCGAACTTCTCCGGTGCCTTATCTGCGAGCTCGGTGTTGCGGAAAAGCAGCTGTCCGTTGGTGTTTTGCGGCAGCGCGTAGAGCACATCGTTATAGGTGGCAGACTCCACGGTGGCCGGCAAAAGCTCATCCGTATCGGTTTCAAAGTCACCATTGAGCGGCTGGAGCCACTGGTTGGCGGCGAACTCCGCGGTCCACACCACGTCGAGGGCCATGACATCGTAGTCATCGCTGCCCGCCTGCAGGGACTGCACCAAGGTTTCGCGCTGGGCGTCGGCTTCGCCGGCCAGCTCCTTGAGGGTGACCTTCTCGTCTGGGTGCTGCTCGTTCCACTTCTCGATGATGGGGGTCACCTTGTCCGTGTCATTTTTGCCCATGGCAAAAGTGATGGGGCCGCGCGCATCCGCGCCGCCCTCAGAAGAACCGCCCTCGGCGGAATCGGAAGAGGAAGAAGAGCAGCCGGCCAGTGCCAATACTGCGGTTGTCGCAACGGTGGTGCGAAGCAGGAATTTCTTCATGGAATTCACCTTTCGGAAAACTTTCGGTTCTTTAAACCTAAAATACGGACACCAAAAGGTGGATAATTTTGACCTATTTAACTCTAAACGGGGGTAGAAAAGGGGCTGTGGGTGGCGGGGACGCGTACCTGCGTCCCGGCTTTCTCCGCGGTTTAGGCTCCGCTAGAACTAGTCCTGCGCGATGCGGCGGCCCGTTTCCGGATCGAAGCGGTGCGCCTCGCGTGGGTTGAAGGTCAGCACGACCTCCTCGCCGCGCTGCGGCGGAGTACCTTCGGCCCGGGCGACTAGGCGCTTGTCACCCACGGTGACGTAGACATAAGACTCCGCGCCCAGCTCTTCCACGATGTCTACGACGCCCTGGAACCCCACTGGGCCCTTATTGATAAACATCTTTTCCGGGCGCACGCCCACGCGGGAACCGTTGTAATCAAAGATATTCATCGCCGGCGAGCCGATGAATCCGGCAACGAATTCGTTCGCGGGGGCGTCGTAAAGCTCCCGCGGCGGGGCTACCTGCTGCAGCTCGCCGTCCTTGAGCACCGCCACGCGGTCGCCCATGGTCATAGCCTCCACCTGGTCGTGGGTGACATACACCGTCGTCGTGCCCAGGCGCTGCTGGAGGCTGGCCAACTCCGCGCGGGTCTGTACGCGCAACTTGGCATCCAGGTTGGACAGCGGCTCATCCATAAGGAAGGCCTTCGGCTCGCGGACAATGGCCCGGCCCATGGCCACGCGCTGGCGCTGACCGCCGGACAAATCCTTGGGCTTACGCTTGAGATACTCGGTCAGGCCGAGCGTTTCCGCCGCCTCGTGCACCTTGGCTTTGATCTCGGATTTAGGAAGCTTTGCCAGCTTCAGGGCAAAGCCCATGTTTTCCTCCACCGTTAGGTGTGGGTAGAGGGCATAGTTCTGGAAGACCATGGCGATATCGCGATCGCCCGGTTCCAGGTTGGTCACGTCCTTGCCATCGATGGTGATGCGGCCGCTGGATGTAGGTTCCAGGCCCGCTAGCGCGCGTAGCGTTGTGGACTTGCCGCAGCCCGATGGGCCAACGAGGACTAGGAATTCGCCGTCCGCGATATCGAGGTCCAAGTCTCTTACCGTGGGCGCGCTCGCGCCGGGGTAGGTGATGTTGACCTTTTCAAAAGTGACCTTTGCCATGCGCAACACACTAGCACCATTGGCGGTCGGTATCCTTGAAGCTTATGACTGCACTTGATTTGGAACGCATTCGCACCGCGCTGGCGGACGATTTCACCACCATCGATTTCGTGGAAAAGACCGGCTCCACCAATACCGATTTGATGCAGGCCACCAACGTTGCGGATGGCACCGTGCTGCTTGCCGACGAACAACTTTCCGGCAAGGGCCGCCTCGGCCGCACTTGGACCGCGCCGGCCGGCTCCCAGGTCATTTTCTCCGTGCTCTTGCTGCCGGAATCCCTCGAGCACCTGGGCACCCTGCCGCTGGCCGCTGGCCTCGCGGTGACCGATTCGATCGAGGGCACCGTGCTGAAGTGGCCAAACGACGTGCATATCGACGGCAATAAGCTGTGCGGCATCCTTGCCGAGGCCGGCCCCGTTGGCCAAGCCTTCAAGGCCGCGCCGAAGACCGAGCTCACCAAGGTGGAGGTAGGCAAGGCTGAAGTCAATAAGGCAGAGGTTAATAAGGCCGAAGTAAATAAGGCTGAAGTCAACAAGGCCGTAGGCGGCGCCGCACCATCCGCGCGCGTCGTCGTGGGCATGGGCATCAATGTCACCCTGACTCGTGAGGACCTACCGATTGAAAAGGCCACCTCGCTCGCGCTCGAGGGCCGCGATACGGACCGCACCGAGCTGGCCATTACCGTGCTGAAGAACCTGCGCCGCCGCATCGTGCAATGGGAGAACCAAGATCCGCAGCTCCTGCTCGACTACCGTGCGGTCTGCTCCTCGCTCGGCCAGGAGGTGCGCCTAGAAACCCCGTCCGGCGATGTCACCGGGCACGTCGATGAAATCGGCGAGGACGGACGCATCATGGTCGCCGGCGAGTACTACTCCGCGGGCGATGTCACGCACCTGCGCCCACAGCAGTAAACCACCACAGTAGACACGCGAGGTAGCATCCATAGCTATGGGACTAATGAAGATGGGCCAAGGTGAGGTCAAACGCGCGGATGTCTCCGCGCCGTTTCGCGCGCTGATTTTCCCCTTCCTCGAGCTCATCCTCATCACCGGCCTGCTGTGGATTGCCATCGGCTGGTGCGATGTCCAAGCAGTAGACCCGATGCTGCGCAACGGCCTCGTCGCGGTATGGGCCCTGCTAGGAATCTGGCGCTTTGTCATTCCTCTTTTTAAGGCCCGCCGCAAGCGCTTCATCGTGACTAATAGGCGCGTCATCGCGCGCGAGGGCCGCAATATCGATTCGATTCCGCTGCAGGATATCCGCGGCGCCCGCAAGCGCCGGGGCGGGGTATCCCTAGCGATTAACGGCTGGGATCGGGCCATGTATTTTCCCAACGTGGCCAAGCCCAAGCGCGTGGCCGAGATTATTAATGATCGCCCTTGGTTTTAACCTCGGTGGTGTGCAGCTGGCTATCCAGATCCTCGGGGGAGAGGTTGGCTCGGCTGAATTCTTGCGTCAGCGGCAGGCGCAGCTCTAGATCGGAAGCGGGGCAGAGCTCAACCGTTGCCTTATCCACTACGTAGTCCAGCACGTGGCCACCGGAGGTGCGGGCGGCGTCGATAAAGTGCACGTGGCAGCCCGGTACCGAGATTCCCTTTTCATAGACGGGGGTGCGGAAGCCGCCGATAACGCCCTCGACGTCCTTAAAATGCAGCTCCTTATCGCCACCCACGGCCTCGGACATTGGCGGGTAGGGCTTTTCTTGCTTCACCACCGTGCGGGTGGTCACCTCCTTGAACGTGCCCACGATGCGTACCGCGTACATGTAGTTGGCGGAAGGCTCGAGCTTATCGATGAACGCGGAGAGCTGATCGCGGCGCAGGCCTGCGGGGGCGTCGGCAGTAATGCGCGGGACAAAGTTCGTGGCCACCGCGTAGGGGGTGCGCTGGTCTAGGTCTGCAATCTGCGCGGAGCCATCGCCACGCAGCTGGTAGCAGGTGCCATCCAAAATGATCATCTCTCCGTCGAGGCCATCAAAGGTGCCGAGGCCAAAATTGCCCTTACCAAGCAGTTCCGAAATGGTCATTTCGCCGTCATAAATGCCGTCCAGCAAAGCGGTCATGAGGGAATTTTGGAAGATGGTATGACGAGTGAACATAGTATCCAGGCTAGTATTGGGGGACGTGAGTGACTTAAAGCCTATTGTAACTGTTTGTGGCGACGGCCAGCTGGCTCGCATGATGCAGCCGGCCGCCGCGGAACTCGATATTCACCTGCGGATTCTGGCCAGCAAGCCGGACTCCTCCGCCGCGCAGGTCACCCCGGACGTGGTGCTGGGGGATTACACCTCCTTGGAGGAGCTGCGCGGCGTGGCAGAGGGCGCGGATGCCATTACCTTCGAGCATGAGCATGTGCCCAACGAGCACTCCGCCGCGCTTATCGACGCCGGATTTAACGTCCAGCCCCAGCCCACCGCCCTCATCTACGCGCAGGACAAGCTGAAGATGCGCGAAAAGCTCGCCGCGCTGGGCGCTCCCGTGCCGCGCTTTGCCGCCATCGACTCGGTGGCCGATGCCCGCGCCTTTTTCGACGCCGTCGATGGCCGAGTATGCCTCAAGGCCCGCCGCGGTGGTTATGACGGCAAAGGCGTATGGTTCCCCACCGCCGATAATTGCTTTGAGCTGGTCTCCGAGCTGCTCGAGGCCGGAACCCCGCTGATGGCAGAGGAAAAGGTGGACCTTACCCGCGAGCTTTCCATCTTGGTCGCCCGCCGTCCTTCCGGCGAGGCCAAGGTATGGCCGATTACCCAATCCCGCCAGGAAAACGGCATTTGCGCCGAGGCCATTGCCCCCGCCCCTGGCCTTACATCGGAACTTTCCCAGCGCGCGTCCGAGCTGGGCCTGTCCATCGCCGAGTCCCTCGGCGTGACCGGCGTGCTGGCCGTCGAACTCTTTGCTTTCGACGGCCCCGAAGGCGAGGATATCTCCGTCAACGAACTGGCCATGCGCCCGCATAACACCGGCCACTGGACCCAGGACGGCAGCGTGACCTCCCAATTTGAGCAGCACCTGCGCGCCGTGCTCGACCTCCCCTTGGGCGCAGTCGACGCGCTTGCCCCCGTCACCGTGATGGCCAATGTCTTGGGCGCCGACGAAGATCCCGCCATGCCTATGCCGGAGCGCGTCCGCAAAGTCATGGAGCGCTACCCGCAGGCCAAGATTCACCTTTACGGCAAGGACCACCGCCCTGGCCGCAAGATTGGCCACGTCAACGTCACTGGTGAAGATACCGACGAGACCCTTTCCATCGCCCGCCAGGCCGCGCACTTCCTCGTGCACGCCGAATGGGCTTAAATTCCTGCCTGTAGAAAGGACACTATGCAACCGCATGTAGGCATCATCATGGGCTCCGATTCCGATTGGCTCACCGTTGAACCCGCCGCTCAGGTCCTCGCGGACTTCGGCATCCCCTTCGAGGTCGGCGTGGTCAGTGCCCACCGCACCCCGGAAAAGATGCTGGCCTATGCCAAGGAAGCCCACACCCGCGGGTTGAAGGCGATTATCGCCTGCGCCGGCGGTGCCGCGCACCTTCCCGGCATGGTCGCTGCGGCCACGCCGCTGCCGGTCATCGGCATCCCGCGCGCATTGAAGGATCTCGATGGCCTCGACTCCCTTCTGTCCATCGTGCAGATGCCCAGTGGCGTGCCGGTAGCCACCGTCTCCATCGGCGGTGCGAAGAACGCCGGCCTGCTCGCCGCCCGCATCCTCGGCGCTGGCGACCCCGCCATCCAAGACAAGATGGTGGATTACCAGAAGCAGATGGCCGAGGAAGTAGAGCAGAAGGATAAGAACCTGCGCGACAAGCTGCTAGGGGAGTAGCTCTCCGGTCTAAGGCCAAACAAAACAAGCACGTTTTAGCCAAAACAACGTAGTTTTTCGGCAAAACGTGCTTGTTTTGTCTCCTAGTCTCTAGCGAAGTTCTCGTCGCCCCTTGCCAACATGCCAAACAAGCACGATTGGGCAAAATTCGCGGAGGAAAAGGGTAAAACGTGCTTGCTTTGCATCGTTGTAGCCTGCGGGGTGAGGAAGCGTGCTTTAAGCTTTCGGGCAGGGGAATAATGCTCAAAGGGGGAAGCATGGAAGAAGTACTGGTTTCAGGCTTAAGCAGGGGCGAGCTTAAAACTCATGTAGCGAATGGAAAGATAATCCGAATCGGCCGCGGGATCTATACGTGGCGGGAACCGACTCCCATGGAAGTAGCTCGCATCCTGCACAAGCGGTGGCCTGGAATCATGCTTGCAGGCAGCTCTGCGGTGCAGCTGTACTCCAAGAAGGAGATGACCTTTCCTCTGAAATTTGCCTACAAGCATGTCGTGAGTGGTTCGCAGTGGTTTGAAGTCGAGCGAACGCGGCAGAAAACGAGATTTACGTTTGAAGGTATCCCTGTGCAAAATCCCCTGCTAGCGGCTGCTGCGGTGGATGACGATCAAGCAGTAACGATGCTTGAAACGCGATATCAAAACAGGCGCGGTAAGCAAGCCTTAGAAAAAGACCTCGGATGTATCGCACGGGTACCAGCTCGGGTTCGGGAATTAGTGAACAAATCTGCGGTAGGTGCAGATAGCGAAGCAGAAAGGAAAGTAGTCCGCGCGCTTCAGCGGCGTGGGAAGAAGGTTCAGGTAAACCACCAGATAGGTCCCTATTTATGGGACATCGTTGTAGGGAAGGTCGCCGTTGAAATCGATGGCTATGACTTCCATAAGGCGGAGGATTTGGGGACTTTCGTTAAAGACCGCTGGAAGGGAAATGATGCGGCGCTAAGAGGGTATACCGTTCTTCGCTATTCAGGCAGCTGCGTTAAGCATCACTTGGTGGATGTGGTTCAACAGATTTCTGAGGCTCATGAGGGGCGAACGAATTTCGGCTCTCTTGCTCACGAATCCGTGTGGCGTTGGCATTGGCTTTTAGCCGGGTATGCAGCCGAGCCGATTTACGGCTAGCGCCTTTCAATTTCTTCCGTGACCTGCTCAAAAGAGAAGCGTTCGCCGGTATCGGCGGCGCGGGCTTGGCGGAGGGCTTCAGCATCTGCGGCGGCTTCGAGGCGGTCAAGGAATGCTAGTTCTTGAGGCGAAATGATAACTGCGGCTTCCTTACCGTTGCGGGTGACAACGGTGCGGGTGCCTGCGTAGTGGGCTTGGTCAATGACCTGGCCTAAGCGGGTGCGGAGTTCGGAAAGTGGCAAAGACAATGAAAGCTCCCAAAACATCAAAGTACTACTAGTACCAAGTTAGCAAAGAGTACAACTTTTTAAGAGGTCATGGACTACAACATCGCGTTTACGCGGCAGGCCAAGCGAGAGTTACAAAAAATCCATCAGGGAAACCGAAAGCAATATCAACGGACTAAGCGCGCGATCGGTGGACTGGCCCAAGACCCATATCCACCAGGATCTATCGCTTTGTCCGGCAGGAGTGGCCGAAGAATAAGGGTGGGAAATTACCGCGTGCTGTACTCCGTTGAGGAGCAAGAAGTGCTGGTGGAAGTGTTTACCGTAGGGGCACGCGGAAGCGTTTATAAGCGCTAGAAAGGCACGCCGGAGCGCAGGATGACATTGGCAAACGGCGTGGTGGAACCGGTGCGCACGACGAAGGAGGCGCGGGCGACCTCGCGCTTGAGGTCATCGTGGGAGACCTCGGTAAGCGGTACTGCGGGAAGCAGGGAGCGCACCTCGGGCGGGGTGGCATCGGCGATGGTGGCGGCTTCGACCACGACCTCCTCAAGGAGGGCGGACAGCGTATCGGCGAAGGTGGGGATGCCGAAGGTCAGCGTGAGGTCGATGACGGGCACATCGTGGGGGATGGGCAGGCCGCAATCGGCGATAACGAAGGTATCGGTGTGCCCGAGGCGGGCGACGGCGCTGGTGAGCGCGGGATTGAGCAGGCCGGATTTACGCATCGGTGACCTCCGGCAATGCGGATTCGGTGGTGGGGTAAGAAGGTTGTGCGCCGTTGCCGGTGGCGGCGAAGGCGCCGACGCGGGCGGCGAAAGTGGCGGCATCGACAAGCGAGGCACCGGTGAGCAGCTGGGCGCAGAAGGCACCCGCGAAGGCATCGCCGGCGCCGGTGGTATCCACGGCGGTTACGCGCGGGGTGGGGATATCCGTGCCGCCCTCCGGAGTGGCCACGTAGGCGCCGTGGGCGCCAAGGGTGAGAACGACAGAGCGGAAACCGGCCTCTACCAGGCGGTGGGCGAGCTCGCGCGGGGCGCCCTCTGCGGGTAGTCCGAGCTGGTCCAGGATGAGCCCTGCTTCATGTTCATTGGCCAGCAAAGGATCGGCTTGCAGGAGCGAGTCGCGGTCGACCTCGACCACGGGCGCGAGGTTAACCACCACTCGGCCTTGGGCCGCCTCGACCGCGGCCTGGAAACCGGAGGCGGGGATTTCGCCCTGGAGGAGGACTACATCGGCATCGGCGATGGTGGAGGCGCGGGAGGAGACAAAGGGGGCGTCGACAAGCGCGTTGGCACCGGGGGAGATGACGATGGTGTTCTCGCCATCGGCCGAGACGGTAATGACGGCGAGGCCCGTGTTGGTATCGGCCTGCTCCACGGCGCCCAGATCGATGCCGGAGGTGCGCATGTAGTGCATCGCAGGCTCGGCATAGGGATCGGAGCCGACCGCGCCCACGAAGGCCACGGTGGCGCCCAGTTGCGCGGCCGCGACAGCCTGGTTAGCGCCCTTGCCCCCGGCCAAAATGTCGCCGCCAGAGCCCAGCAGGGTCTCTCCCGGCTGTGGGTGGCGCTCGGCGTGCACGATGAGATCGGCATTGATGGAACCGACGACGGTTAGCTTGCTCATTGGAAATCCTCCACATTGTCGCGGGTGACGGTGATGACCTCGACGGGGACGTTCTTCTCCGCCGCGCCACCGTGCAGGAGCGCTGCGGCTTGTTCGATGGCGCGGGCACCGAGCTCTGCGGGCTGCTGGGCGATGGTAGCTTCTAGCTTGCCATCTTTGACCGCCTTGAGGCCATCGAAGGTGCCATCAAAAGCCACCACCTTGACCTCAGATCCAGCGCGCGAGCCCAACGCCTCGACCGCGCCGAGCGCCATTTCATCGTTCTCTGCAAAGATGGCCTTGATATCCGGGTTGGCCTGCAGCAGGTTGGTGGCGACGTTGAGGCCTTCCGTGCGGTCGAAATTCGCCGATTGCTTGCCGACGACCCGAATGTCCCCATACTTCGCAATCTGCTCTTCAAAGCCCTTGCCGCGCTCGCGCGAGGCCGAAGTACCGGCGGTGCCCTGCAGGATGAGGATATCGCCCTTCTCCCCAATGGATTCGGCGAGCTTATCCGCCGCCTGCGCGCCGCCGGCGACGTTATCGGAGGCCACCATGGAATCCAGCTCTACGCCGTTGACATCGCGGTCCACGCCGATGACGGGTACCCCGTCATTTTTGATGCCGCGCACGGCTGGGGCAACGGCATCGGAATCGGTGGGGTTGACCACGACGACCTTGGCGCCCATGGAAGTGGCATTGCCCAGCTGATTGACTTGCTGGGCGGGGTCATCGGAAGCGTCTTGGATGTCTAGCGGAACGCCGAGTTCCTTGGCCTTATCTTGTGCGCCGTGGCGCAGCTCGACGAAGAAGGGATTGGTCTGCGTGGAGAGCGCAAGAGTGATGCGGTTGCGGTCTTCTTCCGAGCGATTGCAGGAGGCAAGGCCCAGTGCGAGGGCGGGTACGAGGAGGGCGGCGATGAGCTTTTTCATAGCGGGTGCTCCTTAATTGGCCGTCTTATTGCGAATGACGTCGAAGCCGACGGCCAGCGCGATGACCAGGCCGATAACGATTTGCTGCCAGAAGGAGGAGACGTTGAGCAGGTTCAAGCCATTGCGGATGACCGCTAGCAAGATCGCGCCGACCAGCGTGCCGGTGGCCTTGCCTTGGCCACCGGAGAGCGAGGCACCACCGATGACGACGGCCGCAATAGCATCGAGCTCATAGCCGGTGCCGGCCTGTGGCTGTGCGGATTCGAGGCGGCCGGCCATGACCATGCCGGCCCAGGCGGCGAAGAAACCGGAGAGTGCGAAGACAGCGATCTGAATACGCTTGACCGGCAGGCCCGAGAGGCGGGCGGCCTCCAGATTGCCGCCGATGGCGTACATGGAACGGCCGAGCACCGTGCGCTCCAGAATGAACCAACAGATGAGCCCGGCGATGACCATCATGATGATGGGCACGGGGAAGCCGGCGATATCGCCGCCAAAGGCATTGACGGACGGGGCAGTCTCAATTGGCGAGCCTTGGGAGATGACCAGGGTGAGGCCGCGGGCGATGGACATCATGGCCAGCGTCGCGATGAAGGAAGGGATCTTGCCCCACGCGGTGGCCATTCCGCAGATGGCGCCGGCCAGCGCGCCCACGAAAAGGCCCAAGAGCAGAGTGAGCCAGCCAGGCAGTCCCGCGGTGGAGAACATATAGGCAGAGACCATGGCGCCGAGCGCGGCGACCGAGCCCACCGAGAGGTCGATGCCGGCGGTGACAATGACAAAGGTCATGCCGAAGGCCAAGATGGCCACCGTCGCGGCTTGGATGCCGATATTGAGCAGGTTCGCCACGGTAAGGAAATACGGCGTAGCGATAAACAGCGCGATGCACAGGGCAATGAGGCCGACGAGCGCGCCATTATTCATCGCCCAGTTAACTACTCGATTCTTGGTCATGCTTCATCCTTGGGGTTAGTGCCGGCAGGCGCGGCAGCAGAGGCAGAGGTAGAAGAGGTCACATTGGATACGGCAAAGGCCATGACCTCGTCCTGGGTGGAGTCCTTAGGTAGCTGGCCGGCGAGTTGGCCGCCGGACATGACGAGGATGCGGTCGGACATGCCGAGCACCTCAGGCAGATCGGAGGAGGCCATGAGCACGGCGCCGCCGGCAGCGGTGACTTCATTGATGATGTTGTAAATCTCCACCTTGGCGCCGACGTCGACGCCGCGGGTGGGCTCATCGAGGAGGAGGACCTTGGAACCGGCCAGTACCCAGCGGCCAAAGACAGCCTTTTGTTGGTTGCCACCGGATAGGTTCCGGATGGGCTGGGAGAGATCAGCCATGCGGATGCGCAGTTTCTCCGCTACGTCACCGGCGCGGCGGCGTTGGCCGCTGCGGTCTGCAAGCCCCGCCTTAGCGGTGGGGTAGAGGGTGGCGAATCCGAGGTTATCGCCCACGGAGGCATCTAGAACTAGCGCTTGGGATTTGCGGTCTTCGGGGATATGGCCCACGCCGGCGCGGATGGCAGCACGAATATCGCCGCTGCGCAGTTGCGTGCCGCCGACGCGGATGGTGCCGGAATCGTACGGATCGGCGCCCGCGATGGCGCGAATGATTTCGGTGCGGCCGGCTCCTACGAGCCCGGCAAGGCCGACGACTTCGCCGGCATGGACGGTGAAGGTGACGTCGTGAAAGGCTCCTGCGGAAGTCAGCTCGGAGACCTCCAGCAGGGCCTCACCGCGCTCAGGAGGAACCTCGCGCGGGTATTGATTGTCAATCTCGCGGCCGACCATGAGGCGCACCAGCTCGTCTTCGTCCGTATTGGCTGGGACCTCGGCGATGAAAGAGCCATCGCGCAGCACGCTGATGGTCTCTGCAATGCGCGCTAGCTCCTCCAGGTGGTGGCTGATAAAGATCATGGCCACGCCTTTGGCCTTGAGTTCTTCGAGCACGGCAAAGAGCGCATCAACCTCCTTGCCGGTGAGCGCGGCAGTGGGCTCATCCAGGATGAGGATGCGCGCGTTCATGGACAGGGCTTTGGCGATTTCCACGAGCTGCTGTTTGGCCACACCCAGTTCACCCACCGGCATGTCTAGGTCCACGTCCAAGCCGATAAGGTGCAGTGCCGCTTGTGCCTGCGCCCTGAGGTGCTTGCGATTGACCAACCCGAAGCGGCGTGGGGTGCGCCCAAGCATGATGTTCTCGGCCACCGACATGGTGGGCACAAGGTTGAGCTCTTGGTGAATGGTGGCGATGCCCAGTGCCTCAGAGGCCTTGGTATCTGGGATTTTCACCTCTGTGCCATCTACCAGGATGCGGCCGGAATCTGGTTCGTGCACGCCGGCAATCATCTTGATGAGGGTGGACTTGCCGGCGCCGTTTTCACCCAGCAAGGCCTGGACCTGGCCGCGGCGGACGGTGAGGTCTACACCCTTAATGACCTCAACCGGGCCGAAGGATTTGGTGACACTGTCCAGGCGCAAAACGCAATCACTCATGGCGTGGCTCCATCGAGTTGGTGGGCGGTGGACATGCGCGGGATGTAGCGGGTTTCTAGCACCTCACCTTCCGGTTGGTGCTTATCATTGATGGCCGCGATGAGCTTGGCCGTGGCAGTCTCGCCCATTCTGGCCACATTTTGGTCCACCACTGAGATAGGGGAGGGTTGGAAGCGCAGGTAGATGAAGTCATCAAAGCCGACGAGCGCGATTTCTTCTCCGATGCGCTTGCCCGCATTATGGCAGGCCTCCAGCGCGCCGGCCGTCATCATGGAATCGCCGGCAATGAGCGCGGTGACGCCTTCTTGCAGGAGTGTGAGAGCTCCTTTATAGCCCTCGCGGTGGCGGTAGCTGCCGTGGTGGATATGGGTAGGCATACCGCGGGTGGCGGTCTTGAATGCTTGGAGGCGTTGGCGGCCGGTGGAGGTTTCCTGCGGCCCGGAAAGGTAGCCGATGTGCGTGTGCCCCTTCTCCTTGAGCTGTTCCACGGCTTGTTTCATACCCGAGTGGGGGTCTGATAGCACTGCTGGAATCTGACCCAGGGTGCGGTCAATGAGCACGAGCGGGCGGTAAGCGCGCGCCTGCTCCAGTGCTTCTTCGGCGCCTTCGAGCGGTACCGCGATAATGCCGTCTACCTGGCGTTCCATCAGGGCATCGAGGGCCCTGACTAGCCGCTGCGGATCCTCGCCGCAACTGGTAATCATCGTGGCGAGTCCCTGCTTATCGGCGGCTTCTTCAATGGCTGCGGCCATTGCGGCGAAGTAAGCATTGTCTAGGCTGGGGATGACCAAGCCGATGGCGTTAGATCGGGAGCTGCGCAAAGCTCGTGCTTGGGCATTGGGCCTATAGTTGAGCTTGATGGCCGTGTCCTTGACGCGTTGGCGCGTGGACTCCGAGATGGCCGGGTTGCCCGAGAGCGAACGGGACGCGGTGGAAATGGATACTCCAGCAGCAGCGGCCACGTCCTTGAGAGTGGTTCCGGCCATGCTGTCCTCCTTGGCTTAGGCGTGTGGGCCGGCTTCTGGCCCTCCTGGGTGCAATCGATTGCATATTTGAGTTAAAGGTACGGCCATTTCCATCTTCCTGTCAAGAGTCGGCGAGTCTATGCTGGTATCCATGTCTGACCCGCTCCTTGTTTTGGGCTCCCGCGTAACCCACGGCTATCCCGGCGCCATGCTGCGCTCGCGCCTAGACAAGGCGCTGGCGCTCTATAGCGGTCAGCAGATTATTGTCTCCGGCCGTGGTGAAGCGGGACCTATGGCTACATACCTCAGTGAGCGCGGCGTGCCGGCCGAGCGGGTAGTGGTGGAGCCGGAAGCCACGAGCACTAATGAGAATCTAGAAAATGCCCACCGCTTGGCCCCGGATGCCGTATTGCACGTGGTGACCAATGATTTTCATATCCTGCGCACGGCGCTGTGGGCCTGGCACCTTGGCATTGTCGTGCGACTGCATCCCGCGCGCACCCCGTGGCGGTTGATGCCGCGCAATTACCTGCGCGAAGTCCTAGCCACACCACACTCCGCGGCGCGGATAGTGTGGCGACGGATGCAGGGATAGCGCTCCTGCCTCGGTGTGACGGACCGCTGTCCACAGGCGCCTCCAACCCCGAAAGAGGTTAACAGGCGGTTAACTCTAGGGTTGTGAGCAGCTGAAATAGGCGGTATTCGCGGGTAGTTATGCAAACGATTGACCAGCGCTTTGCCGTACTCCTAGGCTAAATCCAACGAAAGTTATAGCCAGAAAGGTCTTTGTTATGACCAGTGGAGGAGCGGCTGGCCCTGACGCTGACTACCCCAGCGTCGCACTTGCCCATGGCGATTATGCGGCCGAGATTGGTCTATTCGGCGGTGCACTCAAGGCGCTGACTTATCGCGGCGCGCCCTTGGTAGAAAGCTACGAAGGCAAGCCGCCGCTGATGGCAGGAGTGGTGCTGGCGCCGTGGCCAAATCGCACCGAAGATGGCTGGTTTGAATGGCAGGGGACAGCCCACCAGTTAGGCATCACGGAGCCGGAGCGCAATAACGCCATCCATGGATTCGCGGTGGATTGGTGGCGCATCAAGGAATGCTCGGACGACCGGGTGGCTCTTACCTTTGATATTGAGCCGCGTCAGGGCTGGCCGTGGGCGATTCAACTAGAGGCCGTCTACGCCCTCGATGAGCAAGGATTGCGCCACCAGCTGACCGCACGCACCACGGAGCCCGGCGAGGTTCCCTTCGCCTATGGGCTGCACCTCTACCTCTCCCCACAGGGAGCAGGGGCGGAGGGGGCGGTGCTCAGCGTGGACGTCGGCAAGCGCTACTTGCTAGGCGCCCGCAACCTGCCCACGGGAAAGACAGAGCAGGTGCGCATCGCTAATCAGCCCATCGCCGAGGTGGACTGGGACGATTGCTTCCACGGCGAAGGCCCGCTGACGGCCGTGTATTCGGCCGGTGGAAAGGGCGTGCGCTTGGAGATGGGCGAAGGCCTGAACTGGGTGCAGATGTTTACCCCGGCCGATTTCCCGCGGGCGGGCGGCCCCGGCAAGGCATTAGCCGTGGAGCCCATGAGCGCGCCGCCGAATGCGCTGCGCAGCGGGGAAGACCTCGTGCGCCTGAGTGCTCAGAACCCGCAGAGATTCACGCTGCGCCTTGCAGCAGAGAACAATAACTAGAAAGGTCAGCCATGGAGACTGCTGAATCCGTATTGAGGCTCGATGCCTCCTGGGTGGACTACTTCTTGGTAGCCATCTACTTCCTCTTCGTGCTAGGCATCGGCTGGGCCGCCAAGGCCCGAGTGTCTAGCTCCATCGACTTCTTCCTCTCCGGCCGGGGATTGCCCGCCTGGGTGACCGGCCTAGCCTTCGTCTCGGCCAACCTGGGTGCGGTGGAGATCATCGGTATGTCCGCTAATGGCGTGGAGTATGGCTTCCAAACCATGCACTACTTCTGGATCGGCGCCATCCCGGCCATGGTCTTTTTGGGCATTGTGATGATGCCGTTCTACTACGGTTCCAAAGTGCGCTCGGTGCCGGAATTTATGCGCAAGCGTTTTGGCAATGCCGCACACCTGGTCAATGCGATTTCCTTCGCCGTGGCCCAGCTACTTATCGCCGGCGTGAACCTGTACTTGCTGGCCACCATCGTGGAGGCCCTGCTGGGCTGGCAGATGTGGGTATCGCTCCTCGTGGCCGGACTCATCGTGCTGTCCTATATCACCCTGGGTGGCCTTTCGGCCGCCATTTATAACGAGGTCCTCCAGTTCTTCGTCATCATCGCCGCCCTCGCTCCGCTGACCATCATTGGTTTGAACCGCGTTGGTGGTTGGAATGGGCTGAAGGACGCGGTGGCTCAGGATTCGCACTTCCACACGTGGCCGGGCACGGACATCTCCGGTTTTGAGAACCCAGTGTGGTCCGTCATCGGCATTGTGCTGGGCCTCGGCTTTGTGCTTTCCTTCGGTTACTGGACCACCAACTTCGTCGAGGTGCAGCGCGCCATGGCTTCCGATTCCATTTCGGCCGCCCGCAAGACCCCGATCATCGGTGCCTTCCCCAAGATGTTCGTGCCCTTCCTCGTGGTCATTCCGGGCATGGTTGCCTCCGTATCCGTGGCTGATTTGATGGAGGAGCGTGCGGAGCCGAATGACGCCATCTTGCTGCTCATGCGCGACCTTTTGCCCAATGGCCTGCTGGGCGTGGCGATCGCCGGCCTGCTGGCTTCCTTCATGGCCGGCATGGCCGCGAATATCTCGGCCTTTAATACCGTCATCTCCTATGACATCTGGCAGACCTATGTGGTCAAGGACCGCGAGGATGATTACTACCTAAAGTTCGGCCGCATCGCCACGATTATCGCCACCGCTATTGCCATCTTTACCGCGCTGCTCGCGCAGAACTTTGGCAATATCATGGACTACCTGCAAACCCTGTTTGGCTTCTTCAATGCGCCGCTGTTTGCCACCTTCATTCTGGGCATGTTCTGGAAGCGCATGACCCCGCACGCCGGCTGGTCCGGTCTTGTGGCCGGTACCGCTTCCGCCATTGCCTTCTGGTACCTCGCGTCCTTCACAGACCTCATCAACCTGCCGGGCCAAGGCACGGCCTTTGTGGCGGCCGGCGTGGCCTTCGTGGTGGATATCCTGGTATCCATCGTGGTCACCCTGTTCACACAGCCTAAGCCGGATAGCGAGCTGGTCGGCTTCGTTTCCTCCGTAACCCCCAAGGACCACTTTGAGGACTACACCGAAAAGTCCTTGCCGTGGTACCAGCAGACCGTCCCGCTGGGCATCATTTGCCTGGTGATGGCCGTAGCCCTCAACGTCATCTTCGCCTAAGGAGCCCAACATGTCTGAGAAAAAGCGCGCGGGCGCATTCGACCTGCGCAACGTCATCGCCGCACTCCTCGGCCTCTACGGCCTGATTTTGCTCGGCTGCTATTTCTTCCTTGACCCAGGCATCAACCCGGATACCGGGCAGGCGAAGAACGCTAGCGATAACCTATGGGCAAGCCTTGCTTTGCTGGCCGTGGCCGCCGCCTTTGTGCTGTGGGCACGCCTGAAGCCCATCACCATCCCAGGAGAAAACTAATGGTTGAGATTACCTCTGCCACGCTTGCCGACGGCCGCGAGATCCTCTACTTCGACGACCAGCCCCACCCCGACCGCGTGCTTGTCGACGCCCGCGACATCCCCACCGTCGCCCCCGCTTCCGAAATGCGCCGGGATCCCCTAACAGGGGACTGGGTGGCCTTTGCCGCCCACCGCATGAACCGCACCTTCTTGCCACCGGCCAACGAAAACCCGTTGGCGCCCACGCGCGAAGGCCAGCTGCCCACGGAGATCCCCAGCCCCAGCTATGACGTGGTGGTCTTTGAAAACCGCTTCCCGTCCTTTGCCACCACCGCGGACATCGAGCACCCAGAGGAGGATAACCTGCTCGGCATGGTGCCGCGCCTTCCCGCCCGCGCCCGCTGCGAGGTGGTCTGCTTTACCGAGGACCCAGCCCTATCCTTCAAGGACCTGCCGGAATCGCGCATCCGCACCGTCATCGAGGCCTGGGCTCACCGCACCGCCGCGCTATCCCAGATCGACGGCGTGGAGCAGGTATTCCCCTTTGAAAACCGCGGCGAGGAAATCGGCGTGACCCTCCAACACCCGCACGGCCAGATCTACTCTTATCCGTTCCTTTCGCCGCGCCTGCGCTCCATCGTGGAATCCGCCCGCGCCTATGACGGCGATCTCTTCCAGGATCTCCTCGATCGCGAGCGCGCCGCCGGCACCCGCATCATCGCCGAAACCGATCACTTCACCGTCTTCGTTCCCGCCGCCGCCAAATGGCCGCTGGAAGCTATGGTCCTGCCCAACGAGGAAGTACCCGATTTCGCCGCGCTTACCGACGCCCAACGTGCCGACCTCGCACCCCTGCTCAAGAAGCTGTACTCCGCCGTGGACCGCTTCTTCGATGGCGTGGAGAAGACCCCGTATATCGCCGGCTGGACCCAGGCACCGGTGGACCCGGACCTGCGCCCCGGCATCCGCATGCACCTGCAGCTCTTTTCACTTATGCGATCGCCTGGCCGCATGAAGTACCTCGCCGGTTCCGAGTCCTCGCAGGCCGTGTGGATCAATGACACCACCCCGGAGCGTATCGCCGCCCGCTTTAAGGAGATCTGGGATGCTTAACTGGATTGACACCCGCAGCGATGCGGAGCTTGCCGCCGCAGCCCGCGACCTCTTCGCCGCTGCCTTCCCGGACGCGTCCGAGCCCGCCGGCGTGTGGGCTGCTCCCGGCCGCGTCAACCTCATCGGCGAGCACATCGATTACGCCGGCGGCGCCTCCATCCCCTTTGCGCTGGAACAAAACACCGCCGTCGCCGTCGCGCCCCGCACCGATGGCCTTGTCCGGATAGCCTCCGAGTTCGACGGCAGCGTTGCCCAGGCCAGCCTCCCACTCTCCGAAGTCCGCCCCGGCCACCCTTCCGACTGGTCCGGCTACGTCGCCGGCACCATTTGGGCCGCCACTGCGGCGGATGTCCTGACCTGCACCGGCCTCGATATTGCCATTGTCTCCGATGTCCCCGTCGGCTCTGGCCTGTCCAGCTCCGCCGCCCTTGAGTGCTCCGTGGCAGTGGCCGCCTACGAGCTCTGCCACGGCAACGCCCCCGATGACGCCGCCCGCGCGCAGCTAGCCCAGGCTTGCATCCGCGCCGAGAACGAAGTGGTTGGCGCCTCTACCGGCGGCTTGGACCAGAATGCCAGCCTGTTCGGCCAGCGCGGCAAGGCGCTATTCCTGGACTTTTCCACCGGCGCCGTCGAGCGCGTGCCGTTTAATATCGAGGCCCAGGACATGGTGCTGCTCATCGCGGACACCAATGCGCCGCACACGCTTTCCGACGGCCAATACGCCTCCCGCCGCGGCATCATCGACGCCGTCCAGGCTGCCGCCGGCCGCTTCATCCGCGAAATCCCAGATGCCGTCGCCTTCGCCGCGACCGTCAACCCCCAGGAGGCTGAACTCTACCGCCGCCGCGTGCGACACGTGGTGGACGAAACCGACCGCACCCTGGCCGCCGCCACCGCGCTTACCTCGTCCGACTCGGCAGAGTTCCGCCGCCTCATGCGCGAAAGCCACATTTCCCTGCGCGACCTGTACGAGGTCACGACCCCCGAGCTTGACTCCGCCTTCTCAGCGGCCGGCGAACTCGGCGCCCGCATGACTGGTGGCGGCTTCGGCGGCGCGGTCATCGCGCTCATCCCGCGCTCGGACGTCGAGTCCACCGCCCAGGCCATTTATGATGCCGCAGCATCCCGCAGCTTCCCAGAACCTACCTTCTTGGTGGCCCGCCCGGGAGATGGCGCCCGCCGACTCGCCTAACTCCGCGGGCCGGCTGGCTCAGTCGCGCCTCCTCCCAGCGCGCCCATTGTCGTTAGGTCCATACTGAGCCTATTGTCGTTAGGTCCATACTGATCAGGCTGATCTGAAGGCTGGGCCGCCTCAGATCGGCCCTAACTCTCTCAATTCGGCCTGATCAGATCAGTCCTAAGCCCTAAGCGTTCGGATCACAACGCCGAGAGAGCTTTCTGAATCCCGTCGCGCAGCGTCTCGCGAGACTGTTTCATCGGATGCGCAATCGCGCGCAACCCCATGTACGCAATCTGGTCGGCCGCCCGATTCAGCGGATCCCCCGCATGCCCGAGCACGCGCCGGATATCGACCTCGCATTGACCTTGGATATCACCCCAAGCTTGCTGGAATCGGGACCGCGCACCCGAAGACACCCCTCGCCACGTGCGCCCCGGCCGCGATGCTTTAGAGCCGCGCTTATGCACAATCTGCTCGACCGCCTCCAAAGCGGCTACGGAATCGGACTCAATGACGGCCTTGCGCGCACCCACCTTGAGCAGGTATTTCAGTGCGAGAGTCAGTGCTTCGAGCTCAAGCTCATCCGTGCTCGCCTTGGTTTCTCGAGTCCGTAACCGGTAGTCGCCGTTGCCCGCAACGAAGCACATCGACCCCTTGAATACGGTATCCGAGGAAGCATCGGTAGCTATGCGCACCACGTCGCCCTTGGGCCATGAGGAGGCGCGCGAGAAGTTCGGCCACCAGTGTGCTTTCGGCGTCTCTACTTGTGCCGCTTGCTTCTTTTTCGGCGCCTCACCCATCTTGCGCGCCTTGCGAGCGGTCAGGCCGGCTTGTTTTCTGCGCACGGAGCTCGCGCTTTTCGACGCCCTATTTTCTCCCGCAAAGCTTCCCGTCACCGTGAAACCGTCAGCCGTGAGTGCCGCTCGCAACGCATTCTGCCTGCGACCAGTGACAATCCATACCCGCCCGTTGAGTCCCCTGAGCGCGCGTTTGACCTCGCGCACGGCGATATCGACGATATCGCCCTTCTTCGTTTGGCCGCGGCGCACAAAACGCGTCTGCTTGGTATTGACTGCGATGACCCAGCCTTCGATGGTGCCGTTGGGGGCGGAATCCCAACGCTCGTCCCAGAGCGCGACCGCAACATGGATTGGTGCCGAGACCATGTCCGAGGTGATCTTGCGGGTGCCGTAGGTGCGCGATTGCGTACCGGTTAGTTCTGAGAGCTCGATGGGTTCCATTATCTCTAGTAAAGCACGGTTAACCGCGCTGCTGAACCATCCCCCACACCGCCAACCTGAACTGCTTCCCCTTAGGTCGAATGTGATCGAGCCGATCTGAGCACAACCCGCCCTCAATTCAGCCTCAACGCCCTCAATTCGGCCCGATCACCTTGGACCTAACGTTCCGCCCCTCACTCAAGGTCCTCGGAAGTTCACCTTCCTGAGCCTCATGACACGTGCCCCGCCCCGCCAGCCGCGAAGATGAAACCATGATTACAGATCACTTCATCAACCTTCGTTACGCCGGAGCCGAAAGCCCGCACCATTTAGCCCTCCAGCGCGGTGAGCTCACCCAGATAGCGCCCTGGGTCGCCGTTCCTACGGCCACCTGGAGGCAATGGGTGCGCCATAAACAACAATTCGCCAAAGTAGTCGCTGCCGGGTGGAGCACTCACCGCGCCGTCCTCATCAGCAAATCGGCCGCGCGGCTGTGGGGAATGTGGGTAATTTCCGGGGAAGGGGAGGAGGTGGAGTTAGCGGTGCCTTCGGGAAGCGTTCCCCCTCGCAGGCTTACCGCGAACGACTATCGGTACCGTCGGGTAAAGTCCCTCCAGGAATCCACGGTGTCAATAGCGGGTGTGCGTGCCACGAATCCCGCCCGCACCTGTCTCGAAATCGCCCGGCTACACGGATTCCCAGATGGCCTGGTAGCTACCGATTCTGTCCTCAGGCAACATGACGTCACCACATATGACTTGCACGAAGAACTAGCAAAGATGCGGCGCACGAGGGGACAAGCAGCCATGCGTAAGGTTATCGAGCACGCGTATGGCGGATCGGAATCGCCCTATGAGTCCTATCTGCGAGCACTCATTATTGAGCGGTTCCCGCAGGTGAAAATTGAGCCGCAGAAACCGCTGCTCGGGAAATATCGGGCGGATCTCTGTCTCGATGGTTGGCTGGTGCTTGAGGTCGATGGCGATGCCAAGTATGACGGTACCTATGGCGAGGCGCCCTCCCACGTGGTAAAGCAGCAGATAAAGAGGCAGCGAGCGCTAGAAAACCGCGGATACGTGGTGCTGCGCTATGGTTCCAGCGAGGTGAAAGCGTCGGACGAGGCATTGCGGATAATCGCTAGCCACCTGGGAAAACGCGGCAGGAAAGTAGCCTAGATCACCCCCGCGTCACCCCACAACGCATAAAAGTTGTTGAACAAAAGGCAAAGCAACCTTTAAGATGATGCGCATCACAAATTAATGCGACCTGCATCACGAAAGGTGAAATCTAGTGAGTGCTGAGACATCACACGCCACTCCGGCGCAGGCGGGGGATAAGACCCCGCCCAAGGGCCTCGGCGCCATGGCTGGTGCCATGTTCCTTATGGCCACCTCCGCCATCGGTCCGGGATTTTTGACCCAGACCTCGGTCTTTACCGTGCAGATGGGCGCGTCCTTCGCATTTGCGATCATGCTGTCCATCCTCGTTGACATCGCCATCCAGCTCAATGTGTGGCGAGTTCTCTGCGTGACCGGCATGCGCGCCAACACTTTGGGTAATACCGTGCTCCCCGGCCTGGGCTGGGTGCTTGCCGTATTCGTGTTTATCGGTGGCGCGGTCTTTAATATCGGCAATATCGCCGGTTCTGGACTGGGCATTAACGCGATGCTGGGCATCGACTCGCGCATCGGCGGCGTCATTGCCGCGGCCATCGCGATCTTCATCTTCCTCTCCAAGAAGGCGGGCATGGCGCTTGACCGCCTCGTCGCGGTCCTCGGCGCGGTCATGATCCTGCTGATGCTCTACGTTGCGGTGGTCAGCCAGCCACCGGTGGGGGAGGCGCTCAAGAATACCGTCGCGCCGGGCGAGATCGACTTCTTCGTCATCACCACCATCATCGGCGGCACCGTGGGCGGCTATATCACCTTTGCCGGCGCGCACCGCCTCATCGATTCCGGCCACACCGGCGTGGAAAACGTCAAGAACATTACCTATACCTCGGTAAGCGGCATCGTGGTCACCGGCATCATGCGCATGCTCCTCTTCTTGGCGGTTCTCGGTGTGGTGGCCACCGGCGTGGCGCTCTCGGATGACAACACCGCGGCGGATGCCTTCTACAATGCCGCCGGTGAGTTTGGCTTGCGCGCCTTC
The DNA here is from genome assembly GCF_030228885.1 of Corynebacterium sp. MSK195. Taxonomy (NCBI): domain Bacteria; kingdom Bacillati; phylum Actinomycetota; class Actinomycetes; order Mycobacteriales; family Corynebacteriaceae; genus Corynebacterium; species Corynebacterium sp. MSK195. The sequence goes on along the minus strand of NZ_JASPGT010000006.1, from coordinate 114,604 downwards.
GGCGTGGTCCTCTTCGCGGCCGGTTTGTCCTCGGTAATCGGCGCCGCCTATACTTCGGTATCCTTTGTGACTTCCCAGGATACCTCGACGCGCACCCGCAATATCCTCACCATCATCTTCATTGCGGTGTGCACGGTAGTCTTTGTGGCCATCAACTCCGCGCCGCAGAAGTTGCTCATCTTTGCCGGCGCCATCAATGGCCTGATCCTACCTATCGGTTTCGCCCTCGTGATGTGGGTGGCCTGGTTCCGCCGCGACCTCCTGCAAGGCTATAAGTATCCCAAGTGGTTGCTGGTTATCGGCGCCCTGGCGTGGGTACTTACCATCTTCATCGGCTTCAAGGCTTTCTCCGGCATTACCGAGCTGTGGGCATAATGCAGACCCCGGAGCAGGTGCGCGAGTATGCGCGCAGCCATGACATGGCCACCACCGCCGGGCATGCCCGCGGTTTCATGCAGGCTAACCTGCTGGCCGTGCCGCAGGAATACGCGTTTGATTTCTTGCTCTTTGCCCAGCGCAATCCCAAACCGTGCCCGATTGTGGGCGTGCTGGAAGCTGGTCAGTACACCTCCGAGCTGCTGCCGGGTGGGGACATCCGCACCGATATTCCGGCCTACCGCGTTTTTGAAAACGGCGAGCATACAGCCACGCTTGCCGACGCCACCTCGTACTACACCCCAGACATGGTCAGTTTCCTTATTGGTTGCTCTTTTACCTTTGAGACGGCGCTGCAGGATAACGGCATTGAGGTCGCGCACATTGCTCAGCAGCGCAACGTGCCGATGTTTAAAACCACGATTCCCACCACCCCGGCCGGTGTCTTTTCTGGGCCCATGGTGGTCTCCATGCGCCCGATTCCGGCCGCGCAAGTCTCCGATGCCGTGCGGATTACCTCCCGTTACCCATCAGTTCACGGCGCCCCGGTCCACGTAGGTGACCCGGCGGCCATTGGCATTGAGGATTTAAACCGCCCGGACTTTGGTGATCCGGGCGAAGTGCCGGAGGGCTGCCTGCCAGTCTTTTGGGCCTGTGGTGTGACCCCGCAGGCCATCGTGATGGAATCCAAGCCGCGCTTAGCTATTACGCACGCACCGGGCCAGATGCTCGTGACCAACGCCCGGGATCAAGATTTTCTCATTCCTTAATCGTCTAGCACGGCGAGGATCTTCTCGCAGGTATTCATGAGGCTGTCATGCGCGAGTGTGGCGGCCTCGAGGCGTTTTCCGTCCGCGATGAGCGTGGCCAAGGTGATATTTCCTTGAATGTGGTCCGCATGCAGCTGCGGATAGCGCGGAATGGCTAGCAAGAAGGTGAGCCGCATGCGGGCGAGCAGATTATCCATCTGCTCATTGAGCGTAGGCGAGCCCAGCGCGGCGACCAGCGTGCGGTGGAAGCGTTGGTTAATGGCGGAGACTTCCTGGTGCTCGCCGCGTGCCGCGTAGTCGAAGGCGGAGGAGGTGAGGGTGACGAGCGAGGGGGCATCAGCAAACTCGCCCCAGCGCACCGCCGCGGGCTCGATAGCCGCGCGAGCAGCAAAGAGGTCGCGGATATAGTCTGCATCCGGCGTCGCGAGGAAGACGCCGCGATTAGGGATGCGCTCGACAATGCGCTCCGCGGCAAGCCTGGTGAAGGACTCGCGGAGGGTATTGCGCGAGCAGTTAAAGCGTTCGGCCGCTTTGACTTCGCTGAGCTGCTCGCCCGGCTGAAACTCGCCGGCGGAGATGGCCTCGCGCAACTCGGAGGCGACAGACTGGGAAAGCATGACCACAACTGTACTAAAAAGTTATGCACCTCACATTGAAGATGAGGTGCATAACGATGGCGAGAGCGCTAATCGATGGTCGCGATGACCTTGGAGGAATCCAGACGGTCACCCTCGGAGGCCAGGAGCTTGATGGTACCGCCGCGTGGAGCCTTGATGGCTGATTCCATCTTCATGGCCTCGACGGTGGCGATGGCATCGCCCTCGGCCACGGTATCGCCGTCCGCAACGTTCCAGGCCACTAGGTTGGCCTCGAACGGGGAGGTAACCGCATTGTCATCGGTAGACTGTGCGCCGGCCGAAGACGGCGCGGTGGAGGCAGAACCACCGGCCGAGCCGGCGCCCGGCGCGGCGAGGAAATCGACGGGCACGCCGACGTTGACCAGCTTGCCGTCGATTTCTACGGCCACATTGCGGCGCTGGGTGTAAATGGCCTCGACCTTTTCCACCTGGTTGGCGGCAGACGGACGGTAGTTGTGATCCACCCAGTCCGTAAACACGCCGATTTCGGAGGCACCAGCGGCAGCGGTGTCCTCGGCCGGTGCGGCAGTGCCGATGAGTGCAGGCTCATCCATCATGTCGCGGTGGAACGGCAGTACAGTGCGCACGCCAGTAACGGTGAACTCGCGCAGGGCAAAGCGGGCGCGGGCTAGGGCGATCTCGCGGGTTGGGCCCCACACCACGAGCTTGGCAATCAGGGAGTCATAGTACGGAGGGATGATCGATCCGGAGCGCACCGCGGAATCTACGCGGATGCCCGGGCCGGTGGGCGGCTCGAAGGAGACGATAGTACCAGGGCACGGGGCGAAGCCATTGAGAATGTCCTCGGCATTGATACGGAACTCAAAAGCATGGCCCTGAGACTGCGGATCCTCATCGAAGGACAGCGGCTCGCCGGCCGCAATGCGGAATTGCTCGGCGATGATATCGGTGCCGGTGACTACCTCGGTAACTGGGTGCTCGACCTGGACGCGGGTATTGACCTCGAGGAAGGAAATGGTGCCGTCCTCGGAGACAATGTATTCCACGGTGCCGGCGCCGGTGTAGCCCACCTTGGAGCAAATGGAGCGGGCGCCTTCGATGATGCCGTTGCGTTGGGCGTCGGAAAGCGCGGGCGCCGGAGCCTCCTCAATGAGCTTTTGGAAGCGGCGCTGGGTGGAGCAATCGCGGGTGCCGAGCACGCGCACATTGCCGTGCGTATCGGCCAGCACCTGGGCCTCCACGTGGCGCGGGTGGGTGAGGAACTTCTCCACGTAGCACTCGGCGCGGCCGAAAGCCTCCATGGCCTCGCGCCCGGCGGAGTTGAACGCGCCCTCGATCTCTTCCATGTTGTCCACGACCTTCAAGCCGCGTCCGCCGCCGCCATAAGCGGCCTTGATGGCAATGGGCAGGCCGTGTTCTTCGGCGAAGGCGCGGGCCTCCTGCCAGTCATCGATGGGATCGGAGGTACCCGGTGCCAGCGGCGCGCCGACCTCCTCGGCCACGCGGCGCGCTGCAATCTTGTCACCGAGCAATTCGATGGACTCCGGGGAAGGGCCAATCCAGATCATGCCGGCCTCGGTAACCGTGCGGGCAAAGTCGGCGTTCTCGGACAAGAAGCCGTAGCCCGGGTGGATGGCATCGGCGCCGGCGCGCACCGCGATATCGAGCAGCGCGGGCACGTTCATGTAGGTATCGGCCGCGGTATTGCCCGGCAGCGCATAGGCTTCATCCGCTACCTGGGTATGCAAGGCACCAGCATCCGCTTCGGAATAAATGGCGATGGACTTAATGCCCAGGTCGCGGGCGACACGGGCGATGCGCACGGCAATCTCGCCGCGGTTAGCAATGAGGACGGTTTTAATCTGCATTCTGTTCTCCAGTGTTCAAGGCTTGGGGTGCTACGAGTTCAAAGTTCACGCGCGCGCCGGGTGGCAGCTGCGCAGCAATATCAATATCTTCTTCCAATACGGTGGCGATGACCGGGTAACCGCCGGTCACGGCATGATCACGGAGGAAGACCACGGGCTTGCCATTGGGTGGGATTTGGATCGAGCCGGCGACCATGCCCTCGGAGGGGAGCTCTCCGTCTTTAACGCGCTCAATCGGCTCTTCGCCATCGAGGCGCAGGCCCACGCGGTTGGAATCCGAGGTGACGGTCCACTCGGTATCCAGGAAGGCGGAGACATTATCGCCAAACCAGTCATCGCGCGGTCCAAGTACGCAGCGCAAGGTGGCGCGGGTTTTGCCGTCGGAGCTTTCAGAAACGCGCAGTGGGTTGGCTAGCTGGGCGTCGGTCATGCCGGTAGAGCGCGGCAGCACGCCGATGACATCGCCGGTGGTGACCGGGTCCGGGCCAAGGCCAGAAAGGACGTCGGTGGCCGCGGAGCCGAGCTCGGATTCAGCGATGATGCCGCCGCGGATGGCCACGTAATTGCGCATGCCTACCGTTGCAGGGTCCACCGTGACGGTTTGCCCGGCCGTGACCAGCACAGGGCGAGCAAGGTGAACCGGCATCTCGCCGAGGCGCACACGCGCGGTCGCGCCGGTGACGCAAATGACGGTATCGGTGAGCGCGTGGAGCTTAATGCCGCCGATATTCTCCAGCACTGTTGCCCCGCGCGGGTTGCCCACGGCCACATTGGCGGTCGCGGCGGCGGCGCGGTCGGCGGCACCGGAGGGGGTCACGCCGAGATCGCCCACACCGGGGCGTCCCAAATCTTGGTAGAGGGTGAGCAAGCCGGCATCGATAACCTCCATGCGCGGCAAGCGGGCAGGGGCGCGCTTCGAGCGGGAAGAGTGATCAACAAGCTCCGGCAGCTTATCCACGCTGCGATAGCGCACGCGGTCACCAGGCTGCACCAAAGCCGGCGGGTTGGCATTGGAATCCCACATCGGCGTATTGGTGGTACCCAAAAGCTGCCAGCCGCCCGGGGAAACGCGCGGGTACACCGCGGAAAACTCACCCGCGATACCTACGGCACCGGCCGGCACCGCGGTACGGGGACTGGAGCGGCGTGGCACAGCACGCGCCTGGGAGGGGTCCGACGGCGCACAGTAGGTAAAGCCAGGGGCAAAGCCACCGAATGCCGCGGTCCACTCGGTAGAGGTATGCCAGTTTATGAGCGCTTCGCGCGAAAGCCCCAGCAGGTCCGCGGCCTCGTCCACATCCTCGCCGTCATAGAGCACATCGATTTCTACCGTGCGGGCCTCCGCAGCCGTCGCGGCGGCAGGGGAGAAGTCCTGCAGGAATTCGGCCGCATCGCGCGCCGAATCCGGCGCTTCAAACGTCAGTAGCAGGGTGGTGGCGGCCGCGATGCAGTCCACCTGATTCTTCAAAGGCTTGGCAGAAAGCGCCGCGTGCCAATCCATGACCTGGTTCAATCCATCCAGGTCAATGAGCAACGCGCGCGTGCCCACAAAATTAATGTGCATTAGATAAAGCTCCGAATCTCGATGCCTTCTTCCTGCAGGCGCTCCACCACACCGCGCAGCAGCTTCACCGCGCCAGGCGAATCACCGTGGGTGCATACGGATTGCGCATCCACCTCAAGCTTCGTGCCATCCACGGCCGTAATCGACCCGGTCTGTGCTACCTCCAGTACTCGCTGTACCACCTCATCGGCGCTGCCGAGCACCGCATTGGCTTCCTTGCGTGAGACCAGCGTGCCATCGGGATTGTAGTTGCGGTCCGCAAAGGCCTCACGGATGACGGTAAGCCCGCTGCGCTTGGCGACGTCCACCGCTACACCCCCAGGCAGCAACATCACCGGCAAGTCTCCAAAGGCCTTAATGCCCTTGATGACGGCTTCTGCCTGCGCCTCATCTTTCACGATCGCGTTATACATCGCACCGTGCGGTTTTACATAGGAGACCTTGGTGCCATTGGCACGGGCCAAAGCGTCGAGCGCGCCAATTTGGTAGGTCACCTCGTCTGCAAGCTCGTCCGGGTTGTAATCGATAAAACGGCGGCCGAAACCCGCGGCGTCGTTATAACCCACGTGCGCGCCTACGGTCACGCCTGCTTCTGCGGCCGCCTTGAGCGTGCCGGCAATCGAGTGCGGATCGCCCGCATGGAAGCCCGTGGCCACGTTTGCGGAGGACACCATTTCCAGCATCGCTGCGTCATCTGCGACCGGATTGCCTGCAGTGGTTTCTCCCAAATCCGCATTGAGATCGATATGGAGCGAGGACATTCAACACCGTCCTTAAGATTGTTGAACAATTCGAATGTCATTAAGTGTAACCCTCGCCACTGCCATTTGTGAAGGCGGTTACGTTTCATTTACCCGCGTGTGCACCCCCACCCTGGCACGAGAAAACCGCCCCGCCCCGGGTGCGAGGTCCGGGAGGAGGCGGCATGGCCTGCTAGAGCCCAAGGGCTCGAAGGTCCTAGCTTGTGAAATCTTTAGCGTCCGTAGTTTTGGACAGCGTAGAGCTTGCCTTCAGAGTTAATGGCAACGCCGACTCCGATGGTCTTGGCGCGTGGGTCCAGCATAATCTTGCGGTGGCCCGGGGATTCGTACCAAAGCTTGACCAAGAGGGCATCGGAATAGTCGCTCCACGCCTGCAGGACATTCTCGCCGCCGGCCGGGATATTGGAAGGGTAGTAGTTCCAGTGCTGCGGGCGGTGGCTGAGCTTATCCGCGCGCACTAGCTGGTCGGCCCAATCTTGAGCCAGCCCATTGAGTGCGGCATTAGCGCGAACCGGGCGCAGGCCGTGCGCCTGGCGGTATTCGTTGGTGTGGTTGATGATGCTCTGCACGCGATTGGAAGCCGGAGCGGCGGGCTTCGCTGCTGTGGCCGGCGCGGCGGGAAGGTTTAGCGTCGGCACCGGAAGGTTCGCGCCTTTAAAGTCGCTCGAGGAACTTAGGGAGCTGGAGGCTTCAGCAGGTGCAACGCAAATTCCCAAAGTGATGGCTGCCGCAAGGGTGGGGGCTACAAATTTTTTGGTGGAGAAGCGAACAGCGGGGGTGAACATGAGCGGAACCTTTCTTCTGTAACCTGGCGGAGAATCAGGCGGGAAACTGGGAAAATTACAGGAAAAAATCCGTTCCCCTTTGTTTACAAGTTAATCAATTCCAGCGGATAAAAGCGACTTGAACAGCAATTATTAGAATATTTGAAGTTGATGTTCCGTATAACTAATTACTTCTTAGTTATTTCTCGAACTGAGTTAGGAAACTCCTGAAATCCCTCAGTTGGTTGCGTATTTCCCCTCCCCAACGGGGGTGGTCTCTAGTCAATGTCTTAGATTCTCGGAGAAGCAGTAAGTGCTTGAGTTTTGAGGGTGGAGTTTTAAGTCGGGCATAGGGAAATTCGTCCGTTTCTTGGTAGAACCTATAAAGATCATGAGATTTACTAGGCTGCTTAACCTCTACCTGTCCTTTGCTTCTATGGGTGTTGCCTGGCAGTTGTCTCTCGGCGTCGTTGTGTGCTCGGTGAACGGGGTTTAGAAAGGAATAAGAAAAGCGCCCGGCGATGAATCGCCGAGCGCCACATTGAGCAAAGTATTATGCCTTTGCGGGCGTTTCTGTCCCTTGAGAAGCTGGGGCAGGGGAAAGGGCCGAGGAAATGATCTCGGCTGCTTCCTTGCGGGTTTGTGCGCCATAAAGCTGGTTGCGGAAGTCTTCCTTCATAATGCTGCGCGCCAGCTTGGAGAGTAGCTTGAGGTGTTGCTTGCCGGCATTTTCAGGCACAGCGATAAGGAAGGCAAGATTAGTCGGTTCTTCGCCTTCTCCCCATGTAATACCTTCGGGTAGGCGCGCGAAGGCGAGAGTTGGTACCTTCACCCCGGCAGACCGAGCGTGCGGAATGGCCACGCCGTGACCCACACCAGTGGAACGGGTAGATTCGCGCTTCAATGCGGCGCTAGCGACCGCCTCTGCATCGGACATGCGCGCGGAGGTGAGCTTCACCATGGAGCGAATGACCTCTTCGCTAGAAGAACCCAGATCTTTATCGAGGCTAATCGTGTCGACAGCAACCAGCGGTTTGTCCTTGCGCTGCGTCAGTCCTACGAGCAGGAGAATAAGGCCAGCACAGACAGCGATGCCGGCAAGCATGGCGATAAAGAAGCCAACGACGTTATCTACCGCGCCGAGCACCGCGACGATGGGGCCGCCGTGCATAACGTGGTCTTGTGCACCGAAAAGACCGGCGAGTGCACCGGCTACGGCACCACCGGCAACATTGGCGGGGATAACTTGTAGCGGGCGTGCGGCCGCGAGCGGGATGGCGCCCTCGGTGATGCCGAAGAATCCCATGAACAATGCGGCGATGCCCGCATCATTTTCGGCCTTGGTAAACCAGCGGCGGCGCAGGAGCGTAGCTACGCCCACAGCGAGGGGAGGTACGGCAATCGCACATGCCGCCATGCCCATCGGCGCCGCATTGCCGGCCGCGATCATACCGCCGCCGAAGAGGAAGGCCGTTTTATTGAAGGGGCCACCCATATCGAAGGCGATCATGGCGCCCAGGATAAGGCCCAGCACGATGACGGAGGAGCCCTGCATTCCAGCGAGATAGTTGGTCATTGCCTCGAACGCGGCCGAGACCGGTGCGCCAATGAGCAAGATGAAGATGAGCCCCACGATGAGCGTGGTGAAAATCGGGATGACGATGATGGGCCAAATCGGTGCGATGAACTTGTGCACCGGAATCTTCTTAATAGCAAGAGCCACATAACCGGACAAAATACCGGTGACAATGCCACCCAAGAATCCGGCACCTGCCTCAGAACCGTAAAGCGAGCCGGTGGTGGCGATGAGTCCGGTAATAAGGCCAGGGGCAAGGCCCGGGCGATCCGCGATGCCCACTGCAATGTAGCCGGAGAGGACCGGGACCATCAGCGAGAACGCCAAAGCACCGAGCTCATTGACTGTGTTCCAGAAGCTATCTTCCGGAATCGCCATGCCCTCGGGCGTGGGCGTGCCGCCGATGGAGAGGGCGACTGCAATGAGCAGACCGCCGGTCACCACGAACGGGATCATGTGTGAGACGCCGTTCATCAGTGCCTTGTACAAGGTTTGACCTACGCTATTTTTGCGAGGCGTCTCTTCCTCCGTCTTCTCGGAAGATCCCTCCCAGCGCGAGGCGCTCAAGGACCTGCTGAGCAGTTCCTTCGGGTGTTTGATGGCCTCGTCCACGCCGGTGGCCTCGAGTCGCTTGCCGTGGAAGCGGTCCTTGGAAATGACCGTATCGGCACCAATGACAATGGCATCGGCTTCGTCGATATCTTGCTTGCTAAAGGTTCCCTCTACGCCGATGGAACCGTGAGTTTCAATCTTGATGCGATAGCCCAGCTCTTGGGCTGCGGCCTCGAGATTCTCGGCCGCCATGTAGGTATGCGCGATGCCCGTCGGACACGCCGTGATGGCGAGGATGAGGGGCGATGACTCTGAAGTGCTCATGACTCTCATTAAACGGCAATCGTTTGCGTTGACACAAGAGGAGGTTGCCTACTCGATGGCCGGTACGCTGGAGGCACTCCGCTATAGAAAGGGAACGCTCGCTCGTGAGTAAAACATCGCCGGATAATATCTTGCTCTACCTGCCGCAAACGCAGGAAGATCAGGTGCGCGACATCTTTGCCGGTCTTGCTGAGCGCGGCTTTCCAATCCAGCGGCAACGCCCGCACATCACGATCACTTTCTCCCCGGAAATGCAGCCGGAAGTGGTGGATTTGGCCGCCCAGCTGCTGCCGGCCGTTATCCCAGCGGATTTTCGTCGGGTAGGAAACGTCATTTTTGGCACCAAGCGTAAACAGACGGTGGCCTGGCTGCTGGAGACCACTGACGAGTTAGAGATTGCCGCGCGAAAAATCAGTGCCGCAAACCCGGACGGGCGTGGGCCGCGCTGGACTCCGCACCTGACCATGGGTTTGCGCCTGCCGCGCGAGGAGGTCCCCGGCTATATCCAAGCGATGGACGAGCTCACCTCAGCGCACTTCAAGGAACTTACCGCCGTCGAGGCCGCCTATTGGCGGCCGCGCACGCAGGAAAAGACCCTTCTAGCAGGGGCTTAGAGCAGGGCCTGCAGGGCACGGGCAACGCGCAGGACGGTCAGGTCCTCGCCCGGCTTGCCGACGACCTGCACGGCATCACCCACGCCTTCTTCCTCTTCGCCGCGCAGTGGCACCGTAATGGCCGGCCAGCCGAGCACATTGAACGGCTCGGTCCACCGCCGCAGGCTCGCGGCCGATTCCGCGGTATTGTCCGGGGTGATATCAGACCACTTGAGGGGGCCGGAATCGAGGGTAGGGGTGAGGATAATGGGGGCGTCGGCAAGCAGGGCAAGGGCCTCTTCGCGCAGCTTCTCTACGCCCCGTGCGGCCGCGTCGTAGTCTTCCTGGCTGATATCTTCCCCGCCCAGTACGCGCTGCAGAATCACGTCCTGGTACTTATCGCGCTGGTCCAGCAACGGCCGGTGGACGTCATAGACCTCCTTCAGGCGCATCGGCTCATAGAGCTCGGCCGTGGCGGCGATGGTGTCTTCCACATGCACGCCCTCGCTGAGTTCAAAGTCCGATCGCTCCAGCGCCGCTAACAGTTCAGCGAAACGCTCGCCCTTGGCCTTAAGGGCCGTGACATCAAGAGCAGAAACGTCCTGCGCCGCGGCCGGCTCCTCATCCGCAGTGGCAACAAAAGCCTGCTCAATCAGGTCAATCGAGCTGGCAAAGAAGCCAATGCAATCAAAGCTCGGGGCAAAGGGGAAGACACCTTCGACCGGAATTACCCCAAAGGTGGGCTTGAACCCCAGCACGCCCTGGCATGCGGCTGGCACGCGCACCGAGCCGGCGCTATCGGAGCCCACTGTAAGCTGCAGTGCTCCGCAAGCTACCAGCGCCGCCGAACCGGAGCTCGATCCGCCGCCGCACACCTCCGGATCACGCGGGTTAATCACGCGACCATAAGCCGAGGCATCGCCCAAAATGCCATAGGAAAATTCTTGCAGGTTCGCTTTCGCTACCGGCAGGGCACCCTTTGCCGTCAATCGCTGTACCACCGGGGCATCCTTGACCGGAGTGCGGCCCACATTCACCTCGGTGCCGCAGGTAGTCGACACCCCAGCAATATCCACGATGTCCTTGAACGCCACCGGCTGCCCCTTAAGCGTGGGCGATTCATCCACCGCGTGCTCATCAAACGGGATAACGGAAATCACCGCATTATGATTCTGCTGGGCACGGTTTAGGCGATCAGAAACAGTAGGCATATCGGGTGCTAAGTCCTTTCAACGTCGGCGTCGTGTGATGCCAACGATGTAATAGAAGGGGGCAGATGTTACTACCGTACATCAGGGTTTGGTGAACAATTTCCCGTTTCTGGGCAAAGCACTGATTCTAAAGTGTTACCTAGCAAAAATCCCCAGCGCATCCCAAGCTAGCCAGCCGCCTTCGCGCAGGGTGAAGACCAGCTGATTTTCACCTTCCTGCAAGGTGTTCTCTGGGAGCGCAAACTCGATAGCTGCGGGGCGCAGCGGGCTTGGTTCGCCGCTGGCATCGCCTTGGCGCGAACCCTTCGTTGCGCCCTGTGGGAGCTCCACTTGCTTATGAAAGTCATTGATCGTGACGTCGAGAATGCCGCCGAGCTTGGTGGTATCAATGAGCCACAGTGCCAGTGCCGCCTTCTCGGTGGGCTTATCCAATTTCACCGTCCACTTCAGCGTATAGGCCTTGCTGCCGGCCCACTTATCCCCGGGGCCGGGGAGGAGATAGGGGACGTCGGCAGGCGTAGCATCCGGTCCAACGGTGATTGTCTGGTCTGGGTGCGCGGTGACGATCTTCTTGTAGTCCTTTGGGGAATACTGAAACTCCGTTCCCTTTCGGTCAAAGGAACCGATCGTGGCTAGCGCTGTGCCAGCAGTGACCGAAGGCAGGGAGGTAGACGTCGCTTTGCCAGAAGGAGAGGACTCAGCACCGGCGGCATCAACCACCTTGACATAATAAGACCACTGTTCACCGGCAACATCGCGCCGGGAGTGACGGAAGAAGGGGAAGATGGTCTTGCCCAACAGCACGTCTACACCATTGGGATCAGTGCCGATGACGCGGTAGCGATCCAAAACGACGTCCCAGGAGGCAGGCTCCCAGGTGACGTAATTTTCCATGAGCTGCGGTTCTGCCTGAACACCGGTTGCGGCTGGCGGAGCAACTACCGCACCAGGAGCTGGGGTAGAGGAATCCTGGTTAGAAGAGTTCTTGCGGGAAGAACCGCGGCGAGAGGAAGAAGAGGAAAGCGAGCTAAAAAGTCCCATGATGAATTGTCCTTTCGGGGTTTAGAGGGAGCGCAACGTGTGCTCGCCGGCATTGGTGCGGAAGGAGAAAGCAGTCTCACGCGGGGCAGTATCATCGCGCTCAATCCACGGTACGACGACGAATTCGGAATCAAGGTGCTCGCGGGAAGCGCGCACCTTGATGTAGCCACGGCGCTTATCCATGGCCTTCACATATGGCTTTTCCAGCCACTCGGTGCTCTTGGAGCCGGCGAAGCCATCGCCATCGGAAGCAATGGAAGTAGCAACCAATTCCACGCCTACAGGCTGGCCGGATTCAGATTGGATTTCGGCAGCGCAGTGCTGATGAATATCGCCGGTGAAAACAATCGGGTCACTGACCTTGGAAAGGGATTCGATAAGCCGGTGACGCGCTGCGGGGAAGCCGTCCCATTGATCGGTGCTATCGGCGATCGGCACGACGACCACGCTATTGACCACCACGTTCCACTGTGCTGGGGAAGTGGCGAGCTTATCGTTGAGCCACTGCTCCTGCTCCGCGCCCAAGATGCTGGCATCTTCTGCAGATTCTTCGCGGTATTGGCGGGTATCGACCAGATTGAAACGCATTAGCGTGCCCACGTCGAAAGAATCGTAGATGCGGTTATTGGGGCCATCGGGAAGCGCGGGCGGAGCCACCGGAAGATTCTCATAGAAGGCGCGGTAGGCCGCTGCGCGCTGGTAGAGGAAGTGCTCGGCCTTGGTGCCAATCTCGGACCAATTACCGGCGTAGTTATTCTCTACTTCGTGGTCATCCCAAACAATCGCCATCGCGGCTCGTGCGTGAGCGGCCTGCAGGTGCTCATCGGACTTAAAGAGCGAGTAGCGCAGGCGATACTGCTCCAGCGTCTCCACCTTGGCCTTGAAAACGTCGGGCACGCTTGCGCCTTGGCGCCAGAGATTATCGCCTTCCACAATGCCGTATTCGTAAATGTAGTCGCCCACGAAAATCGTCATATCCAGGTCCGGTTCCTGCGCAATGTGCTTCCACGGGGTGAAATAGCCGTGGTACCACGCCTGGCAGGACGCTACGGTGAAGGTGAAATCATCCACCTTCGCATCCGGTGCCGGTAGAGTCTTAAACTGACCTACTGGGCTCACCTTGCCATCCACGCGGAAGCGATAAAAATACTCAGTGGCGGGCTCCAGCCCAGTCACCTGCGGGTGCACCGAGTGCGCCAGCTCTCGTTGAGCTAGGGCTTCGCCTTGCTTGACGACGTCCCCAAACCCCTCATCCTTCGCAACTTCCCACCCCACGCGAACATCGCCGCCGGTCATGCCGCCATGGCCATCCTCGGCCAGCGGTTCAGGGGCCAGGCGCGTCCACAAGATCATCGAATCGTGCCGCGGCGTGCCCGCTGCTACGCCTAGGCCAAAAAGCTCCGAATCCTGCGGATGATCCCCACCTTGCGAGGAACCCCATGAACTTAGACTCGACTGCGCACTTGCCTGCGCTGGGGCATTAATTCCCGCAGCCACTGCTGCTGCAGAAACACCAGCAATCTGCAGGAAATTACGACGATTAAAGGAAGGACGACTATTTGAATCAGACATACAAAGCTCCGTTAAAAGGTCTATAAGGAACTTTTCCAGCCTAAGTAGTTGCAGTGAATCGCTGGTTAATTCTGCGGCAATAGTAAGAGAACGTCAGTAAGCGCCTCGCTGCCATGGATCGTTCTCTCGGCAGTACTCCGGGGAGTTTGCGTTCACGCAATCCGCCCACCATTTATGTGCTCGCATATGTTCTGCTTCCACCTCGCCGGTCCTTGTCATCGCTGCAGGCAAATCCGAATCTGAACCCCCGTTCCCGCTGCCCGCCGGGGAGGAGCACTGAGATGGATCGGAGACGTAGTGATCCGTTTGCGGGCACCGGTAGGGGTATTTTGCCATCTGCTCGTCGTGGAGGTTTTGGCATTCTTGCGCCCAACGGATAGTTCCATCGCTGTACCAGCCGTTGGTGGTCCAGCTACCGCCGCCATAGACGCACTCGGTAAGGGTGGGTTCTGCGGTGGATTCGGCGGTGTTCGTTAGGGGAGCGTCGGCAAGCGAAGGCTTAGCTTCCGCTGTCGGTTGTGGCTCCGAAGAGGTCCTTTCCGGGGCAGAGCTTGTGGAACTAGAGCTGATAGTAGAACTATCGGCCGTGCTTGAGGTGCTAGGCGTCGTCGTTTCTTCCGGCTGTGACTCCGGAGAGGAACAGGAAGCTAAAGAAAGTATCACCGTTGCGACAGCGGCGATGTAGGAGAGAATCTTCATAATCTATGGATAGTAGACAATGAGAAAATAGCTGGTGGCGCTAAGTGGGGTGTCCTGCGCAACACCAAGGAAGTTGAGGCATGCTTCCCACTATGGAGCGGAGGATTCATCAACTACATTTAAAGCCATGACTTCCACCACCTCCGAGCCGCCAAAGCTCCAGCCCAGCTCCTATATTCCATTGATGTTCGCACTGCTTACGGCAGTGTTTGCTTTCCAGCTCAATGCGTCGATGCTCTCGCCTGCCTTGGCGACGATGGAAAATGAGCTGGGTGCCACCACCGCACAGATTGGCCTAACGCAGACTGCGTTCTTTACGGCCGCGGCATTGTTCTCGCTGTTCCTACCGCGCTGGGGCGACCTCATCGGGCGCAGGAAGGTCCTCGTCGGCATGATGGCGGTTGCTGCGCTGGGCTGCGTGGCTTCCGCCATCGCGCCCAACGTCGCCGTGTTGCTTATCGGCCGCATCATCCAGGGCGTGGCCGGGCCGACCGTCCCGCTCTGCCTCATCATGCTGCGCCAGCAAGTACTCAATGAGAAACAATACGCGCTGCTGCTGGGTATTGTGACCTCGGTAAACGGTGGTATCGCGGGTGTTGACGCTTTGGCCGGCGGCTGGCTGGCGGGCAACTTTGGCTACCGCTCGGTCTTTTGGACCATGGCAGTACTATGCGCCATCGCGGTAGTAGCAGTCCAGGTATTTACCAAGGAATCCACGGCCACCGAAACCCCCCGCATGGACTGGGCGGGTGTGCTGCCCCTGGCCGTGGCGCTGGGTTGCGTTCTCACCGCATTCAACGAGGCCGGCAAGCTTGCCGAGGCCAATTGGTTCCTCGTCATTGTCCTTCTTCTCATCGGTGCCGCCGGCTTCTGGGCCTTCTGGAATGTGGAGAAGAAGGTCGCTGACCCGCTCGTGCCGGTGGCTTACCTCAAGCAGCGCCGCACGTGGGCGCTGCTTTCTACCACGTTGCTTACTATGACCGGCGTCTTTGCCGTGATGAACGGCCTAATTCCGAACCTCGGCCAGGACACGGATGCCGGTGCCGGCATTTCCGCCAGCACCATTTCCTGGGTCACCCTTACCCCGTACGCCCTCGCTGGCCTAGTCTTCGGCCCGATTGCCGGTTGGATGGCCTCCAAGTTGGGCTATAAGTACGTCCTGCAAACTGGCCTCATCGGTACCGTCGTAGGCCTGGTTATCTCCATTTTCGTGGTGGGCGTTCCGAATGCGTGGACCTTGCTCTTCGTCTCCATTTTCTTGGGCGTAACCTACGCGGGCATTGCCAATATCATGCTCAACGGCCTGGGCATTGTGCTCTCGCCGGCCGATAACCAGGGCTACCTGCCAGGCATGAACGCGGGTGCCTTCAACCTCGGCGCGGGCCTGTCCTTCGCTGTGCTCTTTGCGGTTTCCGGTTCCTTCGAGCACGGCTACCGCGCGGGTATGATTGCCGGCGTCATCATCCTTCTCGCGGCCCTTGCCCTGTCTTTCCTCATTCCTCGCCCTGAGTCCATCGATGACACCGTGGCGGCGGTCAACGCCCGAAAGTAGGCTCGTGGCATGACGCGAAAAATCATTTTGGACTGCGACCCCGGCCACGATGACGCGGTGGCCCTGCTCCTAGCTCTGGGCAACCCCACCATTGACCTACTGGGTATTACCACCGTTGGCGGCAATCAGACCTTGGATAAGGTTTCCCACAATGCCCTGGTGGTCAAGGAAATCGCCGGGCACCCGGAGGTTCCGGTTTATGCCGGCTGCGATCGTCCGCTCGTGCGCCCGGTCGAGGTTGCCGAGGCCATCCACGGCTCCACCGGCATGGATGTCGAGGGCGTCCAGCTTCCGGAACCAAGCACCGCGCTTGCCGACGCCCACGCCATCGACTTCATCATCGACACCATCATGTCCCATGGGCCCGGCACCATCACCCTGGTGCCCACCGGCCCGCTTACCAATATCGCGATGGCCGCGCGCAAGGAGCCGCGCATCGTCGAGCGCGTTAAGGAAGTAGTCCTCATGGGCGGGGGCTACCACGAGGGCAATTGGTCCCCGGTTGCCGAATTCAATATCAAGATCGATCCCGAGGCCGCCCACATCGTCTTCGAAGAGCCTTGGCCCGTCACCATGGTCGGCCTCGATCTCACCCACCAGGCGCTTGCCACCCCAGAGGTCGAAGCCGAAATCAAGGATCTGGGTACCCCAGTCTCAGAATTCGTCGTGGGCCTCTTCGGCTTCTTCCGCAAGGCCTACCAAGCCAACCAGGGCTTCGATAACCCACCGGTCCACGACCCGTGCACCATCGCCTACCTCATCGATCCGGATATTGTCCAAACCCGCAAGGCCCCCGTCCACGTCGAGCTTGCCGGCGCACTGACCACCGGCATGACCGTCACTGATTTGCGCGAGCCTGCCGACGCCTCCTGCCACACCCAAGTCGCCACCACGCTCGACCACGCCGGCTTCTGGCGCCTTGTCACCGACGCACTCAAGAACCTCGCCTAGGCCACCATCGCCACGCATTCGCTGTGCGTCCGCTACGCGGGAACCCAACTTTCAGCCACGTTATCGCCCTTGAATCACCAGTTTGAGGCAATAACGTGGCTGCTTTGTATCTTGAGAGAAATGTTGACCTCGACACTAGATGCGGCTACTTAACCTGAGTTCGAGGGGTCGGCCTAAACTTGAAAGGAACACAATCAACCCAAGGAGCCACCATGAACCAGCACAGTTTCCGCCACATCGTAGTAATGGGAGTATCCGGCTCGGGCAAGACAACGGTGGGGGAGGTGCTGTCGCCGTTGGTAGGTCTGGAGTACCGCGATGGCGATGATATGCACCCCAAGGCCAATATCGACAAGATGGCTGCGGGGACACCGCTCAATGATGCGGACCGGGAGCCGTGGCTGAAGCAGATTGGTCAGTGGCTGGCAGATAGGCCACAAGGTGCGATGGTGGGCTGCAGCGCGCTGAAGCGCAAGTACCGGGATCTGATTCGCGAGTACTGCCCAGCCGTGGTGTTCGTTCACGTGCACGGTGACTTTGACGTGCTGCATGAGCGGATGCAGCACCGGCCGGGGCACTTTATGCCAGCATCGCTCTTGCAGTCGCAGTTCGATACCTTGGAGCCGCTGGAAGAAGACGAAACTGGCCGCGTCTTTGAGGTGACGCGGCCAGCCGAGGAGATTGCCGAAGAGGCTGCTGCTTGGATTAAGTCTGGTGCCTAAAAGAGCGCTGCTACTGCGTAGAGCACCAAGACCAAGGCAAAGCCGATGACGGAAATCAGAATTTGGTTGACCGTCCAGGTCTTCAGCGTGGTGACCGTATCCATGCCCATCAGGCGGCCGACGAGCCAGAAGCCGGAGTCGTTGACGTGGGAACCGAAGACAGAACCGGCGGCGGTGGCCACGACGATCAGGGCAAGCTGTAGCTCATTGAATCCGCCAGCTTCCACGGCGGGAACCATGAGGGCGGCGGCCGTGGTTAGTGCCACGGTGGCCGAACCTTGGGCCAGGCGCAGCGCCACGGCGATGAGGTAGCAGGCAAGGATGACGGGAATGCCGAGGCCGGAAAGCGAATCGGCCAGGGCGTCGCCAATGCCGGAGGTACGCAGAACGCCACCGAACATGCCGCCGGCACCGGTGATGAGCACGACGGAACAGATGGGGCCAAGCGAGGAATCGATGAGCTTTTCCAGCGCGGTCTTGTCCACGCCGCGGCGCGGCCCCAAGACCACGAGCGCGACCAGCACCGTAATAAGTAGCGCGATAGGCGTCTGGCCAAGCATGACAAAGAACCGCACCCACGCGGCGTCGGCATCGATGGTGCCATAGGACGCCAGGGCATTGAGGCCGGTGTTGAAGAAGATGAGCACCATCGGGATGAGCAAGAGGCAAATCACCGTTGGGGCAGAGGCGGGCTTAAGGGGTTGTTCTTCCTCAGAAAGCACCGGGCCGGCGATGGCATCAGTGACTTTCAGCGGGAATTTCTTGCCGGAAAGCAGGCCGAAGCGGTAGCCGGAAATATACCAGGTAGGCAGCGCAAGCAGCAGGCCAACGAGGAGGACGAGGCCAAGGTCAGCGCCGTAGAACTCACTCGCCGCCACAGGGCCTGGGTGCGGCGGCAGGTACACGTGCATGACAGAAAACGCACCGGCGGCCGGCAGACCAAAGGCCAGGACGGGGCCGTCCAAACGGCGAGCAACGGCGAAGATCACCGGCAGCATCACAATCAGGCCGGCGTCGAAGAAGATAGGAAAGCCCATGATCAGCGAAGCCAGGCCGAGCGCAAGGGGTGCTTTGGATTCGCCGAAGCGGTGAACCATGGCGTCGGCAAGCGATTTGGCGCCACCGGAGGCCTCCACCAACCGGCCAATCATGGCACCCAGTCCCACCAGCAACGCCACCGAGCCCAGCGTGGAGCTAAAGCTTTCGGTCATGGTGGGCACAATGCCCTCGAGCGGAATGCCCGCAGCCAGCGCCGTGAGCGCCGAGACCACCAGCAGGGTGAGAAAAGCGTGGAGCTTGAAATAGATGACCAGCACCAAAATCACGGCGATGGCGGCCACCGCAATGCCTAGCAGCGGGCCGGTTGACAGGGTGGGTTCCCACGTATCCATAAAGCGGGCTCCTTTTCTTATGCAAACCTTTGAATAACGGCAACGTTAGCAGCCGCCCCGCTTGCCGACGTCCCCCTTCCTCCAAATGCGACCCAGCCGACACCCCTGATGGGGCTGGGTATATAAAAATCCCCTAGGCGCCGGTACAGGAACCTAGGGGAGGGTGCAGGCAGTTTAGTCGAACTGGCCTTGAATGACAGCCGCCGCATCCAGCGGAGTCACGTGGTAGGAGATGGGGTTCTGGTTGGCGCCGGCCATAAGGGCGCCGGCGCAGGAGTGGCCCGCGCCCATCATGTGGCCCAGCTCGTGGGCGATGGTGCCCTGGACTGCCTCTGGGTACTGGGCATTAGGAATCTTGATGAAGACCATCTTGTGGTCCGGGTAGGCGGCGCCCTGGACGTAGCCGTTCGGGTCCGGCTTGTAGATGATGGCGACGGTGTCATCGTCAGCCTCGGAAGGCTTTACTTCCTTCAGGGAAGCCTTGCCCTTGAGGGCCTTGTTCCACTCGGCTACCGCGGCATCCAGCTGCTTGCGGTACGGGAAATCGCCGACCACCTTGTACTCCAGCACGCCGTCCTGGAAGTAGGGCTTTACGGAGTCCTCATCGTGGAGGATAGAAGGATCCGGGACCGGCTTGCCATCGTTAGCCAGCTTGGTGATGGTCTTGCAGGTGCCCGGGGAGATGAGGGAGCGAACTGGGTCGCTCTTAGCACTAGCGGCCGGTGCGGCGACGGTGCCGAGGATGGCGGAAGCGGCCAGGGTGGCGGCAGAAAGCTTCTTGAAAGAAGGCATAGGCAGTGAGTTACCTTTCGGTTGGTTTTAAGGTTCGCAGAGTGCGATATTCCCAGCAATATCCGTGGTAAACGGCATTGTGTGGGTGTCTTATGTGTGCGGGCATATATCAGTGTCTTATTGTCTACAAAGGGAAAAATAAGAAAATGGGGAACTTACTACCTCTTTACCGCCTTCTAGTTCAATCGCTCCCCAGTGGTGGTGCTAAACAAATGCACGCGGTCCGGGTCGGGGGAAACGTAGAAAGTATCGCCCACCGCATAGCGGCCGCGGGCATCAACCAGGATGCCGGTCTGGCCACCCATCCGGGTCGAGGATTTGAGGACGCCGTCGGCGGAGCTGTTGCCGGTGGCGTCGTTAAGCTCGCCATAGACATAGGTCTGGTTGCCCAGCTCTTCGACGTGCGCGACGGTGAACTTTGCCCCGCCGTTGCCGGTATCGCTTAGCTGCCAGTCTTCCGGGCGGATGCCCACCGTGACGGTCTCCACGCCCTCAAAGTTGTAGTTTGCCAGATTGATGCGGGTAGAGCCGATGGTGAGCTCAGAGGAGTTATGGGTGAGGTCGTAGATATTCATCGCCGGGGAGCCAATGAAACCGGCAACGAAGACATTCTGCGGGCGGTCATAAATGGTGCGGGTGGTATCCACCTGCTGCAAGACGCCGGCATTGAGAACGGCGACGCGGTCACCCATGGTCATCGCCTCGGTCTGATCGTGGGTGACATATACGGTGGTGGTACCAAGGCGGCGCTGCAGGTTAGAGATCTGCGCGCGGGTGGAAACGCGCAACTTGGCATCCAGGTTGGACAGCGGCTCGTCCATGCAGAATACGGCCGGTTCGCGAACGATGGCGCGGCCCATGGCCACGCGCTGGCGCTGGCCGCCGGAGAGGTTTGCTGGCTTGCGGTCCAGAAGGTCTTCCATCTGCAGGATTTCCGCGGCCTCGTGCACGCGGGATTTAATCTCGTTCTTCGGGACCTTGCGGTTTTCCAGCGCGAAAGACATATTCTGCGCCACGGACATATTGGGGTAGAGGGCATAGTTCTGAAAGACCATGGCCACGTCGCGGTCCGATGGGCTGACCCCGGTGACGTCCTTGCCGCCGATGCGGATGGAGCCGCGGTCGGTGGGCTCGAGACCTGCCAGCATGCGCAGGCTGGTGGACTTGCCGCAGCCGGATGGACCGACGAGAACTAAGAATTCGCCATCGGCAATATTCAGGTTAAGGCGGTCAACGGCGGGGCGTTCCGCGTCCTTAGAGTAGATGCGGCTTGCGCCATCGAAGGTGACTGTAGCCATGGTTACCTTTCAGAAACTAGTGGGGGAGAGGCGGCTGCGAGAGCCACTAATTGATGACGGTCTTGACCTGATTGTCGTAGATGGACTGCAGGGTCTTCTGCAGATCGGTCAGGACCTTGGTCACGTCATCGCGGTTGGTGACGATCTTTTCAAAGGCGCCGCCGATTTCTTGGTCCGCGCCGGGCAGGAAGACGCGGGCGTTATCCTGCGGGCGGGTCTCAGGCAGCTGCTTGATGGCGGTTTCGAAGTTCGGGTTCTCCTTCATGAACTTCTTCTGGTCCTCGTTGTCCACCGCGGTGGAGCGCACCGGCATGTAGCCCACGTTCTGGGACCAGTAGCAGGTGTTTTCCTCATTGGTGATGAAGTCAATGAGCTTGATAGCAGCCAGCTGGCGGTTCTTGCTAATGCCAGCCGGGATGGCCAGGCCGGCACCACCGGTGGGGCAGGCGCCGTCGCCAGTCGGATTAGGCAAGAAGGCGGTGCCGAGCTCGAACTTGGCGGTATCGGTCAGACCCGCCAGGTCGCCGGTGGACAGGACGGTGGCGGCGGCGCGGCCGGTGCCGAACTCCATGGCCATGTCATTGCCCACGTAGGAGTAACCGTTCTTCTCATCGGTGATGTCCTTGAGCCACTCGACGGCCTTGATGGTCTTGTCATCGGTGAACTTCAAGTCCCACTCATCGGAATAAGCGCCGCCCTTGGACCATAGTGGGCCCTGGAAGATCCACCCTAGGTAGTCCACGGCATCGCCCCAGCCGAACGGCTTCATCTTGGAGTCCGCCTCGGCCAGCTTCTTGGACCACTCATCCATCTCGTCCCAGGACTTCGGGCCGCGGTCCGGCAGGCCGGCCTTCTTCCAAGCGTCCTTGTTGTAGTAGAACAGCGGCGTGGAGCGAGCGAAGGGGAGAGCAAAGTGGCCGCCATCGTAGTTGTAGTCCTCATAGAGCGGCTGCACATAGGTAGACAGGTCGATGCCTGCTTCCTTGGCAAGGTCGTCTACATTGGCGATCTGGCCGTTGATAGCAAAGTTGTACCACCAGACGTCAGACAGCACCACGATGTCCGGCAGGTCCTGGCCGGTGAGTGCAGCGTTGAACTTCTGTGCTGCTTCTTCGTAGTTCTTGCCGGCATCAACGAGGTTGACCTTGATGTCCGGGTTCTCCTTTTCAAAGCGGGAGATGATCTCCTTCTCAATATCCTTGGAGGTGCCCGGGTGGTTGGACCACCAGGTCAGTTCGGTGACTTCACCGTCGCCGCCCTTGTCGTTGCCACCCTGCGGGTTGGTGGAAGAGGTGCCGGCACAAGCGGCGAGTGCGGTTGCAGAAGCGGCCGTGGAGGCCAGGGCGAGGAATTTGCGGCGTAGCATGTAGTTCTCCTTAAAAAGCGTGGTTAAGGGGCGGAAAATAAAGCAAGCAGAAACGGCGAGCGTGGGTGGGGAAGAAGCCTTCTAACCCTTCACGGCGCCAGTGGTAAGGCCTTGAATCATGTACTTTTGCAAGGCCAGGAAGATGATGACCATCGGGATGATGGTGAGAATGGTGGCGGCCATTACCGGACCCCAGTTGGTCACACCATCGTTGTTTTGCAGCATGGTCAGGCCCACCTGCAGCGGGGCGACGTCCTCCGTATCCGCCATGAGGAACGGCCACAGGTAGGTATTCCATTCATTGACCATGGTGATGACGGAGAAAGCAGTCAGCGTGGGCCACGAAACCGGTAGCAGCACTTTGGTCAGCAGGCGGATGGGGCCGGCACCGTCCATGCGGGCGGCTTCCACCAGCTCATAGGGCAGGGACAAAAAGTGGTTGCGCATCAAGAAGGTACCGAAGGCCACACCGGCTAGCGGCACGATGATGCCCACGAAGGTATTGCGCCAGCCCAAGGAATTGACCAGGGCGTAGTTGGAAATGACGGTGATTTCGCTCGGCACCATGAGCGAGGAAATCACCAGCAGGAAAACCAGATGGCGGCCGGGGAAGCGCAGGATGGCCAGCGCATAGGCGGAGATGACTCCCAGCACAATCTTGATGATGGACAGCGCCGCGGTAATGAGCACCGAGTTGCGCAGGTAGGTCCAGAACGGAACACGGGTGGTGGCATCGGAATAGTTCTCGGTCTCCCACACTGGCGGGAGCCAATTGACCGGGTCGGTATAAATATCGCCCTTGGCCTTAAACGAGGTCATCAGAATCCAAAATAGCGGCAGGCCAATGAGCAGCAGGACCGCTAGGATGCCCAGGTAGCCGCCGAGGAGCTTGGCGCGGCGGGTAGCGGGGGATTCATCCGTGACCATGTGAAGGGTAGAAGTAGCCATGTTGGGTTAACCTCGCTTATCCATGATGCGGACCTGGATCAGGGTGATGATGAGCAGGATGAGGAACAAGATGGTGGCGGCGGTTGCACCGTAGCCGGCGCGGAAGTTGACGAAGGTCTCGTTGTAGATCTGGAAGACCAGCGTCTGCGTGCCATTGCCCTGCGGGCCACCACGGGTCATGACGTTGATGATGTCGAAGACCTGCACGGAATTAAGCAGCACCGTAATAGATAGGAAGAAGGTGGTATTGCGCAGCTGCGGCATGGTCACACGCCAGAATTTGCGCCAGCGTCCGGTGCCGTCGATAGCGGCAGCTTCATCCAATTCCTTATCTAGGCCCTGCAGCGCCGCCAAGTAGATGACGAAGGTATAGCCTAAGTTTTTCCACACAAAGGTGAAGGTCACCATGAACATGGCCCAGCCCGGTACGGCGTAGAAGTTGGGGGAGTCCACGCCGAACCAGCCCAAGAGTTCCTGGATGAGGCCAAAATTGGGGTCGAAGACGAATTGGAAGGCAATGCCAATGGCCGCGCCGGAGATGGCATAGGGGGCAAAGACCACCGAGCGCGCAAAGTTGCGGCCCTTAATGTTTTGGTTCAGCAGCAAGGCCAGCGCTAGGCCGATGACCATGGAGCCAATCACTGCGAAGAAGGTAAAGACCAGGGTGTTGAGCACGATGGTCTTCGTGTCATCGCGGCTAAACCACTCCACATAGTTATCCAAGCCCACGAAGGTGGAGGTGGGGCTGGAGATATTCCAATTGAAAAAGGAGAGGCGGATATTGTCCAGTAGCGGCCGGTAGGTAAATACGGCCAGCAGGATCAGGTTGGGAGTAAGCAGTGCTGCAGCCAGCAGCCATTCCTTGTGTCGGTTGCGAGCGGCCTTGCGAACGAGCGCCGCTGAATCACCGGGGCTTTCCGCGCGTGCGGGAGATGCGGTTGTAGTGCCGGCGCCACCGGCACCGAGAGAGTCTTCCTGAAAAGTCACTCGGTCAATCTAGGGCGGGCAGGTGACGCCCAGCTACACAGAAAACAAACTTCTGATGAATAATAAGAAGCCGATGAGTTAAAGATGGACGCGTCATCAAAGATTCTATAAAGCCGCAGCGTAACCGCCTATGGTGCCAGTCGCAGCGCCGACCAACTATGTCCGGCATTACAAAGATGCCCCGCTTGCCGACGCCCACCTTCCTCCCACCCCACTACACTGGCCCCTACAATCCACCACGAGCCCACAGGAGGAAGCAATGTCTGTCCGTACTGTTTGCAGCAACTATGACTCCGTCAAGGTGTGGCAGGAGCCGCTGTATAAGGATCTGCACCAGCACCCGGAGCTGTCCATGCAGGAAGAACGCACGCTGGGCATTATCAAGGACAAACTTGCCGATCTCGGCTTCCATCAAATTGACGTAGGCGGCGGCGTGGTCGGTGTCCTAGAAAACGGTGCCGGGCCTACCGTCATGCTGCGCGCGGACTTCGATGCCCTACCGGTTGAGGAAGACACCAGCCTAGATTACGCCTCCACCGATACCGCCGTTGACCAGGAAGGAAACACGGTCCCCGTCATGCACGCCTGCGGCCACGATTCCCACGTGGCCAGTCTGCTGGGCATGGGCTCGCTCATGGCGCAGGCTACCGACCAGTGGTCCGGCACCCTACAGCTCATTTTCCAACCGGGCGAGGAGATTGCCGCCGGTGCCCAGTCCATGGTGGATGACGGACTCGTAGACAAGGTCGCCACGCCCGACGTAGTACTTGGCCAACACGTCTTTGCCAGCAACTTTCCTGCCGGCACTGTGGCGCTGGCCTCCGGCCCATTCATGTCCACCGCGGTAAGTATGGACGTCAAGGTTTATGGCCAAGGCTCGCACGGCTCCATGCCGCACCTCAGCGTCGATCCCGTGGTACTGGCCAGCTCCATTGTCATGCGCTTGCAGACGGTCATCTCCCGCGAACTCAACCCCTCCGAATTCGGCGTGTTGACCGTGGGCGCCATCAACGCCGGCTCGAAGGCCAATATCATCCCCTTCGAGGCCAACCTGAAGATCAATGTGCGCGCCTATAGCGAGCAGGTGCGCGATAAAATCACCGGCGCCATCGAGCGCATCGTTAATGCCGAGTGTCAGGCTGCCGGCAGCCCGCAGCCTGCCGAGTTCAGCTACCACGATTCCTACCCGCTTACCAGCAACGATGAGGACACCACGGAGCGCCTTAAGGAAGGCTTTGTGTCCTACCTCGGCCCCGACCGCGTCCTCGACGCTGAGCCCCTCACCGCCTCGGAAGATTTTTCCACTATTGCTCGCGCTTTCGGCGTTCCCTACTGCTTCTGGGTGTTTTCCGGCCGCGAAGAAGGAAAGGACGTCCCCAATCACAGCCCGCACTTCGCCCCGCTGCTGCAGCCCACCCTGCGCACCGGCACCGAAGCCCTTATCGCCGCTGCGATGAGCTACCTAGGAAACAACTAACCGAAACGCAGTATTCGGCCGTACAGCTCCAATGGTGTGTGCGGCCATGCCTTTTGGGATGCGCGCTGTATGAGGTAGCGGGGGAGTAGTCCGCAGGCTCCATAACCGCGAATCTGGTTCATGCATCGCTTTCCGACGCCCACTTCTTCCTCTACGCCCCAACCTGCAGACCTCTAAAACAGCTCCAACGCCCGGGCCTCGCTTGGGGCCACAGGGCGCTGGAACTGGTTCTCTCTATCTCTCTTGCGTTCTCTCGAACACGTAAATTAAAGATAACGCGCTAGGCTGCCATGGGTCTGGTATTTGCCTGTGAATATAGTGGCAATCATTTGACGGAGGGTAAGAAATAGCTCAATCAGGTTACGGGTATCAAGGTGGAGGCTTTTGGATCGATGAGCCTGATTCACAAGAGGCTTCTTTTGCGTAAGATTCTAGGGAAACTACAAGCGCGCTATCGGGTTGGGGTCGACAAGTCTTTAATTGTGCGCCAAGAGCAGTGTCAGAGGAGGAGAGATGGCACAACAATTTGATCCGGAGATGCATCGGCAAATGGGTGTCGAGGCGGACGTTGTATTGCGGGTGGGAATGCTCCTAATGGGTGCCGGCACCTCTGGTTATCGCGTACTTAGAGGGATGAAACGGAGTGCGCGAGCTTTGGGGTTTGACCATCTAGATGCCACAGTGGGTCTGACGCAGATTACCTGTACGTTTCACCGCGGCGAATACTTCCGGACGGTCATTGCTCGGCAACATTCGCCTGCAGTTGATGCCTCTCGGATTGAAGCCTTGGAAGATTTGACCCACAATCGCCTCTACGCTGGGATCACTGCTCAGGAATTAGCGGCGATGCTGGATACTATTGAGCATAATGTCAAAAAGCGCTGGGGCGGTCTAATTCTTTCTTTCGCTGCCGCGATCGCATGTGCGGCGTTTGCGTATCTTAATTTTTTCCCGCTGGAAGCAGTGGGGTTGGTTGCTTTGGCGGCGTTTGCAGGCCAGTTTGTTCGTTATACAGTTCTCCACCGTCACGTTCATCAAATCGGGGGAGTGATTGCTGGTGGTGCGACGGCAAGCATAGTTTTCTTTTTATTGACGGAGATCTTCGGAGCTTTAGGTTCGGTGGAGCCCAGTGAATTGTCCTCGGGTTTTGTGGCGGCCGTTTTATTCCTGATTCCCGGGTTTCCACTTTTCTCTGCTTTGATCGACATAGCCCGCTTTGATCTTGATGCGGGGATTGTCAGGCTGGGGTATGCTTTCACCGTTATATTTACGGCCGCTTTCACGGTCTCTATGGTTAGCTGGCTGACTAAACTTAGTCCTGACCCACCTGCACCTGCACAGGATATGCAGTGGTTTTTGTTGGCGCCGGTTGCAAGTTTTTTAGGAATTGCAGGGTTTGCCTTCCTTTTTAACTCTTCCCGCCGCATGGTCTTAGTAGCGGCGTGCGTTGGAACCGTGGCAAATGAGCTTCGTTTGATTCTAATTCACGCGGGAACGACCATTTTCTTTGCGGCCTTCATGGGTGGATTGCTCATAGGGCTGCTGGGTGCAGTTGCTTCTAAAATGGCGCGTCTTCCCCGTATTACAACGACTGTTCCGGCCGCAGTGATTATGATTCCGGGAGTCACAATGTTTCGAGCGGTGTATTATTTGAATGATGGTCAAATGGATCAAGCATTGGCCAATGTCGCGACCGGAATGATGGTAGTTGGATCTATTGGTGCCGGTTTGGTCTTTTCTCGCCTGCTTACTGATAAGGATTGGGCCTTGGGCCGCCTAATTGATTTTGATAAAAAGCTTCCGCAGAGACCTTCTGCCACATAATGCCAAGGCTCTAGCTAGGGCAGTAAAACGCCTGCGGCCCTCGGAACCTAAAAGGAACCGAGGGCCGCAGGCGTCTCTCTCTACAAGGTGTTTCCATGTATCGGCTTAAAGCCGCCCTCTGGAAACTGAGGGTTCTCTCTATCTCTCTCGTATGCGCTCTCTCAAACGCACGATTTCAGTATGGGGCATTGGGCTGTAGTGCCCATGGGGTCTGGCTGTTGGGTTGCTGTTAGTGGCTGGGAATGGGGTGGGGAGGGCGTCGGAAAGCGGGGCAGGGGTGTAGGTGCGCAACATTGGCGCGTGAAAGTGACGTAGAGCATAGTTGGTTTCTGTAGGGTTGAAGGTATGCGCGCAGTCAGGCTGCGCATGTTTCACATGCTTGTAGAGCTACAGAATTGAGGTGAGGAGCATGTCTCCTCTCACAGCCCAACCCCTAGCCAAGGACGCCGTGCCGGCACAGGTGGAAGATACAGAAGTTACGAAACGCCAACATCGCTCGGCCATTAAGGCGGCGTTCATCGGCACCTTCATCGAGTGGTTCGACTACGCGGCCTATATCTATATGTCCGCGATTATCTCCCGCGTGTTCTTTCCGGAGATGGAAGGCCGCCGCGCGCTGATTATGACGTTTGCGCTCTTCGCGCTGTCATTCCTGGTGCGGCCGTTGGGAGGCATTGTATGGGGTCACTTTGGCGATAAATACGGGCGCATCCACACGCTGACGGTGTCTATTGTGATGATGTCGGTGGCTACCGCGTGCATCGGATTCCTGCCGGGGTATGCCACCATTGGCTTTGCCGCCTCTATCTTGCTGTTGCTGTGCCGCATGGTGCAGGGCTTTTCCGCAGCCGGTGAGTATGCGGGCGCGGCCACGCACCTGGCTGAGATTGCCCCGGCCGGCAAGCGTGGCATCTATTCGGCGGTAGTGCCGTCCGCGACGGCCTCGGGTTTGCTCTTGGGCTCGCTCATTGCGGCACTGCTGACTGGAGTCCTCGATGATGCCGCCCTGGATTCCTGGGGGTGGCGCGTACCATTCCTCATTGCGCTGCCTTTGGGTCTGTATGGCCTGTGGATTCGCCGCAACACGGAAGAGTCCTCCCACTTTGAGGATCAAGATGAGCCGGAGGAATCCCCGCTGCGTGAGGTCCTCAAGTATCCCAAGGCCCTGGCCATTGCCTTTGCGGGCGCGGTTCTCAACGCCATTGGCTTCTACGTCATTTTGACCTACCTGCCCACTTACCTGTCGGAGGAGTTGGGCATGGCCGCGACGCCGGCGTTTATCGCGTCCTCGGTGGCGTCCGCATTCTATGTCGGCTTTGCCCTGCTGACTGGCATGCTTTCGGACCGCTTGGGCCGCCGCACAACGATGCTGTGCGCGGCCGCGTTCATGGGTGTGTCCATCATTCCGGCCTTTATGCTTCTCGATGGCGCCGGGCTCCTGCTTGTCATTATCATCCAGGTCTGCTTGGGCGGCGTGCTGGCGCTTAACGACGGCGTCCTGCCCTCCTTCCTTTCCGAACAATTCCCCACGCACGTGCGCCTGTCCGGCTTCGCGCTGACGTTTAATACGGCCAATGCTGTCTTTGGCGGTACCGCTCCCATGATTGCCACCTGGCTTATTGATGTCACAGGCCTGCAGCTTGCTCCCGCCTTCTATTTGGTGGCTGCGGCGCTGGTGACCGGAACTGCGGTGCTATTCGCTTCGAAACACAATAAGCTGCACCAGTAGCGCTTCGGCACAAAGTAAAACGCCTGCGGCCCTCGGAACCAAAAGGAACCGAGGGCCGCAGGCGTCTCTCTCTACAAGGTGTTTCCATGTATCGGCTTAAGCCGCCCTCTGGAAACTGAGGGGTTCTCTCTATCTCTCTCGTATGCGCTCTCTCAAACGCATGATTTAAGTATGGGGTACGGGGCTGCTACTGCAATGGATTGCGCCTGATAGGTCGCTGCCAGTTGCTGAAAGTTTACTGTTAGCCCCGTCTGCCCATTGCGCCTAGTAGTCGTAACTTTCGGCGGTATTGGCATCTGCCCCAATGCGCTGCAGGTGCGTGCGGCGCTTCAGGCGGATGGCCGGGCGGGCTGCCATGCCTAGGCTGCCGAGAAGATAGAAGACGGTGGCGACCATTGACATGCCGGCCAGCGTCAGCACCGAGCCAAGGATGAAGACCACGGAGATGGCGATGTCATTGGCAATGGAAAACGTCTCGTACTTGTTTTTAATTTTGATTTCGTTGTTCTGCCCGAGCTTGATTTCTAGGTCGGGATCTTTTTCCTGTTCTGACATGATGTCTCCCACCTTGCCAGACAGGAAAAGTCCTTGTCGAGCCACGTTTTTGTGCGATTATTGGAACATTCCCCAGATGGTGGCAAAGAGCACGATTAAGCCCATGACTGCCACAAAGTAGTTGGTCTTTTTACCGCGGAAGCGGGCTAGTGCCTCCACGCGGTAGATGACCCAAATAGGCAGCAGGTAGGTCATGAAGGCGAAGAAGACGCCGCCTACGACAGAAATCATATCCAGGATGGAGGGGTTGAAAATTCCTACTAGAGACGTGGTGATGAAGATGAAGAGGTAGGTCCACAGGTCAAGCGTGCGCGTAGACATCTTCTTTGTGGCCTTCGGTGCAGCCAGGTTGAAGAGGTACTGGGTCCCCTCGATGGTGCCAAGGGCGTGGCCAAAGTAAGAGGAGGCCACCGCGAAGATTACAACAATGGGCGCCATGTAGGCCATAAACGGGGTGCCGGTTTCATTGGCGAAGTAGGAGAGTACCGGAAGGTTCTTGTCATTAGCCTCCTGCATGCCGTCCGCGCCCATGGCCAGGGCGCAGGACCAGACGAAGAACATGGTGAAAAGGGTCAGCAGGATGGCGGAGTTGCGGATGACCTTATCGGACTGCGCGTGGTGGTCCGCGCCGTATTCCTTTTCCATGCCCAGGGAGAATTGGGAGATGGCGGCAACAAAGGAAAAGGAGAAGACCAAGACGGGAAGGATAAGGATGATGGCCTTGAGCACACCGCCGGCGCTGTGATCGCCGGCTTCCATGAAGGAACCCAAGTCCCATTGCGGGATGAGGTAGAGCGATACTGCTGCGAGCGCCACGATGAGCGGGTAAACCACGAACTGGGCAATCTTCAGCATGATGGCATTGCCAAAGGCAAGTGCCAGCGTCATAAGTCCCACGCATAGCGGTGCCAAGATGTAGCGGGAAATTTCCGGTCCGCCTAGTTGGTTGACGATGAAACTATCGACTGTATTAGTAATCGATACGCCGTAAATGAGCACCACCGGGAAGATAGTGAACCAGTAGATGATGGCGAGGATGATGCCGTTGCCGCGGCCGAAGAAGTGGGTGAGTACCGCGAGGACGTCCTCGCCATGCAGCGGCGAGTAGCTAATGATCCAGGAGAAGGCACGGTGGGCTAAGTAGGTCATCGGGAAGATGAGCAGAGTGGCTACCAGTAGCGGGATGAAGCCGAAGCTGCCGGCAGAAATCGGCAAGAAGAGGATACCTGCGCCCACGGCAGTGCCGAAGAGCGTGATTGTCCATTGGCTATTGACGGCCTTATTGGCGGTCACCTGGCTGTTGTTGGGGGTGTCTGCGCCGCCGGTAGTGGGTGAACTGGCCGGTGAAGCGGGCGCATTCGCAGTAGTGTGAGACATAGAATTCATCCTTCAGTACTTGTGAATGAGCTAACATAAACAATCTATCTGAAGGTGTTAGCGAACGAAAGCAAATTTGTGATCTACGTTAAATAAATGTTAAAGACCGCCGCACCGAGGGTGGTGCAGCGGTCTTTGAGAATCTTGTTAAGGTGCCGCAGCTAGTCCGCGATCAGGTCTTCTTCCTTCAAGAAATCCAGCGCTATGGTGGTGCAGTCCTCGCCATCGACGTCGACGCGGACGTTGAGTTCCTGCATCTTTTCGTCGGTAAGCAGCTGCGAAAGAGGAGCGAAGAGCTCTGCAATTTCTGGGTGCTCGTCCAGGGCCTCGGTGGGGGCATCTGGAGCGGAGTGATGACATGTATGGGGAGGGGGACATGAAGGAAGGCCGCCGCACCATTTGATGGTGCAGCGGCCTTCTGGAAGTGACTGGCTAGGAAACTGTGTCCCTAGGGCAGAAGTAGGGTGTTCTTAGAACAGGCCCTCAGCCTTCTTGCCGGTGTCCTTCATGGTGTGCTCGCGGGAGTCAACGTTCTGGTCGTTGTGCTTGGAGTCATCACCCTTGATGCGGGAGGTCTGGGTTACCTCGATGTTGTTGATGAGGCGGCCTTCCTTGGTCTTGCCGTCGCCGAAGTCCAGGTTAGCGATGCGAGCTTCTTCGCCAGCGTTAATCGGGTTAGCCAGGGTTACCTCGAAGGAGCGGGTGGAGGTCTTCTCATTGAAGCCCAAGTCACGGATGTGAGCGCCGTTGGAGGAACGCGGGGTGATGAGGCGGTCAACGCCCTTCGGGCCCTTAACGGTCTTCACGTCAACGCGGAACTGGGTAGCTGGGAACTCGCCGTAGTAACGCTCGGAGCCAACGTTCTTAGCGCGCAGAGCAACGGTGCCTGCGAAGCCAGCGTGCTTAGCGCCGGACACGGTCAGGTAAGGCTCGAGGTCGAGCTTGTGCTTGGAGTCCTTCTTGTCCTCCTTGGCATCGACCTCTTCCTGCTTCTTCTTGTCGGCAGCCTCTTCGTTCTTGCCCTCTGCCTCAGAGACCTTCTCGGTTGCTTCCTTGGCGTTGCCCTCGGAGTCCTTGATTACCTCTGCGTCAGCCTCGAGGTTCTTGTCCTCTTCAACAACCTTCGGGTCATTGACGTCGGTGGTGTTCTGAGCGTCCTTGTTAGGAGCGTAGGAGTCGGACAGCTTGTCGTACAGCTTGACGCGAACCTCGTTCTTTACCGGCTGCATTGCATTCCATGCGGTCGGGGTGGACCAGGTGCCGTTAGGCTTGCAGTACTGCTGGGTGCCGGTCATGTTCAGCACGCGGAAGCCGTAGGTAGCTTCACCGGTGTGGTTTGGCGGAACGTCGTATGGTCCGATGGACTGGCCAGCTTCCCAGGACAGGGAGTAGGAAGCGCTAGCGCCGATCTTGGTGGCGATCTCGTGGGAGATGCCGAAGGAGCCCTCACCCTTCTTGCCGGAGCCCTTGCCGCCCAGGTTCATGGACGTGGTCTCGGTGCGGTCACCGTTGACGGAAAGGGAGATGGACTGAGACTTGGACAGATCCTGCTGCAGCGGGATGTCCTTCTTGGTCTGGTTGGTGGTGGAGATGGTGCCGGCCGGCAGGAAGCGATCGGAGACCTTGTAGACCACGGTGCGGTGGTCCTCCCACGGGTTGCATACCGGGCGAGGGTTCAGGACGTTCGCCTTCTTGTGGTCGGAACCGTGGGTGGTGTGGATGATTGGCAGATCCGGGTTCAGAGCCGGGGTCTCCGGGTAGGACTCGGTCTGGGTAGCTGCGCCAGCCAGCGGTGCCGCGAAAGCGGTGCCGGCGACGATGAGGCCGGCGGTCAGGCCGGTCATGCGACGACGAATCGACATATAGAACTTCTCCTGGGCAGGTAGAAAATGAATGAACTTATGAATGAAATCCAGCAACTCACAGTGTTGCGCTAAGAAAACGCTAAAACAGGCTCATAATTAAGTCATCTCTTAGATGTCTATATATTTACTGGAGCGGAGGGTGGGTATTTTTTATATAGACCAACCTGTTTATTGGGATTTATTCCCGCTAGATGGCTGGCAGTGTGTGAAAAATTATTGATGGATAGATGTATATACAATGGCCGATCGACTTAAATTTGTAACACCCCTAGGTGGGGGTGTTCCTGTGGCTGCGAGAAAGGTATTGGCACCCTGTTGAAAAGTTGTGGACATGTCACAATATGCGCCGTACGCTGCATTTAGGCGGGTGGAAAGAGGTTATAAAATGCCTAAGCGTGAATGTTACGTGACATAAGTTAAAGGCGTTTACATTGCAGAGGTTGACGTGTTCCGCAACTGGAACCTGCCGGGGTCTTCCGCTGAGGGGTAGCGGGTAGGGCTAGAAAAGGGCGGCTTCGGCAATAAGCATGAGCGCCGCGCAGATGGCCACGATGATGACGATGCGGTTGAGGAGGCGCCTATCTATAAAACGGTTGAGGTAGTTGGCGGCAACGAGACCCACGACAACGAGGGGGAAGTAGGCCGCCGCTGCGGTCACCTGAGTGCTGGTGATCTGCCCATTAAACGCCAGAATTATAAGAGAAATTAAGGTTCCGAGGACAAAGGTGCCCGCCAAGGTGCCGCGGGTGCGGTTTGGGTCGAAGCGCTTCATAATCAGCGCCATGGGCGGGCCGCCGATGGAGGTCGAGGTGCCCAGGATGCCGGAGGCTACGCCGGCGATGAGCGTATTGGCGGTGGTGGGGCGAGGGCTCCAGCCCAAGCTGGATAGCGTCATAGCAAGGAGTACGGCGCAACCGATGAAGATGGACAGCCCATCGGGAGAGAGGCTGGCGATTGCCCACGCGCCCACCAGGGAACCGGGAATGCGGGCGAGGGAGGAAATGCCCACCACGCGCCAGGATGTCTCGCGGAAGGTGCGCGCGAGCGTATAGCTGGAAATGCACAGTGCCAGCAGCAGAATGAGCGTGGGCACGAGCTCAGGTCGAATGAGCGCGATAATGGGCGTGGCAATGGTGCCTAAACCAAAGCCGATGGTGCCCTGAGTAATGGTGCCAGCGAGGATGAGGACGCCGATGAAGATAGAGGACCATGCGTCCACAGAGATTCCCAGAAACATAACGAGGGCTAAGTATATCTGGGTCTAGCCTGCATACAGAAACAATTAGAGGCGTGCGGTGGCCTTCTCATTGGCGGCGATTTCCTCTAAGCGCTCGGCCGGGCACATGCCGGCAACGATGACCGCGGAACCGCCAGCGGCTAGGGGCTCGAGCACGGCGCGGGAGAAAGACTCATTATCGGACCAGCCGGTAGAAAGTAGGCGCTCGGCGGTAGCGGGGGCATCGACAAGCTGGGGCAGTGGTTGGGTTTCTCCGAAGTACTGATCGCCGTAGAAGCGCACGGTGGGGCCAAAATCGATGGCGCCGGTGGGAAGCTCCCCGCCGGACTCGACCACGCCGCGGCCAAAGGGGTTCTCGCTAATGAGCACGATGTCGGCCTGGGGCTGGCGCTCGTGGGCGGCCGCGTAGCGGGAAGGGGAGGTAAAGACGACGTCGGCAAGCGCGGCAGACTCGCCAAAGCTATAGGAAGGGCCAGAAGCAAGGGCGCCCAAGGCCACAACGGCCGCCTGCCACGAGGAAGGAAGATCGATAGCGATGGTGGAATCCGCCTCTAGGTCGAGCTCTTCTTCCAGCATATTGGCGATCTTGGCCACCCAATTGTCGAGCGTTTGTGCGGAAAAATCCATGCGCGCGCCGGTGGACTCGTTGTATACGGTAAGCCGCGGGGAGGCGGCATCGGCACGCAAAAGATGGGCGAGTAGTTCCATACCCGCCCATCGTAGGGGAGAAGTGCTAGTTCACGCAGCGCGGGCCGTCGCCACCAGCATCGATCTCTGGGGAAACCTTGGCGGTACCGAAGTCGTTGCCTGGGGTGCCAACCGGCTGGCTGGACTTATCTTCCTCCGGCTGCTGGTCGCTGGCTTCCTTATCGGAAGGTCCCTGGTAATCATCGGTAGCAACCACGATGAGGGTGTCGTCATCGAGCTGCGTATTCTCTGCCACCGGCACCCCGCCCAGCTTCTTGGCCAGGGCCTTAGCTTCCTTGCTCGTCGGATCGGCGGCGACCACCTGCGACTCGCTGTAGATGCCCGGCTGCGCATTGGCGGAACGCTCCACCGTGTAGCCCTTGCCTTCCAGCCAAGAGCCGATGCCGGAGGCCAAGCCATCAATATTGCCGGCGTTGAGGACGTGAATATTGATATTCGGATCGACGTCCTTGTCCTTGTCCGCCTTTTCTTGCTTGTCCTTATCTTCGGCCTTGGACTCATCGGTGGCTTCATCGTGGGTCTTGGCCAGGTCATCCATGAAGCGGTGGACCTCGGCGGAATCGATGGTGACGATGGATTCGCCATAATCGCCCTGGCCGTCGATGGAGGTCACCGGGATAGTGGTGAAGGTGACATTGCCGCCGGCCAGACCGGCCAGCTGGGTAACAAAGCCCATGATGTCCCAGCCCTCATCGATGACTACGGAGCGCTCTACCGCCTTGGCAATCTTAGACAGCTTGGAAGGATTAGCCAGGGTGTCGTTGTCCAGGATCTTATTGACCAGGGACGCCATGAAGGCCTGCTGGCGCACGATGCGGTCGAGGTCGCCGCGCGGGAGGTTATAGCGCTGGCGCACGAAGGCTAGGGCCTTGGCGCCGTCGAGGGTCTGCTTGCCCTTGCTGAACTTAGCGCCAGACATGTCATCATCAACATCATCGTTGAGGCAGACATCTACGCCATCGACGGCGTCAGTGAGCAAAGTAAAGCCCAACAGGCCCACCTCGGCGTAGTGATCAATAGACACACCGGTCAGGGTGCGCACCATGGCCAGCAATCCTTCGCGGCCGGCTTCGACGCCCTGCTTTTCGATGTCCTTATCCGAATGTGGCTTCTTTTTGCCCTTGGCCTCCGCCTCAGCATTTTCCTGCTCGAGCTCTTCCACCTTGGCGTTCTTATGGGAGGCGAAGACAGCATTCATCTTCATATTGCCGTAGTCCGGATCCTTGACATAGGTATCGCGCGGAATGGATACGGCGGTGGCGCGGGAACCGTCCTCCGGAACGCGGATGAGCATCATGGTGTCGGTATTTTCCTCACCATCGGCCACGCCGGCGTGCAGGTCCGCCAGTTCCTTCTCGGAGAGGGGATTGCCCTTGGCATCGGTGCGCGAATCCTTGCCCACCAGCAAGATATCTACTGCGCCATCGAGCGAGTTACCGGACAAGCCCTGGCCGTCTAGGGACAAGTCAGTGGCCGAAGACATGCCACTATCCAGCCGGCCTACGGTGGCATAACCCACGCCAGATACCACCAGGATCAAGGCAGACAGGAGTGCCACGATCGCCTTGATGGCCGTGGAACCTTTTTGCTTTACCGCACTAGCGGCAGAGGGCGCCGGCTGGATGGTGCGCGCCCGGCGAGTGTTCTCAGAAGTCACAAGTGGAGGCTTTCTAGATTGGTGGGGATCTGGAGACAGTTTAGGGCAGAAAAGCCAAAAATTAGTGATCCGTGTCCGATTTCGCGTGTTCGGGCAGTGTCCCTGCCCAGTGCGAGGAGCGCCTGTGACTAAGCTCGGGGCCATTGTGACTACACCAAATCAATCCCCGCTGGCCGTGATCACCGTGACCTATAGTCCCGGTGAATACCTCGGTAGTTTTTTGGACTCCCTCCCGGGCGCCTGCGCTCGCGGCACCAATGTCGTGCTTGCGGATAATGGCTCCACCGACGGCGTGCCCGAGGCCGCCGCCCGCGAACGTGCCGGGGTGGACTTTCTCGATACTGGCGGAAATATTGGCTACGGCGCTGGCATGAATGCGGGTGCCCGCTTCGCCCGCGAGCACGGTGGCGTGGATGAGGAATTTTTCCTTATTTCCAATCCCGATGTCACCTTTACCCCGGGATCTATTGATCAACTCATTGAGTGCGCCCGCCAGTGGCCGGATGCTGCGGCCGTGGGCCCGCGCATCGTGGAGCCGGATGGTAGCAACTATCCCTCGGCCCGCGCCGTGCCCACCGTGGCTACCGGCATTGGGCACGCACTCTTTTCTTCGATCTGGCCGTCCAATCCATGGTCGCGCGCCTACCGCGATGAAGCCGATATGACCTCCCAGCGCCCAGCCGGATGGTTATCCGGTTCCTGCCTTCTTGTGCGCTGGGATGCCTTCGACGCCATTGGCGGATTTGATGAGCGCTACTTCATGTATCTCGAAGACGTAGATCTAGGAGATCGCTTCACGCGCGCCGGCTACCAAAACATCTTTTGCCCAGAGGCCGTCATCAGCCACGCTAAGGGGCATTCCACCCAAGCGCACGCCGGAGCGATGCTGCGCGCCCACCACAACTCCGCCTATCGCTTTCAGGCAGACCGCCACCCCGCATGGTGGCAGGCCCCACTGCGCGGCGCGTTGTGGCTGGGACTGCGACTCCGCGGGCTTATTGCCTCAGCCTCGGCACGTTCTTAAGGCTCGGTGCGCGTGCCGTTGAACTGGATTGCGCGCCATACGCTCTACACTGTCCCTCAGAAAATCACAGAATAAAACTGTCCGCATACATAAGGAAGACTATGACTGAAGCAGCCACCACCCACGGTGCCAGCACGGATGCAGTGATTCTCGTCGGCGGCCGCGGCACCCGCCTGCGCCCACTAACCATCGGTACGCCGAAGCCGATGCTGCCGACGGCAAACTACCCGTTCCTGCAGCACCTGCTCGCCCGCATCAAGGCCGCCGGCATTGAGCACGTCGTCATGTCTACCTCCTATAAGGCCGAGGTCTTTGAGGATTACTTCGGTGATGGCTCCGATCTGGGCTTGGAGATCGAGTACGTGGTGGAAGAGACCGCGCTCGGCACCGGCGGCGGCATCCGCAACGTCTACGACAAACTGCGCAATGACACGGTCATGGTCTTCAATGGCGACGTGCTCTCCGGCATGGATCTGGAAGGGATCCTCACCACGCACCATGACAAGGACGCCGATGTCACCATGCACCTGCTCAACGTGGCTGACCCGCGTGCGTTTGGTTGCGTGCCGACCGACTCCAACGGCCGAGTTACCGCGTTCCTAGAAAAGACCGAGGATCCGCCAACCAACCAGATCAACGCCGGTTGCTATGTATTCAAGCGCTCCGTCATCGAGTCCATCCCGGCTAACCGCGTTGTTTCCGTGGAACGCGAAACCTTCCCAGGGCTCTTGGCTGAAGGCCGCCTGGTTGTCGGCCACGTAGACAACTCCTACTGGCGCGACATGGGCCGCCCGGATGACTTCACCCGTGGTTCCTCCGACCTAGTACGCGGCATCGCGCCTTCCCCGCTGATTGAGGGCAGGACTGGTGAATCCCTGGTAGATCCCTCCGCCGGAATCGCCGGTGGCGTGCTGCTGCTATCCGGTACCGCCGTGGGCCGTGGCTCCGAGGTGGGCGCGGGCTCCCGCTTGGAGGGCACCGTTGTCTTCGACGGCGTGCGCATTGAGCCCGGCGCCATCATCCACAACTCGATCATTGCCTCCGGCGCCCACATTGGCGCCAACGCGGTCATTGAGAACTGTGTCATTGGTGAAGGCGCCCACATCGGCGCACGCTGCGAGCTTCTCGACGGCATGCGTGTCTTCCCCGGCGTTGCCATTCCCGATGCCGGCGTGCGTTTTAGCTCCGATGCTTAACGCTTTCGCCGTGGTCTGGGCACTGCACTAGGTCCAGCTGACATAGGTCGAACTGAGGACAATGGAGCCTCGGTTCGGCCTCTCTTTTTGTGGGGCCACCGAGCCCGACTGTCCGCACTGGCCGACACGGTGTGAAATCTTCACAGATGCGAAGCGCATGGATCCCCTCTTTGCAGGGTTGTGCGCGCGACACGCCGGAATTTCCTGAAAATTGTTGACAGAAAAACGGGGTACCACTACATGTAGTACCCCCTACCTACACCCCCATAGGGGATCAGTTGTTACAGATGTGACGGATGGGGATCGTGTGCTGCGTTTTTGCCGGAAAGCGCGAAGAAGCCGCCAATTCGGGTTGACGATATTTAGTGATCCGGTGTGAAATTACATCAGTGAAAGAAACAGCGGCCGGCGCCGTTACTTCCACACCATCCCGGCGGGGTTGCCCAAGGGGAATGTGGTGTACAGTCGGTCGCACTGATGAGAATTACCCAACCTCGGAGAAAGGAAAAGGCGTGGACAAAATGGCTAATAACAACGCCATTCTCCGTGGCGGTGCTGCTGC
Source organism: Corynebacterium sp. MSK195 (assembly GCF_030228885.1). Taxonomy (NCBI): domain Bacteria; kingdom Bacillati; phylum Actinomycetota; class Actinomycetes; order Mycobacteriales; family Corynebacteriaceae; genus Corynebacterium; species Corynebacterium sp. MSK195. Next base: position 75,117 of record NZ_JASPGT010000006.1, on the reverse strand, counting down.
AGAGATGTCGCTCGATGAACTCTTCGGTGCCGTCGAGCAGGAGTGGCAGGACCAGGCGCTGTGCGCACAGACCGACCCTGAAGCATTCTTCCCTGAAAAGGGAGGCTCTACCCGTGAGGCCAAGCGCATCTGCCAGGCCTGCGCGGTACGCGATGAATGCTTGGAGTACGCGCTGGAGCACGATGAGCGCTTCGGTATTTGGGGCGGGCTATCGGACCGTGAGCGCCGCCGCCTCAAGCGCGAGATTGGATAATTAAGGTGTCCAGTAAGGCCCCTGGCTAGCACGCAATGTGCGGCCAGGGGCTTTTCTGCTGCCGCGAAACCTACTGGGGCTACCAGCTATAGCGCGGGTCCACTTCTTCGGGGTCCAAGTTGAGGTAGTTGGCCACCAGTGCGGTAATAACGGTGCCCAGGAGTTCGGAACGCTCGGACGGGGTAGAGGCACGTTGCTCAATAGGCATGCGGAAGATGACCAGGCGCGCGCGGGTGGGCTGGCCCTCGGAATCTACACCGGCGGGAACCACGCGGCCGAGGGGAACTGGGCCATCGGCGATAATCTCATCCGGTAGTACGGTCATATCGGGAGAAAGCCGCATGCGCGGGATGGTGTCTACGGCCAAGTCGAGGCCACGCAATTGTGGCGCGAAGGCGTTTTGGATGGGGGCATAGGCCTCCAATACGGCCATGTCGAAGTGCTCGCGCGCGCTGCGGTAGCGCGGGGTCTGCTGGGGGAGGAGAGGTCCGCGCATGCCGTGGCCGTGGCGGTCGCGGGCGGGGCGGATATGCGGGCGAGCGGCGGTCATGACCCTGATTCTAAGGTGCTGGCGGGCCGGATTTAGCGGAGCCACGCCGGGGCGAAGACTATCTAAATCTCAACCAAGGGTTTAGACTTATGCGCTGTGACTATTTCTCGCCATTGCTCCCGCCCAGGCTGCGGCCGCCCCGCCGTGGCGACATTGACCTACGCTTACGCGGACCAGACGGCCGTCGTTGGACCGCTGGCGGAAGAGGAGAACCCACACAGCTGGGATCTGTGCGCCACCCACCGCGACCGCATCTCCGCCCCAGTGGGCTGGGAACTGGTGCGTGTGGATCGCATTGAGCTGGATGAGGAAGATGACCTGATGGCTTTGGCAGAGGCCGTCAAGGAAGATGGCCGCGTGACTACCGGCTTGGTCGATGACCGCAGCGCCGGCTCCGGTGCCGACCCCATCGACTACTCCGCGACCTTTGATGGGGCAGACCCTGCCAATTCGAATCACCCGGTCTTTCGCACCCGCCGCGTGGCTTATGCCAAAAAGGCGCGCCGCGCACACCTTTCCGTCGTGCCCGATGAATCGACGCCCGCGGAACCGGAACAGGACTGACACGAACCCCGTGGTGCGGTAGTTTCCCAGCGGGCGGGAGTACTATTGCAGGTTATGCGAACTCGTGAGCATCTTGATGCAGTAATTAAGGCCTATGACGTCCGTGGCGTGGTGGGCGAAGATATCGATGAGAACTTCGTGCGCGATACGGGCGCCGCGTTTGCCGTCATCCTGCGGGAAGAAGGCGAAAATACCGTGGCAGTCGGCCACGATATGCGCCCGTCCTCGCCGTCTCTGGCGCGCGCTTTTGCTGAGGGCGTGACCTCGCAGGGCCTCAACGTGACCCTGCTGGGGCTAACCTCTACCGACGAGCTCTACTACGCCGCCGGTTCCCTGGAGTGTGCGGGCGCTATGTTTACCGCGTCCCATAACCCAGCCAAGTACAACGGCATTAAACTCTGCCGCGCCGGCGCGGTACCGGTGGGCCAGGAGACCGGCTTGGAGCAGATTAAGCAGATGCTTATCGACGGCACCCCGGAGTTCACCGGCACCGAGGGCGCAATTGCCGAGCAGGAGATTCTGGCCGGCTACGCCGACTTCCTGCGCAAGCTGGTACCGCTGGAGGATTCCAAGCCGCTCGTCGTAGCTGTCGATGCCGCCAACGGCATGGGCGGCCACACCGTGCCGGCCGTCTTCGATGGCTTGCCTTTCGACGTCCGCGATTTGTACTTCGAGCTCGATGGCACTTTCCCGAACCACGAGGCTAACCCCTTGGATCCAAAGAACCTCGTAGATCTGCAGAAGTTCACCGTGGATCAGAAAGCCGATATTGGCTTGGCCTTCGACGGCGATGCGGACCGCTGCTTCGTAGTGGATGAAAAGGGCCAGCCGGTTTCTCCGTCTGCCATCTGCGCACTGGTGGCTGAGCGCTACCTGGAGAAGTTCCCCGGCGCTACCATCATCCACAACCTGATTACCTCCAAGACCGTGCCGGAGCTCATTAAGGAAAAGGGCGGCACCCCGGTGCGCACCCGCGTGGGCCACTCCTTCATCAAGGCGCAGATGGCAGAGCACCAGGCCGCCTTCGGTGGCGAGCATTCCGCGCACTACTACTTCCAGGAGTTCTGGAACGCCGATTCCGGAATGCTTGCTGCGATGCACGTGCTGGCCGCTCTGGGCCAGTCTGATAAGCCGCTGAGCGAACTCATGGCGGAATACTCCCGCTACGAGGCCTCCGGTGAGATCAATTCCACCGTGGAGGATCAGAAGGCCGCTACCCAGGCGGTACTGGATGAGCTGGCGGATAAGATTGAGTCCGTCGATGAGCTCGATGGCGTGACCGTAGAGCTCAAGGGAACCGAGGCATGGTTCAACGTGCGCGCGTCTAATACGGAGCCGCTGCTGCGCCTCAATGTAGAGGCAAAGACCGCCGACGAGGTGCAGTCCATCGTCGACGAGGTCCTTGCCATCATTCGCCGCTAAACTTCGGCGCGTGAGTGGGAGACCATGTCCTCCCACTCCACAAACTTCTTACGCTCGCGGCCCTCGCGCTCACCCAGCGCGCGTTCGGCCGCGTCCAAGCGCTGCCAATCCTGCCACGTCAGGTAATCGATACCGCGCTCGGTAAAGACTTCGGTGATATCCGCGGTGCTGGAGGGGGAGGGGAGGGTGCCAGAAGCGGCGTCGGCAAGCAGCATGCCAATCGTCTCCGTGGCATCGGACTTGGTATTGCCGATCAGCCCCACCGGGCCGCGCTTAATCCACCCGGTGGTGTAGAGACCCGGTACTACCGCGCCGGCCGCATCGATGACATGGCCGCCATCGTTATTGATGACGTTCTTGTCCTGGTTAAAGGGCACGCCATCGACCGCATCGGAGCGGTAACCGGTGGCGAAATAGACCGCCTGCACCGGCCATTCGGTGAATTTGCCGGTGCCGTGCACACTGCCATCGCCGTTGAGCACGGTGCGCTCGGTCTTGATGCCCCTGACCTTGCCGTCCTCGCCCAAAATTTCTACCGGCTGCTCGAAGAGGTGGATCTGCAGCGTGTGCGGCGCCTCCTTGGGATCGCGGATGGCATACTGCTCGAGCACCTGGCACACCAAGTCGGTGGACTTGCTCTCCTGGCGCGCGGCCAGCGAGGCTTCGTCATAATCGATGTCCTCGGGGGAGACCACAACATTAATGGACTCAGAATGGTCCAGCTCCTTGAGCTCCTGCGGAGTGAACTTGGCCTGCGCCGGGCCGCGGCGGCCGAAGACGCGCACGGTCTCAGCCTGGTTCTTAGCCAGGGACTCGTAGACATTATCGGGGATCTCGGTGACCTTGAGCTCATCGCCGGTCTTGGCCAAGATGCGGGAGACGTCCAGTCCCACATTGCCCACGCCAATAACCGCAACTTCCTTGGCGGACAGGTCCCAATCGCGCTCGAAGCGCGGGTTGCCATCGTAAAAGCCCACGAATTCGCCGGCGCCATGCACGCCGTCCAAGTCCGCGCCAGGGATATCGCGGTGGCGGTCGCCCACGGCACCGGTGGCAAAGACCACAGCATCGTAGTGCTGCTGTAGCTCGTCGACGGTGATGTCACGGCCGATATGCACGTTGGTCAACAGGCGAATCTGCTCGGTATCGAGCACGCGGTGCAGGGACTTGATGATGCCCTTAATGCGCGGGTGGTCCGGTGCTACGCCGTAGCGGATGAGACCGAAGGGCGCGGGCATCTGCTCGATGAGGTCAATCTGTACCTCGCCGCCGGTCTTCTTCACCAGGATATCGGAGGCGTAGATGCCGGCTGGGCCTGCGCCGATGACGGCTACCTTCAAGGGCTGATTCATGCTGCGTGAATGCCTTTCTCTCTATCGCGGCGTCTAGACCGCTAGGTTCATTTTCTGTGGCTTATCTTTCTGGCAATTGAACCGTTTAGTCTAGGTTGCGGCAAAGCGTTGAATTAGATTCTAAAAATATTCTTCTCTTCATGCAGTTCAGGACGATTTTTTACTTGAAAATAAAAAAGACCGCTTTGTCTGCTCATTTTAGACGGGTAGGTTGTCTTTCAATACTTTGGAAAGGCAGGTTGAGATCTACACCATGACCACCGCGACTAATACCAAGCGCACGCCCCGCGCTAAAAAGCCCGAAGGCCAATGGAAGATTGACGGCACCGAGCCCCTCAATAACGATGAGGTAATTAAGCAGGAAGACGGCGGACTTTCTGCTAAGCAGCGCGTCATCGATATCTATTCCAAGCAGGGGTTTTCCTCGATCCCAGCCGATGACCTAGCCCCTCGCTTTAAGTGGCTGGGCCTTTATACACAGCGCAACCAGAACTTGGGCGGTGAGATGACCTCCAAGCTATCTAACGCGGAACTGCAGGACGAGTACTTCATGATGCGTGTGCGCTTCGACGGCGGCCGTGCCGATCCTGCCAAGCTGCGCGCCGTCGGTGAGATCTCGCGCGATTATGCCCGCTCCACGGCGGACTTTACGGACCGCCAGAATATCCAGTTGCACTGGATTCAAATCGAGGATGTGCCCACCATTTGGGACAAACTCGAGTCTGTGGGGCTGAGCACGCTCATGGGCTGCGGCGATGTGCCGCGCGTCATTTTGGGCTCTCCAGTTGCCGGCGTGGCCGAGGACGAGATTATCGATGCCACCCCAGCCATCGAAGAGATTAAGAATAACTACCTGCCGCGCGAGGAATTCCATAACCTGCCGCGCAAATTCAAGACCGCTATCTCCGGCAACTCCCGTCAGGACGTCACGCATGAGATTCAAGACGTAGCCTTCGTGGGCGTGAACCACCCCGAGTACGGCCCGGGATTCGATTGCTTCGTTGGCGGCGGCCTATCCACCAACCCGATGCTCTCGCAGTCCCTCGGCGCCTGGGTTCCCCTAGAGCGCGTGCCGGAGGTCTGGGCCGGTGTGGTCGGCATCTTCCGTGACTACGGCTTCCGCCGCAATCGCAATCGTGCCCGCCTGAAGTTCTTGGTAGCCAAGTGGGGCATCGAGAAGTTCCGCCAAGTGCTCGAGGAAGAATACCTAGATAAGCCGCTGCTGGATGGTTTTCCGCTAGAGGTCGAGCCCGGCTCCCGCGATCACTTGGGCGTGCACCGCCAGAAGGATGGCAAGTTCTACGTCGGCGTCAAACCTACCGTGGGCCACGCCACCGGCGAGCAGCTCATCGCCATTGCGGACGTGGCCGAAAAGTTCGGCATCAGCCGCATCCGCACCACCCCGATGAAGGAATTGCTCTTCCTCGATGTGGAGGAAGAAGACATTCCGGCGCTCTCCCGCGCGCTCGATGAGACCGGCCTGTACTCCCAGCCGTCCGAATTCCGCCGCGGCGTCATCTCCTGCACCGGTCTGGAATTTTGCAAGCTCGCGCACGTGACCACCAAGGCCCGCGCCATCGAGTTGGTAGACATTCTGGAAGACACCTTGGGCGATCTGGACGTGCCGATTTCCATCGCGCTCAACGGCTGCCCCAACGCCTGTGCGCGTTCGCAGGTATCGGACATCGGCCTGAAGGGCCAGATTGTTACCGATTCCGAGGGCAACCGCGTCGAGGGCTTCCAGGTCCACCTGGGCGGCGCCCTTGGCTTGTCCCCGGACTGGGGCCGTAAGCTGCGCGGCCACAAGGTCGTCGCCGATGAGGTGCCCGAGTACGTCATTCGCTTGGTCAATAAATACAAAGAGCAGCGCGAGGACGGCGAGCAATTCCGCCACTGGGTCTTGCGTGCCAAGGAGGAGGACTTGCAGTGAATTTTCGCCGCCAGCCCAACCCCAACCGCAACCATCCCAGCTTCTGCCCGTATTGCGCCGGCACCGACCTCTTCCCGGATGAGGAAGATGATTTTGCCTGGAAGTGCCAGGAGTGCCTGCGGATTTTCTCCGTGCGCTTTCACGGCCAAGACGATGCCCCGGTAGCCCCCGCACCGGCCGTGTCCTCCAACGAGGCATTGAAGCGCTCGCTTGCCCGCCGCGGACACTCCACGGCACCGCAGGCTTAAGGATGCGCCCCATGCCCGCACTTATTACCCTGTCCCACGGTTCGCGGCACCCGGACGCCGCGGCCGGCATTGAGCGTTTGACCCAGGTCGCGGGTCTGCGCCCAGCCCGCGCCGCGCACCTGGAATTCAATGAGCCCGACCTCACCACGGCCGCGCTCGAGCTCGCCCAGCTAGGGGAGACCGAGGCCATTGTGGTTCCCCTGCTTTTTACCCAGGGCTATCACCAGCGCGTGGACGTCCCACGCGCGCTTGCCGACGCCTCCCAAACCTCCCACCTTTCCCTCCACCTCGCCCCAGGGCTCGGCACCAGCGAGGACCTCGCCCGCGTGCTCGCCTCCCGTACCCGGCCTGACGATGCCCATGTGGTCATCTACTCCGTCGGTTCCTCCGATACCGCGGCTAACGATGCCATCCGTGAGCTAGCCCACCGCACCTTCGCGCTCACCGGCGTGCCCACGGCGGTGGAATTCGCCACCCGCGGTGGTCGCGAAGGGATCGTGTCCTTGTGCCGCGAGCATCAAGACCCCTCTCGCGTACGCGTTATTCCGCTCTTCGTGACCGAGGGCCTGCTCCTAGACCGGTTGGCGGGCGTTCCCGCGACCGTCGACCGCCCTCTCGGCACTGATCTCGCGGGCCTCGTTGCAGATCGCTTTCACCACGCTCGTCGCGCCGCACAGGAGGTGTTCGCGCCATGCTAACCCTCATCCTCATCGCGCTCGCCGGTGCGGCCGCCAACCTCGTGGACGGTGGTATCGGCATGGGCTTTGGCGTCACGTCTACCACCATGCTGCTTCTTGCCGGCCTTGGCCCCGCGCAGGCGTCGGCCGTCGTACACACCGCCGAGCTGGGTACCACGGCCATCTCCGGATTAAGCCACGCGCGCTTCGGGAACGTGGATTGGAAAACCGTAGTCCGTCTCGGTGTGCCGGGTGGGATCGCCGCCTTTTTGGGCGCCACGTTGCTGTCGAATATCTCCACCGCGGCGGCCGCGCCAGTGACCGCACTCATCCTGGTGGGCATCGGCGCCAACCTCATCTGGCGCTTCTCCCAACCACGCCGCCGTGGCTCTGCCTATAAGCGCACCCACTCCACGCCGTTTCTGGCCGGACTTGGCCTTGTGGGCGGATTCGTCGATTCCACCGGTGGCGGCGGCTGGGGCCCGGTGTCGACTTCCACGCTCATGGCCATCGGCCGCGAGCAGCCGCGCCGCATCGTGGGTACGGTCAACGCCGCTGAGTTCCTGGTGACCTTCGGCGCTACTGCGGGCTTTATCGTCGGTCTCTGGCACGATATCGTCGCCAACTTGGCCGCAGTTCTTGCCCTGCTCATCGGTGGCGCTATCAGCGCGCCCATCGCCGCGTGGCTTATCTCCCGCATCAACCCCGTCCTGCTCGGCGGACTGGTGGGCACGGCCATCGTGGGCCTGAATATCAGCAAAATCATCGGCGGTGCCGAGACGTACTTTGGCTGGGCAGTGCCTGCAGCAGTTACCCCCGTTGCCATCGCGATCGTGGTCGCGGCTGGTGTAGCGGCCACCATCCGTGGCGCGTTGCGCACCAGGCGTGCGCGTGCGGCGGAATTGGAAGCCGAAAACGCTGAGGAAGCCGCCCATGCTGATTTCCATGCCCCGGATTATCCGGAGCGCGTCGCTGCCGCCCACCGCGTCCACGGTTCGCGCAAGTCCGGCGTGACCATCGTGCAGGATAAGGCGCCCGAAAGCCCCGCTGCTGACCGCGCGTAGCACTTCCGCCGCGACCTTTGGCCACGATACGGACCAAACCCCAACTGCGGTGGGGTAGAGCGCGGCCACAAGTTGGCCTCGCGGACCCGGAAGGCCTCGAGGGTGCTACAGCCCGGCCACCTCGCCGATGACGTAGACCGCTGGCGCGGAGATCTCGTGCTTGGCCATCGTCTGCGCCAAGGTGCCCAAGGTGCAACGATAGGCGCGCTCGGTAGAAAGCGTGCCCTCTTGGATGATGGCGCAGGGAGTGGAGGGGGAGAGGGAGGCTCCGATAAGCGCACTGGCAATCGCCGGGGCATTTTTCACGCCCATGATGACAGCCAGCGTGGCGCCAGAGCGGGCGAGCGCTGCCCAGTCCACCAAGGACTTCTCATGGCCGGGCGGAAGGTGGCCGGAGACCACCGTGAACCCGTGGACGATGCCGCGCTGGGTTACCGGGATTCCTACGGCCGCAGGAACGGAAATGGCGGAGGTTACGCCCGGAATGACCGTGGTGGGTATAGACGCATCCGCCAGCGCTTGCACCTCTTCAAAGCCGCGCCCAAAGACGAAAGGATCGCCCCCCTTAAGACGGGCCACCTTGCGGCCGGCACGGGCGTGTTCGATGAGCAGCTCGTTGATCTTTTCCTGCGAGATTGACTTCTTATAGGGGAGCTTAGAGACGTCAATAAGCTCTTTGGAAGAAATATCACACAGCTTATCGAGCTGCGCCGTAGGTCCCAGGTGATCGGCAAGAATAACCTCTGCATCCTGCAGGGCGCGCATGCCGCGCACGGTAATGAGGTCCCACGCGCCGGGGCCGCCGCCAATCAGGGTTACGGGATGAATCTGTGCGGAAGTCATAGGACTTCATCTTAGTGGGCGCCCGACTATGCTTGGGCCACATGGATACCGGTAATTATGACGCCGAAACCGTGCGCTTTTTTGATGTGGCGCACGAAGGCGCCCAAATCCGCCTGGTGGCCGGAGAAGTGGAGCGCTGGGGCGAGGCGCTCAGTGGGCTCAATCCCCGCTCGCTTGTCATTATCCCCACCGACGCGATTGCCCGCCAGGCCGCCCACCTGGGAGTTGGCCTAGCCGAGCCGCTGCGGATCCCGATTGTGGTCACTGAATCACTCCCGCGCTACGTGGGGGCTCTGGACGTGGTGGTGGTTGTCGGCGAGCCCGGCGAGTGCGATTGGGCGTCGCGCGCCCTCATTACTGCCAGCCAGCGCGGTGCCACCACCGTGCTCATCGGGCCGGCCAAGGGTCCGCTGGTGGAGGACTGCCCGGAAGATACGCTCGTCACCCCTTGCTTGCCGACGACCGAGGGGAGCTCGCCCGCGCGCAGCATTGCCGCCCTGCATGCGCTGTGCTGCCTGCTCTATCAGGGCCCGACCGCGGTGAAGGAGACCCTCGAGGACCTTGCGGCGGCCGTGGACCGCGAGCTTGCGCAGCTTTCTCCCGAGCGCGATGCCACTACTAATCCGGGCCGCCAATTGCGCGAGTTTATTGACGGCGCCCGCATCATCCATTCCTGCGTGCTCGACCCGTACTCCTATTCCGATCGTCGCGAGCACGTGCAGCTCGACGCCCTCGTGGCCCGCATGGCTACGACCATCTGGGCCGTACACGGCCTGCCGAGCGCTTATGTGGACCCAGCCGAATTGCGTCGCGCGCTCGACCGGGATTCTGATAGTTCCCCGGCTAATGATCTCTTCTATGACCCCTTCATTGATGGCGATGGTGCCGAGGGCGCTTTGGTACCCTTGAAGGTGGTTTTCTGGGGGCAGGAAGAGGCGAACCTGCCCAACTCGCTTGCAGTCCGCAGTATCGACCCGGAACCGGGCCTGGGGCATCTTGCCCGCTCACTGCAGCTTATTACGCGGAGTTTTGCCGCGACCGCCTACGAGATTTCTAAAGGATAGAAACACATGCAGCTGTTGCACAGCGCCACCCGCAACTATTCCTGGGGCTCGCGTACCCTTATCCCGCACCTGCAGGGCCAGCCCGATGCCGATAAGCCCGTCGCAGAGCTGTGGTTCGGCGCTCACCCCGGCGACCCTTCCACGGTGGATGGCCGCCTGCTCAACGAGGTCATTGCAGAGGATCCGGCAGGGCAGCTAGGCGGCCGCGTTTCTGCCGAGTACGGCGAGCGCCTGCCCTTCCTGCTCAAGGTGCTTGCGGCCGAGGAGCCGCTGTCCTTGCAGGCGCACCCGTCAAAGGCGCAGGCGGAAGAGGGCTTTGCCCGCGAAAACGCCGCCGGCATCGAACTCACCGCGTCTAATCGAAATTACAAGGACGATAATCACAAGCCCGAGCTCATTGTCGCGCTCACGGATTTCTATGCCATGGCCGGCTTCCGCCCCTTGGCGCGCACCCGCGAGCTTTTTGCCGCCCTCGAGTGCCCTGAGCTGGACCACTACGTTGCCATGCTGGACGACGACCCCTCGGCAACCACCGAGTCCGCCAACCTGCGCGTCCTTTTCACCACGTGGATTACCATTCCGTCTGCCAAGCGCAAGGAGCTCATTTCCGCCATTGTTGCCGCCGGCGAGCGCCTGATCGCCGCGGACTCGGCCGATTGGAAGTCCCGTGTCATGTCTACGGTGCTGGATCTCAATCAGCGCTACCCAGGCGATATTGGCGTGCTGGGCGCATTGCTGCTCAACCACATCGAGCTCTCGCCCGGCGAGGCCGTCTACCTAGACGCAGGCCAGCTCCACGCCTATGTCTCCGGCCTCGGTGTGGAGATCATGGCGAACTCCGATAACGTGTTGCGCGGTGGCCTGACGCCAAAGTTCGTTGACGTTCCAGAGCTGGTCAAGGTCTTGACTTACGCCGCTGCCGACGAGCCGCGTGTGCAACAACAAGATAAGTCCGCCCAGGACAATGTCCACGATGCCGCCGCATGGTCCTACCCGGTACCCATCGAGGAATTCCTGCTGGATCGCGTGGAGCTCACCGGTTCGTCTTCTGTGGATCTTGATTACGATGGCCCGACCATCGCCCTGTGCACCGCAGGTTCCGTAACCTTTACCGATGCTGCGGGCAAGACCCTCACCGCGACCCCAGGCCAAGCCGTCTGGCTGCCAGCCTCCGAGGGCCTCGTTACCGCTACTGCGGAATCCGACACCGCGGACCTCTTCGTCGCCCGCGCCTAGTCCGCGTTTAGCCCACACAAGCACGCTTCGCCTCCGTCCTCCGGCTTCAGGCGAAGCGTGCTTTTCAGCCTTCATTACGGCCGCGTTGCGGCCTGCTCTGCCCAATTCTTGGCGCATATTGTGGCTGCGTTGTAATGACCGCATTCCAGCGCATACAAAACAAGCACGTTTCCCCGATTCTGACTTCAGATTCGAGGAAACGTGCTTGTTTTGTTCGTCTACGCCGAGAACAGGCTCCGAATTAGCGCGTAGGCGCCGCTTCCCTCGGAGCCTGCTGGGCCGTGGCCGGTGCCTGCTTAGTTGGCACCAAGTCGGTAGGCTCCTGGTTCTGATCGGTGGAAGGTCGCTTCGCAGCGGCATGGCCGGTGAGCTTCTCTTCCTCTGCCTTTTCGACCGTGTGGTGCTCCGTGCCAGCTGGTTCCTGGGCTGGGGCGTCGGTAATCTTGCCCGCATCTTCATGCACGGAAGGCTCCTCAGGCGAAGGCTGTGGAGTGGACGGGCCAGTGGTGGCCGGCGGGGTGGTGCCGCCCTGGTTGTTCTGCGGGGCGCCAGTAGGCTGCGAGCCGTTCTGGTTGCTCGGGTAATCAGGCGTCAGACGCTGATTGCCCTGGCCGGTGCCCTGACCACCCTGGGTGGCGGTATTGCCCTGCGAGGTGGTGCCCTGCGGGGAGATGTTTTCTGGACGGTAGACCTTGGTGGGCTGGGTTGCTGCCTGTGGGCGCACTACCGCATTAGGGGCGAGAAACGGATCGTTGTTGTGCGGCTGCTGGTGCTTCGAATCGCCAGACGAAGCGGTGGAACTCGTAGCGTGCGTGGAGTGCTGCTTTGAAGGGGAACGGTCCGTGGAAGAAGTGGTGGTCTCCTCGGCCGCGGTGTGGGTCGGGGAGACGGAGGTGGTCGCGGACTGATCCGCGGCGTTGGAATAGTTAGCGCTCGGCGAGCTCATGCGCCAGACGGCGACTCCGACGACGGCCGCGGCGATCAGTCCGGCCACAATGAACACGTAGACGCGGCGCGAATCTGGCTTCATCGTGGCTGTCCTTTCTATGAGGTGGGCGGCTTCAGCCCAAGGAGGAGGGCGATACAGCGCCCCGGTAACAAGTTGGTAACGAGACTATCATGTTTGGGAAACATTGCGACGGCGTCGCAATTCTGTGATAAGTAAACAAAAAGGCAGTTCGCGGGTGTAGAAGGCCATGCAAACCTTTTCATCGTCTGCTTTCTTTCACTAAGAAAGCGTGTATAAATGGCGCTGAAAGCACCGAAGGAGTCAAAAAGTGAGTACTTGGGACGAAAATATTTTCAGCACGGACCTCAACGTCGATTTCTTGGATGAAATGGCAAACCTCGATGAAGAAGGGGTAATTCGCGCCGTCGAGGATGCCTGCGAGGTCGCACACAGCAAGCCAAAACTCAGCGAAGAAGAGGAGCAGAATGCTCAAGCGGCGGCCACCATTGCTGCCATTTGGGCTGGTGCGCCCTTTAGCGCGGGCGAAGTAGTCGAAGACTACCCCTATATTAGGGAACTGGTGGGCTCTGGCAGCGAGACCCTGACGGAAAATGCCCTCGAGGTGCTTGAAAACGTCGAGGAAGAATATGACCTCGAGCCATTCATTGAGGCCCTGTCCTAAGCCGAACCTGCTGCCCGCGGCAGCGGCCGCGCGAGAGCGGCCCCGCGGGTGAAATAACAGAAGGGAAGATAGCCCACACCTATGCTGATCAGCATCGAAGGCATCGACGGTGCCGGTAAAAATACGTTGGTCTCCGCACTTAAGGAGTCGTTGGACCGGCCCGTAGAGGTTATTGCCTTTCCGCGCTATGCAGACTCGATTCACGCGCAGCTAGCGCAGAAGGCACTCTATGGAAAGATGGGCGACCTCACGGATTCGGCTTATGCCATGGCGACGCTATTCGCGTTGGATCGCTATGGCGTAAAGGACCAGCTGCAGCGCGCCAAGGAATCCGACACTGTGGTGCTACTGGATCGTTACGTGGCTTCCAATGCCGCGTATTCGGCGGCGCGGCTCGAAGACGATGCGGTGATGGAGTGGGTACACGATCTGGAATTTGGCACCCTCGGCCTGCCGCAGGCGGACCTGCAGGTGTATTTGGATACGGCGGTAGAGGTGGCGTCGGAAAGAGCGCAGGCACGAGCCCAAGCAGACGCCAGCCGGGAACGCGACCGCTACGAACGCGATGGTGGGTTGCAAGAACGCACCGCCGCAGCCTACCGGCGCTTGGCAGATGCGGGCTGGGGCGGACGCTGGATCGCCACCGCCGATGCGGATACTATTATTTCAGCGATAAAAGACCTTGTAGGAGAATAGAACGTGGCGCCCAAGATTTTGGTTGTCGATGACGATCCGGCTATCTCAGAGATGCTGACCATTGTGCTCGAGTCCGAAGGACTCAAGCCCATTCCGGTCATGGACGGCAATGACGCTGTTCCTGCCTTTGAGCAGCACGAGCCGGACCTCATCCTGCTGGACCTCATGCTTCCGGGCATGAATGGCGTAGATATTTGCCGTGCCATCCGCCGCGAATCCTCCGTGCCCATCGTTATGCTGACAGCCAAGACCGATACGGTTGATGTGGTGCTCGGCCTTGAATCCGGCGCGGATGATTACATCACCAAGCCATTCAAGCCCAAGGAGCTCATCGCCCGCATCCGTGCGCGCCTGCGCCGGACCGACTCTGCGGAAGCTGAAATCCTGGAGGTTGCGGACCTTGTCATCGACGTGCCGGAACATACCGTGCGCCGCACCGATGGCACCGAGCTGAACCTGACCCCGCTGGAGTTTGACCTGCTGCTGGAAATGGCGCGCCGCCCCGGCCAAGTGCATACGCGTGAATCGCTGCTGGAATCCGTGTGGGGCTATCGCAATGCTTCTGATACCCGCCTGGTTAACGTGCACGTCCAGCGCCTGCGTGCCAAGATCGAGCACGATCCGGAAGACCCGCAGATTGTGCTGACCGTGCGCGGCGTGGGGTATAAGACCGGCAAGGTCGGCGCCGGAGAGTAAGGACCATCGGCATCATAGAGCGTCTAAGGCGCATTCGAGACGCCTTCATTACAACGTGGCGCACCTCTTTGCAGGCGCGCGTCATTGGCATGATTTTGGTCGCCTCTTCGGTGGTCATGATCATCTTGGCCTACGCGCTAGTGTCCGTGCTTACCCAGCGCCTGGTCAGCCAGAAGGAGGACGTGGCTCAGCAGGAGCTGGAGCGCGCCCGCACGGCCGTGGAGCAGCAGATCGATGCCACCAGTTCTGCTAACTCCGTCCAGGTACGCATCAACTCTGCGCGTGCTGCGTTGGGCCAGCTCTCCGCCCAACAGGGCGATGCCCAGGCGGTCTATGAGCCAGTCATCGTGGTGGAAAATCAGGATGGCTCTGTTACCACTTCGCCCGAGGATTTCCCCGTGCCGGATCAGCTGCGAGAGATGGTGGATCAAGGCCAGATTGCGCAGCAGTATTTCCCAGCTCCGCGCGAAAATGGTGATCACTACAACGCCTTGCTGGTAGGCACGCCTACCGATACCGATATTCCCCATACGCAGGTCTACCTGGCGTTGTCCATGGAATCGGAAGAATCCACTATGGCGCTGATGCGCGGCCTGCTCTCGGCGGCTGGTGTAGTGGTCGTGGTGTTGCTGGTGGGCATTGCCTGGCTGGCTACCCAGCAGGTTATTACGCCAATTCGCTCGGCCTCGCGGATTGCACAGCGCTTGGCGGCGGGTCATTTGAAGGAGCGCATGGCCGTCGATAGCGATGATGAGATGGGTCGCTTGGCCGCGTCCTTCAATAACATGGCCGATAAGCTGTCCTCCCAAATTGCGCAGCTGGAGGAGTACGGCGATTTGCAGCGGCAGTTTACCTCTGACGTCTCCCATGAGCTGCGTACCCCATTGACCACCGTGCGCATGGCCGCGGACATGATTGAGGCCGAAAGCGATAGCCTGCCGCAAGGTGCCCAGCGCGCTTCCCGCCTGATGTCGAGCGAACTCGACCGCTTCGAGGAATTGCTCGCGGACTTGCTGGAGATTTCTCGCCACGATGCTGGTGTGGCGGATCTCTCCACGGCTGCCATTGATCTGCGCTCCTGTGTGGAGGCGGCTTACGGGCAGGTGGAGCATTTGGCCCGCGAGCTCGACGTGGAGGTCCAGCTCAACCTGCCGGAGGAGCGCATCGGAGTCGAGGCAGATTCCCGCCGCCTCGAGCGCATCTTGCGCAACCTTCTGGCCAATGCCATTGACCACTCGGAAGGCAATCCAGTGGCGGTAGACGTCGCAGCCACGGACACTGCGGTGGGTGTTACCGTTACGGACCATGGCGTGGGCTTAAAGCCTGGCCAGGAAGAGCTGGTATTCAACCGCTTCTGGCGTGCGGATTCCTCCCGCAAACGTCATTCCGGCGGCACCGGTTTGGGCCTGGCTATCGCCCGCGAGGATGCCGTCCTGCACGGCGGCACGCTAGATGCCACCGGCTATGAGGGCTTTGGGTCCCGCTTCCGCCTCATCATTCCGCGGACCCCGAATACCGAGGTGGGTGAGGCCCCCATCGCTGTGGAGATTCCCGGCGCACCCGTCTCCAGCACTGCGGATGGTAGTGAGCTGGCAGAACCCGATGCTGAAGCTCCAGAAGCACAGGACACCGGCGCCGCCGCGCCGGATGCAGGGCCTGCCGCTGCAACGCCGGCCATTTCATCGGGCATGAGCTCGCCGCACGTCGACAAGAGCGAAAAATGCACCGATGGCGAGACGGAGGGCGATGGCATCCTCTGGCCTTCGGAACGCGAGCTTAACCGCGGCGCGGCCGCCCCGGACAGGCGCGCCTATAAGGCTCCGGACTTTGAGGGTAGGAGGAAATAAGCGTGTTGAGAGCGAACTATCGCAAGACCGCGGTTGTCGGCACCGCAGCGGCCGTGCTGTTCGTCAGCGGTTGTTCCACGCTGCCGAATAACACCGGCCCGCAAGTAGTAGGTACCTACCAACAGCAAGAGGATGGCCCTGAGGAAGTCATTGCACCGCAACCCGGCGATGACCCGGACCTGACGCTGCGCGATTTCTACCAGGCTTCCGCCGTGCCGGGAAACGACCATGAGGTCGCGCGCGGCTTTCTGACCGATAACGCTCGCGAAGCCTGGGACGCCAGCGGCGATGTGATGGTAGTCGATAGCCTGGACATCGTTACCGCTCCCGCAAGTAAGCAAAGCTCGAGGGACAATGAGCGCGCTTTTACGGTGCGCGGCACCATCATCGGCCGCCTGAAATCCGGCGGTGCGTACGTGCCGGAAAATGAGGGTTACGAGGCCGTCATCTACATGAAAATGCAAGACGATAGGTGGCGCGTCGATGGTTTGCCGGCCGGAGTGGTAATGGAACGCAATGAAATGCGCAATCACTACACCCCGCAATCGCTGTACTTCTTTAAGCAGAGCAACGACGTGTTGGTACCAGATCGCCGCTGGCTATATAAGGGCGGCGAACAATCGGAGTCGACGCTCATTACGCTGCTGATGGAGGGACCTTCAGCCAGCATTGCGCCCGCTACTCGCCGCGCAGCGGGGGAGAATGTCACTTTCGCCGGCTATGACCGTGAACAGGGCTACCAATTCGAGGGCCTCGCTGATTTGGACACCAATGATCGCACGCTCTTTGCGGCCCAGTTGGTGTGGACGCTTACGGAAGCCGGCCATACCGGCCCCTTTAAGGTCAAAGCCGATGGTGGCGACTTGGTGGAGGGCATGGATAGCCTGAGCGTGGATGACTTCGCGGACTATAACCCGGAGGAAAGCAGCACCTCTTTGTCTAAGCTCTACGCCCTCAATGAGGGCAACCTGCTCGAGGTGGACGATGGTGTGGCCGAGCCCGTGAAATCCACGCTGGGCAGCAGCGGTGATGTGCAATCCGTAGATGTTGCCGATAGCGGCCTCGTAGCGGCAGTGCGCCGCAAATCCAATAATGACTTCTCGCTGCAGATTGGCGAGCTTGATGGCCAGCTGCAGGATTCGGTGGATGGCCCCACACTGGCACGGCCGACCTTTGAGTACAACGGGCAAGCCGCCTGGACCGTGGTCGATGGTGATCGCATCGTGCGCGTGGTGCGCTCCAAGACCACAGGCCGCATCTCCGAATCCGAGGTGGATGCCCGCAGCATCGATGACATCGAAGGCGAAATCTCCGTCATCCGCTTGTCCCATAGCGGTGCGCGCGTGGCCATGATTATTGATGGCCACGTGTATATCGCGGCCGTTGCCCAATCCAGCAGCGGCGATAAGCGGATCGTCAACGCCCGCGAGGTAGGCCCTGAAGTATCCGGTTCGGCCCTTTCGCTGGACTGGAATGCGGATGGCTCGCTTATCGTGGGTACCTCCTCGAGCCAGTCGCCCGTATGGCGCATCGAGCAGGATGGTTCCTCGGCCTCGACCATGCCTACCGGCAATATCACCGCCCCCGTGGTGGCCGTGGCAACCTCGCCTACCAAGCTCTTTATTACTGATTCGCACGCCATGCTGGAGCTTCCCTCCACCGTCATGGACGAAACCAACTGGCGCGAGGTCTCCGGCCTGCAGGGTCGGCGTTCTTCCCCTATCGTTTCTAATTAGCCGCCAGAGGGCCTGCGCGGCTGGGGAGAGGCAATTATGAGCTTGGGGGAGCTTATTTTTCCGCGCGCGTGCGCTGGGTGCGGCGCGCCGGGCGAGGTTTTGTGTCCTCGGTGCCGCGATCACTTGCGGCAGCCGCCCTACATGGTGGCGCGACCCCGGCCGCTGGGCGCGCCCGTCTATGCTCTCGGCTCCTATTCCGATATTCGACGCCGTATCATCATTGGCATGAAGGAGCGAGGCAATCGGCCGGTTCGCGAGTATGTGGGGGCCGTCTTCGCAGCCGGGCTGGCCCATTTGAGCGCCCGCGGCGATATCCCGCGCGAATTCACTCTCGTTCCCGCTCCTACTCGGCCGCGTTCGGCGCGGGCACGCGGGGGAGATCCGGTGTCCGCTGTGTGTCACGCCGCGGCGCAGCACCAGGGCGTGGGCGTGTGCGCGGCGCTTGCTATGGGCCAGTCCACCGCGGACCAGTCCGAGCTCAATGCCCAGGATAGGTGGGCAAACCTGCAGGGCCGAGTCCGCGTGCGCGTGCCCAGTGCTCAGTCACCTGCACTGCTTGCCGACGACGTCATTACCACCGGTGCCACCCTCGCCGCGAGCATCGCCGCCCTGCGGGCCGCGGGAGTAGAAGTCTGCGGGGCATTGGTCTTTGCGGATGCCTAGATAGGGGTGGTACCCACCCTCGAGGTAGGGGAGTTGCCTAAAAATCTCTCGCAAAGGTCATAACCAGTGCTATCATGAGGAGTGTCACAGAGAGATAGTTACTGTGATTAATTCTAGTCCCCACTACTCAAGGGAGGCATCTCAATGTCCCAGCCAAACAAAGCTCAGGTAACGATTACGGGCCGCAATGTCGAGGTCCCCGATCACTTCCAAGAGCGAGTCAATGACAAGCTGGCCAAGATTGAACGCCTTGACCCCACCCTGACCTTCTTCCATGTGGAGCTACAGCACGAACCAAACCCGCGCCGTGACTCCGAAGCGGAGCGCATCCAGATCACCGCTACCGGTAAGGGTCACATTGCCCGCGCTGAAGCCAAGGAAGATTCCTTCTACGCAGCGCTCGAAACCGCCTTGGGCAAGATGGAGCGCTCCCTGCGCAAGGTGAAGGTGCGCCGCGAAAACGTCAAGAGCGGTCACCGCGCGCAGAAGGGCACCGGTGAGATTGCCGCTGAAATGGTAGCTCAGGCCGAGGCTGAGCGTGCAAAGGAAGAGCGCTACGTTGACCCTTATGCTGAGACCGTTGAGGACATTCGGCCAGGCCAGATCGTCCGTACTAAGGAGCACCCGGCTACCCCGATGAGCGTGGATGATGCCTTGAGCGAGATGGAGCTGGTGGGCCACGACTTTTTCCTCTTTATTAATGAGGAAAACAATAAGCCGTCCGTGGTGTATCGCCGCCACGCCTACGACTACGGCATTATCTCCCTCTCGGAAGACGCCGAAGCTTAAAGAAGCTTCTACTTCTCTTAGTTAATGACCCTGCTGCGTGTATGCAGCGGGGTCGATTTTTTGGTTAGGGGAGGGGCGCCGGCAAGCAGGTTCCGGGGATATACAGGCTGAACGGAGGCTGTGTGCCTGCCTTATGTGCTAGGCGGGAGGTGCTTTGTGAAAGCGAGTGAGTACAATAGCGACGAGTTAACTTTATTGTCGCGACTAGAAGGACTAACTAACCGTGTTTGGACTTTCCAAGCTGCTGCGCGCGGGCGAGGGCCGTACGGTCAAGCGCCTGGGCAAAATGGCAGACGATGTAATTGCCCTTGAGGATAAGTACGCGGAGCTTTCGGACGACGAACTTAAGGCAAAGACCGACGAGTTTAAGACTCGCCTGCGAGACGGCGAAGAGATGAATGACATCTTGCTCGAGGCCTTTGCCACCGTCCGTGAGGCTGCCTGGCGCGTCCTCGATCAGAAGCACTACCGCGTGCAGATCATGGGCGGTGCGGCCCTGCATTTCGGCAACGTCGCCGAGATGCGAACCGGTGAGGGCAAGACCCTGACCTCGCTGCTGCCGGCCTACCTCAATGCCCTTGATGGCAAGGGTGTCCACATCGTCACCGTTAACGATTACTTGGCAAAGCGCGACGCCGAGATGATGGGCCGTGTCCACCGCTGGCTTGGCCTGTCCGTGGGCGTCATTCTGTCCGAGATGCGCCCACCAGAGCGCAAGGCTGCCTACGATTGCGACATTACCTACGGCACCAATAATGAGCTCGGCTTTGACTACCTGCGCGATAACATGGTCCGCTCCCTCAACGATGTGGTGCAGCGCGGCCACAACTTCTGCATCGTGGACGAGGTTGACTCGATTCTTATCGATGAAGCCCGTACCCCGCTCATCATCTCCGGTCCGGTAGATGGTTCCTCCCAGTTCTATGGCGTCTTCGCCCAGCTGGCCCCGCGCATGCGCGAGGGTATCCACTACGAGGTGGACCACAAGAAGCGCACCATCGGCGTGCTGGAAGAGGGCGTGGAATTCGTAGAGGATCAGCTCGGCATCGATAACCTGTACGCCCCCGAGCACTCCCAGCTGGTGTCTTACCTGAACAACGCCCTGAAGGCCAAGGAGCTGTTCACCCGCGACAAGGACTACATCGTTCGCAATGGCGAAGTCATGATCGTGGACGGTTTCACCGGCCGCGTGTTGGCCGGACGCCGCTACAACGAGGGCATGCACCAGGCCATTGAGGCCAAGGAGCAGGTGGAGATCAAGAACGAGAACCAGACTCTGGCTACCGTTACCCTGCAGAACTACTTCCGTCTGTACGAGAAGATCTCCGGAATGACCGGTACGGCAGAAACCGAGGCTGCCGAGCTGCACTCCATCTATGGCCTGGATGTGGTGCCGATTCCTACCAATAAGCCGAATCAGCGTGCTGATCACTCTGACCGCATCTACAAGACGCAGGAAGCTAAGTTCGCTGCCGTAGTGGACGATATTGCAGAGCACGTCGAGTCCGGCCAGCCAGTTCTGGTCGGTACCACCTCCGTGGAGCGTTCCGAGTACCTGTCCCAGCTGCTGTCTAAGCGCGGCATTAAGCACAACGTGCTCAACGCTAAGCACCACGAGGAAGAGGGTCAGATCATCGCCCGTGCGGGCCGTCCCGGCACCGTTACCGTGGCTACCAATATGGCCGGCCGTGGTACCGATATTGTGCTCGGTGGCAACCCTGAGGTCATCCTCGATGAGAAGCTGCGCGAGCGCGGCCTCGATCCATTCGAGGATGAAGAGAAGTACCAGGAAGCCTGGGAAGCAGAAATCGATTCCGAGAGGGAGCGCTCCAAGAGGCTTGGTGACCAGGTACGCGAGGCCGGTGGCCTCTACGTGCTGGGTACCGAGCGTCACGAGTCCCGCCGCATTGATAACCAGCTGCGTGGTCGTACCGGCCGCCAGGGTGACCCGGGTGAGACCCGCTTCTACCTGTCCATGCGCGATGAGCTGATGGTGCGCTTCGTGGGCCAGTCCATGGAAAACATGATGAACCGCCTCAACGTGCCGGACGATGTCCCCATCGAGGCCAAGATGGTCTCCAACTCCATCAAGGGCGCCCAGGCGCAGGTGGAGAACCAGAACTTTGAGATGCGTAAGAACGTCCTCAAGTACGACGAGGTGCTTAACGAGCAGCGCAAGGTGGTCTACGCTACCCGTCACGACATCCTTGATGCCGGCGATATTCAGGACAATATTCGCGGCATGATTGATGACACCGTGTCCGCTTATGTCGCCGGTGCTACTTCCACCGGCTACGTCGAGGACTGGGATCTAGACGCACTGTGGAATGCGCTGGATTCCCTCTACGGCCCCACCATTTCCCATGAGGAGCTGGTGGAAAGCTCCGAGTATGGTTCCCCAGGCGAGCTTTCTGCCGAGCAGCTTCGCGACGCCCTGGTGCAGGACGCCAATAATGAGTACGACAAGCTCGAAGAATCTGTGACCGCTATTGGCGGCGAACAGCAGATGCGCAATACCGAGCGCATGGTCATTCTGCCGATTATTGACCAGAAGTGGCGCGAGCACCTCTATGAGATGGACTACCTCAAGGAGGGCATTGGCCTGCGTGCGATGGCGCAGCGTGATCCGCTGGTGGAATACCAGAAGGAGGGCGGCGAGATGTTCAACGCCATGAACGATGGCGTGAAGGAAGAGACCGTCCGCCAGCTGTTTATGCTGCGCAAGCAGTTCAAGCAGCAGGAAGAGGAGCAGGCCGGCGAATCCGCTGCTACCGCTTCCGGCAACGGTGAGGGCACCGTAGAAGCCTAGGCCTCGGCGTCCTTCCTCCCAACCCCGCCTCGCCCCCGCTTGTGATAGTGGGAGCGGGGCGGGTTTCTTTTCAGGAAAAAATGAGTAGAATATAAGGAACCTGTCCATCCTGCTTATTTCCTGTGAGGAACTCCACTGACGATGCGCCGCCGCTCTTTGCGTCTCGGTATTACGACGCTCCTGTCTGCCACCTTGCTCGGTGGCGCCACGCCGGCCGTGGCCTATGAGGTGCAGCGTGATTCTGCCACCTCGTTGCGCATCATTTTGGATTCGGGCGAAAAAATTGAGCAGGATAACGCAGCTGCGGCCATCCTGGCCATTGCTACCCAGCGCAAGGAAGCATTGGTGGCCGATGGAATTTTGTCCCAGGATAAGGCGGACGCCGCCTTCGAGTACTACTTTGGCAAAGCCCGGCTCAATACCGCGCGCACCGATGGCAATATCTATTCCACGCCGCTGGACTTCCCGTGGGAGCCAGAGGAGCGGACGCAATCCCTAGACGGCAAGCAGTACACCGAAGCGGCCGTACTGGATTACCTCGACATGCTGGGCGCCAATTACGCCCAGGCGGTAATTCGCGCCGAGCTGGGTGAATTCACCAAGGATGTGCCGCAGGCCCCCGCCGGCAAAGCAGCGCCCTCTCCGCGTGCCCAGCTGCCGACCATCGGGGATACAGGCTCCGCGTTTCCAGATGAGTTTCCGGCCTATGCGGCGGCGCTGCGCGATATTGTCACCATCACCAAGCAGGTCAATGCGCCTCTGGAGCAGGCCGCCGCATCGCACCGTGATGCGGGAACCGTGCCCGCGGATGCGACGGCGAACGAGCATTCCGGTCTATCCGCCCTCGAAGGCGGCCTCCTGGCCACCGGTTTGGCGGCACTGACCAGCGCCGCCGGCTTCGGATGGTCCGCACTCGACTGGTCCGAGATCCTTGCTCACTTGGGCCAGTTCTTTTCCTAGGCGTTAAGCCCTGCCCGCAGGGCTAGAGCAAGCGGAACGACGTTAAACCGGTGGGGCTCGCCGAACCCGTAAATGCATGCTGTTGTTGGCCTATGTAGGCGGAGCCAAAGTACTCGCCATTGGGCCGCGCGTGCAGGCTAGTCAATTGCAGTCTGTCTGTGGCATAGGGGCTTGTGCGCCGCCGCACCCACGATCCAATGTGCAGGCGGATGGCATCGGAATAGCGCGCGGAATTGAGATGGGCTAGCGGGCGATAACCGGCGGCTACCTCGAGCGCAAAGACTACCCAGCCTTGGATGCGGTGTTGGGCGGCGACTTCCGCGGACGTCGGCAAGCGGCCATAGCGCACGCGGTGGGGCGCAATGAAGAGTTTGAGGTGCGAGTAGCCGGGGATGGGCTCGTACATGGTGGGGAAGTAATGCTCCTGCATAAGGACAGGAGGCGGACGCGTGATAATTGTCTCATGCCCGCCCCAACCCCGCCATTTCTGAGGGTTTCCTGAAAGGGGTGGGCGCGAATGCGCGCGCGGTTCGCTATACTCTCGGGGAGTTAAAGAGAATCGTAACCAAAGGATTTAAGTACATGCGTGGTCTAATCGTTGACTATGTCGGCGTCCTTGACGGCACCGAAGAAGACAACCGCCGCTGGAAGGCGCTGCTGGCCGCCGCCAAGGCAAATGGCGCAGCAACCGCCATCCTGTCCAATGACCCAGGCGGACCAGGCGCGGAGCACATCCGCGAGTGGGAGTACCGCGGAAATGTCGACGCAGTCGTTCTCTCCGGCGAGGTGGGGGCGGAAAAGCCAGAGGTTGCAGCCTTCCAAGCGGCAGCGGATGCCCTTGAGTTGCCGCTCAATGATTGTGTCATGGTTGATGATTCCATTCTCAACGTTCGCGCGGCCGTAGAGGCAGGCATGGTCGGCTTCTTGTACACGAGCTTCGACCGCGTGTCCGTAGAAATTCAGGCAGTCTTCGATATTGAAGGTGAGTTTTAGTGGCTAAAGCCCGCGTTTACATCCCTGCTACCTACGCCATGCTGGCGGAGCTGGAAGAAACCGGCTCCCTGTCCGCGCGCTCGGGTTGGGGCTTTATGGTAACCCCTGCGCTGCAGGAGTTTTATACCGAGGGTGATGAAGAAGAAATTGCCTACTCGGCTTTCCTTGAGGCTTCTATGGCCTCCATGCGCCTTTTGGCCATTGGCGATGAAGAGAAGTTCCCGCACCGCCGCGTGGTTATCTCGGTAGACCTGGATGATTCTGTCCTCACCCCGCGCCCGGATATGGGCGAGCCGGTGGTAGAGCTCAAGCCAGCGCAGATCAGTAAGGATGACCTAGCAGCCATCCACGTGGATATTGCGGAGTCCGAGGAAACCACCGCGAAAGCCATCGAGGCTATCGATACCGCAGACCTTGGCGATGAGGATGCGGAGCTGGCTGTAGGCGATGCACTAGATAAGTTCATGGCTTTTTATCACCCCACCGAGCTGCCGTTCCTCGTAGAACTGCTCTAATTTCTTAAGGAGACAATATGACTCAGCGCTTCAAGAACCTCGCTGCGGCCACCGTTACCGCAGGCGCAGCCCTCAGTGCCGCGCCGGCCGCCCTGGCAGATACCACCCCAGCTGCGGATGCGGCTGCCGACGCCGTGCCCACCACCCCGTGGCTGGCGCTGCTAGAGACTTCGTCCCAGGGCACCTGGGGCCAGATCCTCGATGTATTCTTCGGCATCGTGGATGGCATTTTGGGTGTTATGGCCGATACCGGCTTCCACCTCTAATTTTCCCACTCCACGTTGGTGCGCAGGGCCTCGAGTAGGCCGCGCACCGCGTCGCGCCGCCGCGCACTGGCGGTATCAGGGGGAATCAGCGCAGGATCATCGAGGCCGCATTCTGGGTCCGCAGGCGGGCCCATATGCGTACAACCGCGGGGGCAGTCCTCGATGGCGGCGGCAAGGTCTTCAAAGAC
The DNA here is from genome assembly GCF_030228885.1 of Corynebacterium sp. MSK195. Classification (NCBI taxonomy): domain Bacteria; kingdom Bacillati; phylum Actinomycetota; class Actinomycetes; order Mycobacteriales; family Corynebacteriaceae; genus Corynebacterium; species Corynebacterium sp. MSK195. The sequence goes on along the minus strand of NZ_JASPGT010000006.1, from coordinate 50,125 downwards.
GCCAAGCACGTCATCGGCATCCACGTGTGCGAGGCCAAAGGAACGGATGCCTGGGGTATCGATAATCCAGCCGCCGGTGAATGCATCCTCGGCGGGGAGGGGGAGCGCCACCGATTGGGTGGAGGTATGCCTGCCCTTGCCGACGCCCGATACTTCCCCCGTTTCCCTATCCGCATCCGGTACCAGCCGGTTGACCAGGGTGGATTTGCCCACGCCGGAATGTCCGATGAGCGCGGTGACGTGGCCGTCGATGTGGTTGCGCACCGCCTCAAGTCCGTCTTCGACGCCGGCTTCCACCACCGTGATATCGAGATCGGCGAATTCGGCCGCGAAGGGGGCAGGATCCGTGAGATCGGTTTTGGTCAGGCACAGGATGGGGTGGATATTGCCCACAAACGCAGCGATGAGGGCGCGCTCGACAAACCCAGAGCGCGGCGGCGGATCGGCCACGGCGGTGACGATGAGCATCTGGTCCGCATTAGCCACCACGATGCGCTCATAAGGGTCGGTGTCATCGGCCGTGCGCCGGAGGACGGAGGTGCGCTCTTCCAGCTTCACAATGCGCGCTAGGGTGTCCTTCTTGCCGGAGGTATCGCCCACCACGCCCACGCGGTCGCCTACCTCGATGGCGGTGCGGCCCAGCTCGCGGGCGCGCATGGCGGTGACCCGCGGGCCGTCGTCTAGCGCTACGCCCCAGCGCCCGCGGTCCTTGGTGATGACCATGCCAAACTTGGCATTTTTGTGCTTGGGGCGGTCCTTAGTACGCGGCCGCGAGCCCTTGCCGGGGCGCACGCGCACGTCGGATTCATCGAAAGAACCGAAACGCCTAGCCATTGCTCTCCTGTTGCTCGGGGTCCACCATCGTCTCCCACATGCGGTCGAAGCCGGGCAGGGTCTTCGCAGTGGTGGAAATGTCTTCTACCTCTACGCCCGGTACCCGCAGGCCGATAATCGCGCCCGCGGTGGCCATGCGGTGATCCGCGTAGCACGGCCACTCCCCGCCGTGGAGAGGGGCGGGGTCGATGTGCAGGCCGTCGGCAAGCTCGGTGACCTTGCCGCCGAGGGCGTTGATATTATGCGCCAGCGCCTTCAAACGGTCGGTCTCGTGCCCGCGCAGGTGCGCAATGCCGGTCAGAGTAGAGGGGGTGTCCGCCAGGGCGCACAACGCCGCGACGGTGGGGGTGAGCTCGCCAATATCGCCCATGTTGCGCTCGATGCCCTGCAGCGCGCCGTCTTTGGAGCCCTTGGCAGTGACAAAGCCCGGCTCTTGGGTGACCGTGACGCCCATATCCACCAAAATATGGCGGATGGCGTCGCCCGGCTGGGTGGTATTGGCAGGCCAGCGCTTAATGGTTACCCGGCCGCCGGTGACGGCAGCGGCGGCAAGGAAGGGCGTGGCATTGGAGAGATCTGGCTCGATTGCCCATTCCCGCCCGGCAATCGGGCCAGGATGCACGGTCCACTTATTCTCGCCGGAATCCACGCGTACGCCGGCTTGGCGCAGCATGCCTACGGTCATCTCCACGTGCGGCATGGAAGGCAGGGGACCGCCCTCGTGGGTGACGGTGATGCCTTGTGCAAAGCGCGCACCGGCCAGCAGGAGTCCGGAGACGAACTGCGAGGAGCCAGAGGCGTCGATAGTAACCTCGCCGCCTTCCGGCACTCCATGCGAGCGGACGGTAAAGGGCAGGCTATCGCCGTCCACCTCGACGCCGAGCTGGCGCAGTGCATCCAGGGTGGTGGACATGGGGCGGGCGTAGGCCTGCTCGTCGCCGTCGACAAGCACGGCGCCGTCCGCCAGGGCCGCAACCGGCGGGATAAAGCGCATGACCGTGCCGGCTAAGCCGCAGTCCACCGTGGCGCCCTTAAGCGGGCCGGGGGTGACGTGAATATCCTCGCCTTCGTGCTCGAAGCGCACGCCCATAGATTCCAGGGCCTTTTCCATCAGCTGCGAATCGCGGGAGACCAGCGGCGCGCGCAGGGTAGAGGGGCCATCGGCCAACGCCGCCAGAATGAAAGCGCGGTTGGTAATAGACTTCGAGCCCGGCACGTGCTGGGCCCACGTAATGGGGCCTGCCGCTTGCGGGGCGGACCAAGGTTGAGACATATCGTCCATAATAGAGGGCATGTGCGGAAGATTCGTTCTTTTTACCGAGTCCCTTCTCGATGAAGTGGGCGCGCTGCCCGGAGTTACTGAGGTCCACGCCCCACAAGGCACCCCAGGCCCGCGCTACAATATTGCACCCACCCAGCCGGTGGCGATGGTGCGCGTGCACGAAAGCCTCGCCCAAGTCGACCCTGCGCGGTGGGCACTGCTGCCGCACTGGAAGAAGGACCTGGACGGCCCGCCGCTGTTTAACGCCCGGGCAGAGACGGTGGCCACCAAACCCTCCTTCCGGCATGCCTTTAAGGGGCAGCGCTGCCTTATCCCCATGAACGGCTACTACGAGTGGCATCAAGAAGAAGGCGGCAAGCAGCCCTATTACGTTCACGCGGAAGAGGGCCTGTTGTGGGCGGCAGGCCTGTGGGACATCGGCCTGGACCGACTTTCTGCCACGATTGTCACCACCGCCGCCACGGAAGAAATGGAGTGGCTGCACCACCGCCTGCCACGCTTCTTGGCGGCCGAAGAAATGCGTACCTGGCTGGAGGGCAGCCCCGAGGAAGCCGCTGAGCTGCTCTTGCCGACGCCCCTGCGGGGCTTCCACACCCACCCCGCCGACAAGGCTGTGGGCAGCGTATCCAACGATTATCCGGAGCTACTCGGCGAGTAGATCGGCAAAGCTGGCAGAGCACAGCTCTGCGAGGTCCTCCGCATTGAGTTCGATATCGAGTCCGCGGCGCCCGCCGGAAATAAAGACGGTATCGAAAAGGACGGCGGTTTCTTCAATGACCGTGGGCAGCGGGTTTTTCTGGCCCAGCGGGGAAATGCCGCCGGGAATGTATCCGGATGACTTGGATGCGTCATGCGGATCCGCCATGGCGGCCTTAGAAACGCCGTGGGCGGCCGCGGCCTTCTTGAGGCTCAGGTGGTGGGTGGTAGGGATAACGCAGACTGCCAGCTTGCGCTTTGGTCCCTTGCCCGCAGTTAAATCGATGACCAGGGTTTTGAGCACGCGATCCGGCTCTACCTCTAGGGCAGCCGCGGCGTGATCACCGAAGTGATCCTTGCCCGCCTCAAAGGTATACACGTGGTGGTCTACGCCGGCATCTTCCACTACTTTGAGCGCTGGGGTAGCTGCATGCGGGGACTTTTTAGACATGCCTGGGATTCTAACGCTACGCGTTAGGATAGAAATTGTGGCTAAAGAAACAATCAGCGAAAAGGAGCTGCAGCGCCGCTTCGAAGCGGAAGCGCTGCCCCTGCTAGACCAGCTCTACGGCGGTGCCCTGCGCATGACGCGCAACCCGCAAGATGCTGAGGATCTCGTGCAGGAGACCTACCTCAAGGCCTATAAGTCCTTTCATTCCTTCAAGCAAGGTACAAACCTTAAGGCTTGGCTGTATCGCATCATGACCAATAACTACATCAACTCCTACCGCAAGGCGAAGCGCCGCCCCACGGAGTCCTCGGCCGATGACTTGAGCGATTTTCAGCTCTATACCACTGCTGGGCACGATTCCACTGGCCTGGAATCCGCCGAGGTATCAGCGCTTAAAGACATGCCGGACGCCACCATTTCAGAGGCCATGAATGACTTGCCAGACGACTACCGGATGGTGGTGTACTACGCGGATGTAGAAGGCTTGGCGTATAAGGAAATTGCAGAAATCATGGATACTCCGCTGGGTACGGTGATGTCCCGATTGCACCGGGGAAGAAAATTGCTCCGGAAAGCGTTGAAAGACGTGGCACGAGAACAAGGCATTGGATTAGAACACCCAGACATGGAGGAGAAGTAATGGACCGCGCAACGGAACACAACTGTGGTGCGTGTAGCTCCCCAGAGGTACAGGCCCTCCTGTGCGAGCTTCTCGATGAATCAACCACCTATGCCCGCGCACTCGCCATCCGCGAGCACATCGCCCAGTGCGATTTCTGCCAACAGCGCCTCGAGAGCGAGGAGATTATCCGCTCCCTGGTGCGCAACTGCTGTAACGGCCAGGCCAAGGCGCCGCAGGCGCTGCGCCGCCGCATTTCGGTAGAGATTACCCGCATCGACACGGCGTGGTAGGCACTGTTGCTCACCCGCTGTGGTGGGGTCTGGTCTCATGATCTTCCAACTTTTTGCTTGAGCCCATACTGATCGGGCCGAATTGAGGGCGGAAGGGCCGAATTGAGACCCCAATGTGTTCAATTCGGCCCGATCACATTGGACTTAAGGCACGGAGAGGTCAAGCGGGGAGCTAGGAGACGACATCGATGTGCGTCTGACATAGCAAAAGCCCGGTTCTACGGTCGAAGTGACCGAGGGAACCGGGCTTTGAGTAATGCTGTGCGTTATGCGCCAGGACGCTTGCCGTGATTAGCGGACTTCTTGCGGCGATCCTTGCGCTTGCGACCACGCTTGCTCATTGCGCACTCCTTCGTTGAGGGTATCTGAACTTTATTCAACTGTAGCGGCTAAGGGCGCCGAAACGAAAATTGGGGGCTGCTTATTAAGCGGAAACGCGAGCGCGGCCACGGCCGCGGTTGCGGCGGCGCTTGAGGGCGCGGCGCTCCTCTTCAGACAGGCCGCCCCAGACGCCGGCGTCCAGGCCGGATTCCAGTGCCCACTTCAGGCAGGAAGAGGCAACAGGGCAGCGGTTGCAGACCAGCTTGGCCTTAGCGATTTGGGTAAGTGCGGGACCAGAATTGCCTACTGGGAAGAACAGCTCGGGGTCTTCGTCGCGGCAAACAGCTTCGTGGCGCCAATCCATGATTGATATCTCCTAACAAAAATTCGACAGCAGTAAGCACAAGCGCTTTTCATGAGAAATGAAAAGCAACCAATGCCAGGGTGGGTGGTTGTGTGAACTGGTCTGCGTGCAGTGGGGCCCGGTCTCGAGGTCGGGCCAGCGTCGCCGCCGCCAATGGTTCACATTGTGGTTGCTTGAAGTTTCCTTCAAGTTAAGAAGAGGTTTACGTCCTCTTTCTTTTTGCTACCCCAGAATCATGACATGTTTACTCAGACTCCGCTAGGGGTAGAGGCGAAATTGTGGTCAACCTCACTTGAATGAAACTGGTGTGGGGGTCATTTGGGTTCACGATCGAGTTGAAAGAAGCCTGTGAGAAACGCGCTGAACTGGCGTATTGTCCAAAAAACATTGAGTGCGGTGACTGAAGAGGCGTCAAATCTACCCGGCTAACCCCTGCCCCCGCGAAACCTGAGTGGCGCACAAGGAAATGCCCTTGACCGGTGAGTAGACTGTGGGTTTGTGTCTAAGCAGAAGAAAAAGCAGGTAAACAAAAAGCAAAGTACGACCTCGGCGCAGCCGGCGCGTGAAGCGAAGACCCAGCAGGGCGCGCCACAGCCGGTCCTGGTGGCCGCAGCGCTCGCCGTGGTTCAGTCCATCGCCGTCATCTGCTTCGGTATCTTCCTGATTGTGCGCGAGGTGACCGGCGCAGAAAATGGTTCCATGGTGTCGGATTCGGGCTCCGGAAGCTTTGTAGGGCTGGGCACCGCACTATTTATCTTTATTGTCTTTGGCTTTGTCATCGTCGGTGCTTGGGCCATGGTTAAGGGAAAGCGCTGGGGTAGGGGAGCCATTATCCTGGTGGAGCTCATCTTGGCAGCGAGCTCCTTCCAGATGTTCAGCGGCGGATCGCCGCTACTGGGTGCGGTGACCTTGGCGAGCGCCGCAGTAGTCATTTTCCTGCTGATGTTCGTCCGCGCTTCCACGGAGTGGGCGGCAGCAAACTTCTAAATTCGCTGCCACGCACAAGGGCCGCGCCCCGGATAAATCCGGAAGGCGCGGCCCTTTCTGTAGCGGAGGGTGTTAACCGGCGCTTAGGCCCACGACCTGATCGCCGCGGGTTTCCACGATGGTCTCGCCCGCCAAGGTGAGGTAAACGGGACCGCGGTAGCTGCCGCGATCAACCGGGATGGTTCGCAGAGTTTTGCCGGTGGACCAATCCATGACAGCAATGCCTTCTTGGGTAGGTACCAACATGTGCTCGTCGACGGCGATGGGGGTGCCGATGGCATCGTCTACCACGTGATCCACTGCGAGGTTGCTCGGCTTGAAGAGGTAGAGGCGGGAGCCATCAAACCAGGTCATATGGTGTGGCAGGTCCGCGGTTGCCGGGGCGAATGGGGAAGCACCTGCGTCAATATCTGGAGAGGGCTCTGCCGAAGTAGAGTCCAGCTTTTCGCCCTTATTGTCGTAGGACTCGATCGTGGGATTCGGGCCTGGACGGTAGACGGCGGCGGCCTTTTGCCCCACAGCGACAAGCCGGGCGCCGTCGGTGGCTATGTCCACATCGGCGGCGATATCGGGCTCACGGGAATCATCAGGGGTGGTGTCCTGGAAGCGCAACCAGGTGGTGCCCGGCTTATCGGGGCAGGACTCGGTCAGTGCCAAATTCTCGGTACGGGTAAGGGCGGAGCTAATGGTGCAGTCTTCATGCGGTTGCTTGTCCGGCTCCTGTTTAGCCTCCACATCACCGTATTCCACGGTGCGCACCATATCGGAGCGCCACAGATCGATGCGGTCGGTGGAGACCGTTCCTACCCGGTCATTGGAGGAAACGGGTACTACCTCTTCCGAGCTGACGGCGCTGCGGGTGCTGTCATACTCGCCAGTTGCGGCGTTTATCGCCACGGTATCCCCGCAGCCCACGCCGGTTTTATACGACGCCACGATCTTGCCCCATGCTGTAGACAGCGAGCACAGATCCGCGTCCGTGCGCTCATAAGTCCACGCCTCGGAGCCGTCCGGGTTGGTGGCAGTGAGCGTGTGATCGGCGTGCGTGATGGTCAGGCCGTGTGCTGAAACCGCCCGGTATTGGCCAGGCACCGGTTCGTTGGGGAGGCTGAAGGACTCGTGGAGTGCCTCGGGGACGTCGGCAAGCGCGGGTGCATCCTTATCCCCAGGAACGGCCGCTTGGCTAAGATGCGCTTGATTAATATTGGCGGTGATAGCCGCGCCGCCGACCGCGATGGCGCAGACCACGGCAATAACGCCGGTAGCCTTCCAATCGGTGGGCGTCGAGCGCAAAATGGGAGCTTTAGTCATCGGCGGCCTCCTCGCCGGCGCCGGGAGCTGCCGCGGCGCGCGGTGGTACGGGTGGGGGATTTTTCGCGGACAGGCACCTGGCCCACGACCTTGGTCTCAGGGCCGACAGTTTCCTCTACCTCCGCGGGGATGTCTAGCGCCTGGGCCAGCTCCGGGGACGTGGAGAACCACTGCGGCGGATTCGGCTCACCCAAATCCAGCTCATCATTAATAACCTGCCATTTGGCCAGCTCATCATAGCCCACCATGGTGATAGCGGTGCCGGTATGGCCGGCGCGACCCGTGCGGCCGATGCGATGGACAAAGGTCATCGGATCATCCGGAACCTGATAGTTGATGACGTGGGTGACATCATCAACGTCGATGCCGCGGGCGGCAATATCAGTGGCGACCAAGATATCCACCTGGCCGGTGCGAAAAGCATGGAGCGACTTCTCGCGCGACTTTTGCCCCAGATCGCCGTGGACCGCGCCCACATGGAAGCCGCGCCGGGCTAGGTCATCGGCCAGCTGGGCGGCCGCGCGTTTGGTGCGAGCGAAGATGATGGTGCGTCCGCGGTCGGCGGCCTGTAAGGCGTGGGCGACAACGGCAACCTTATCCATGCGGTGGGCCTGGAAGGTGACCTTGCGAGTGGAGGAATGGGTGAAATCCTGCTCGCCGGATTCGGCGCGGATATGGATGGGTTTTTCCATAAACCGGCGGGCGAGCGTCAAAATTGCGCCCGGCATCGTGGCGGAAAAGAGCATGGTTTGGTGGGCATTGCCATCGAGTGCCTTGAGGATGGCCTCCACCGAGGGCAAAAAGCCCAAGTCCAGCATCTCGTCGGCCTCATCGAGCACCAAGATAGCCACGCGATCGAGCTGCAGATCGCCGCGTTCGTGGAGATCGATCAAGCGGCCGGGCGTGCCGATGATGACATCGACGCCCTTGTTGAGCTTTTTGATCTGTTCCTCGTAGGGACGGCCGCCGTAGATGGAGGCTAAGCGCACGGGTAGGTGGGCGGCAGCCACCTGCAGGTCCTCGGTGACCTGCTGGGCAAGCTCGCGGGTGGGGACCACCACGAGGGCGCGCGGGGTGCCATCGAGCTCGTCGATATCGGCGTCATCAAAGACGCGGTCCAAAAGCGGCACGCCAAAGCCATAGGTCTTGCCCATGCCAGTGCGCGCTTGGCCAATCAAGTCCTGGCCAGATAGCGCGATGGGCAGGGTTAATTCCTGGATTGCAAAAGTACGCGTGATGCCACGAGTGGCGAGACCATCGCAGATTTCGGCCGCAACGCCGAGTTCCGCGAAGCTCGGTGGCTGGGATTTTATGTCAGACACACCTTGATAGTAGCCGGGATGGTTATAGTGGGGCCATTGACAATAAAACTCTAGTTAGAGGAGGAATCTTCATGGATATCAAGTTTGGCTTCGCGGATACCGCTCGCGAGCTGGTCATTAGCGCTGCAGGTGACCAAGCCGAGCTGACGCAGAAGATCAACAGTGCCCTGGCGGATAACTCCACCTTGGAATTGGAAGATGACAAGGGTCGCAAGTACCTCGTGCGCACTGACCGCGTGGTCTACGTCGAGGTCGGCATTGCAAAGAAGCACGCCGTGGGATTCGCCGGCGCCTAAGGCGAGCACATAGGGCTGCTGATTCAGCTTTTTTAAATACAAGCGGGTAACCTAAGGCCCCATGGAAAAAAGGGAGATTCGCCACGCCCACCGGAGCCAGGGCCATTCGCCGGACGACCCCAATGCGGTGGTCCGGTTTGCGCGTCAATATGGCTGGTGGCGCGTGGTGGCTATCCCCCTCATGATCGCGCTGACCATTTGGTTCATCGTCGATATTGCTACCGGAAATTCCCCTGAAGAAAAGGCGGAAGCCACTAGCGAGGCTGCCCCAACGAGTACGGAGAAGATGGGCCCTGATCCTGCCGATTCTGCAGCGGTCAAGCGGGAAATCAGCGAGATGCCGCCCGGTGGTTCCTATACCAAGCAGGGAAAGGGCACCTTCCACGAGGTAGGTGAGCCTGGCGCCGTCACGGGTAAGGGCGGCAAGCAAAAGGTGCGCTATTCCATCGAGGTAGAAGATGGCCTTAATACCGCACCGTATGGCGGCGATGAGTCTTTTGCCGCCATGGTGGAGGCCACCTTGTCTGACCCGCGCGGCTGGACCGCGCATAAGGACTTCGAGTTCGAGCACGTGGCCGCTGATGCGGAACCGGATACCCGCATCCAGCTGACTTCGCTCGGCACCGCCGCAGAGCGCTGCGGCGAGAAGATTGAAACGGAAACCTCCTGCCACACCACTATTACGGGCGAGTCCACCACGATCATCAATGAGGCCCGCTGGGTGCGCGGCGCCACGCCTTTTGAAGGCGATTTGGGCAATTATCGCCAGTATGTCATCAACCATGAGTTGGGTCATGCCATTGGCTATGCGGCCCACCAGCCGTGTGGTGGCCAGGGCAAGCTAGCGCCGATCATGATGCAGCAGACCTTGGACCTTAACAACAAAGAATTGCACGATCGCAAGCCCAGCGAGGTCTATCCTGATGAGGACGTGACCTGCTCACCAAACCCGTGGCCTTATCCGAATCCGGATAATAAGGATCCCCACCAACCCGAATAGGAGTTAAGGATGCCGCTTCCCCCAGAGCATGTTTTAAGCGCCTTCCACGCGGAAACCGGTGCCACTGGTACCCGCCGCGCGCAGGGCGATCAATTGGGCCCGGTGTGGGATAACGGCATCAAGGTGGGCGACGTGGTCTATTCCCAGGCCGGTCCGTTTGCCGCCTGGTCCGCTAAGGTGCGCGAGCGCCTCAGCGTGCAGGGGGCCCGCGTTTCCCGGCCGGTACTGTCTAGCGATGGTCGGCACACGGCCGCAGGGTGGAAAGCTACCCAGTTTATTCCGGGCCAAGTACGCGGGCGAATTGATGAAACCGCACAGATGGCGTTGCGCCTCGACGCGGCTATAGCCGAGGTACCCCTTCCCAACGGGCAGCGTAGCGATGCCTTCGCTCGTGCAGAGCGCGCCGCCTGGGAGGAAACGGGCGAGGCTTATCGCCCAGCCCTGCTTGCCGACGTCCCCCTTATCCCCGCCCACACCGCTCTTCTCACCACTACGGTTTACCACGGCTCCAACCCGCCGGGCATTGTGGACATTGTGCCGAGCGGATCCCCGCGCCCAGCCGGCTGGACGGCCGCTTTGGTTATTGTGGATGGGCTCATTGGCCAAGCGGTCGATGATGGGATCTGCCAGCGCTTTAGTCATGTACCCGGTATGCCGGAATTGCTATTGCGCGCTGTGTCGTATCGCCGTCATGTCAATGACCTGCACCCCGCGTCGCGTTCAAACACGCGTTCGCACATTGAGCGGGTGGAGCAGCATCTGGTGTCGCGGGCATCTGCCATACTGGAGCGGTGAGTTACGACCCCCATTCCACCGCGCGTGCGGGAGTGGTCCTTCCACCGTCCCCGCAGGTGCGCCTCGTTCCCCGTACCCAGTCCGCCACGACCCGCAGTTGGCCTGTTGACCTGCCCGAATCCGGCACCTGGAAGGTAACCGGTGCCGCCGGCACCGGCGTGTCCAGCTTCCTTATCGATACCGTCATTCATGCCTTGGATAAAGCCCGGGAGACCGGCGCGGATCCCTCCGGCATCCTCGTTATCGCTCCCTCGAAGGAATCCGGCGCCCGGCTGCGCCGCGAGCTCTCTGAGCGCCTCGAGGATTACGCCGCACAGACCTCCATGGTGCGTTCCGTACACTCCCTAGCATTCGCGTTGCTGCGCACAGCGGCCGAGGAGGAGCTGCGACTTATTACCGGTGCCGAGCAAGACGCCGTTATCCGCGAGCTGCTCACTGGCCAAGCAGAAGACGGACACGGCTCGTGGCCCGCGGAGATGCGGCCCGCGCTGGAATATGTGGGATTCGCCCGGCAGCTGCGCGATTTCCTTTTGCGTTCCATTGAACGCGGCCTGGGTCCGGGCGACCTAGAGCGCCTCGGCGCCGAGCACGGCCGCCCCATGTGGTCCGCGGCGGGTGAATTCCTGCGCGAGTACGAACGCGTGCAGCTCCTTTCCCGCGCCCATTCCTATTCCGCTGCGGAATTGGTTACCGCGGTTCTTCAGCGCCCCCAGCTACTGCGCGAGCACCCCTTCCACACCATCATTGTCGATGATGCGCAATTGCTCGATCCCACTGCGGGCAAGCTCATTCGCGAAATGGCCCCGCAGGCTAATCTCGTGGTGGTGGGTGGCGATGCCGATCAATCCGTCTTTGCCTTCCGTGGTGCTAGCTCGCGTTTCCTGCGGGACTTCCCAGCTGACCACGACATTGAGCTTACCGAGCCTCACCGCACACCCGCTCCGGCGTGCATCTCCATCGTGGATTCGGACGGCAGGCTGCGTGACGTCGTAGCCAATACCGTGCGGCGCCGTCACTTAGAAGACGGCGTGCCCTGGCGCGATATCGCCGTCATCGTTCGTTCAACCGGTGATATCGGCCAGATGCGCCGCACCCTTTTGTCCGCCGGCGTGCCCGTGCACATTAGCCCTACCGACGTCGTCTTAGCCGAACAGCGTTTGGTTTCCGCCGTGCTGCTCGCCCTGCGTGCCTTGGAAGAAGACCTATCAAACTCGGAGTTGGAAGAATTACTCACCGGCCCCGTGGGTGGCGCTGATCCCGTCACCCTGCGCCGCCTGATCCGTGGATTGCGCCGCTGGGATTCCACTACCCGGGGCATCGATAGCCTGCGCGGTCTTCTCTACGGCGAGCTCCCAGACTTTAATGGACAACTCACTGAGCGCGAATACTCCATCCTGGAGCGTGTACGCGCGGTTCTAAGCGCCGGCCGGGACGCACTCGCCTCCGGGGACTCTGTGGAGGAGATCCTCTGGGCCGTGTGGAGCGCAACTGAGCTTGATAACCGCCTGCAGGCTTCGGCGCTGCGCGGTGGTGCGACCGGCTCGCAGGCCGACCGCGACTTGGATGCAATGATGGCGCTTTTTGACGCCGCAGGCGACTACGTCGAGCGTCGCCCTGATTCCTCGCTGCGTGCCTTCCTGACGCATATCACCGAACAAGAACTTCCCACCGGTGTGCGTGACCGCCGCACCGCCATTCCGCAGGCAGTAGAGATCCTGACCGCACACGGTGCCGTGGGCCGCGAATGGGATACCGTCATCGTGGCCGGCGCGCAGGAAGGAAGCTGGCCTTCGCTAGGGGAGACCGGCTCCATCTTTGGGCAAGAAGATCTCATCGATCTCCTCGACCACGATATTGATCCCGATACCCCCGTCAGCCACGTTGCCTCCCGCTTGGCAGAGGAGCGACGTCTCTTCCACGTCGCTACCACGCGCCACCGACAGCGCCTTCTCATTGCCGCCGTGGAAAACCCAGAGGGCGATACGGTCTCTGAGCCTTCTCGCTTCATCAGCGAATTCGCCGGCCGTGGCGTGGACGTGCCTGGCCAAGCTGCGCGTCGGCAAGCAAAGCGGGCGCTGCGCCGCACCCAACTCCCGCGCGAACTGGGCCTCGATGTGCCCGAACCCGCACCCGTGTCATTGCGCGATGGGCTCGAAGTGGATCCCCTTGATGTGGCGGTGCTGTCCGTGCCGGCCTTTGTCGCACAATTGCGCCGCGTAGTTACCAATCCGGAATCCGGTGAGGTTGAGCGCAAACAAGCAGCGCGCCAGCTCGCTCGGCTAGCGGCAGCCGATATCCCTGGCGCCCACCCGGAGCAGTGGTGGTCTGCGCGCTCCGTTGCGGCTGAAACGCCGCTGCATACCAGCGGTAGTTTGTCGCCTTCCCGTGTGGAAGCATTGCTCAACTGTCCGCTCAAGGCCGTGCTCGGCAATGTAGCCGAGGACCCAAGCACCGAGGAACACCTGCTCCGCGGTACGTTGGCGCACGCCTTCTTTGAAGCCCTTGGCCGCGGCATGGACGCGGAAAAGGCCAAGCTATTGGTGATGGAGGCTTTCGAGCGCATTCAGGATGTACCGCAGTGGCAATTGCGATTCAAGCTCGATGAGTTTTCCACCCTGTTGGACCGCGCCCGGGAATGGGCGCGCCAATCCGAGGTCAATCAAGAGCTTGCCGGTGTGGAAATCCCCGTAGGCGTACGCGTCAGCGAGGAGGTGCGCATCGGCGGCTATATGGACCGTCTGCTTCGCGATGAAGAGGGCAATTACTTGGTGGTGGACCTCAAGACAGGTAGAAGCATGCCGGCTAAGAAGGAAGGCGAAGACCATGTGCAGCTGATGACCTATCAACTCGCGCTTGCCCACGGCGCATTTGACGGCCACCAGGTTCACGACGGCGAAGGCATGCCGCGCCAGGGCGGTGTGCTGGTGTATCCGGGGGTGACCACCAAAAAGATTGGTGAGATTTGGCAAAGCGATAAGTCGCCGGAGGCCCTGGAAGAATTCGCCGCACTTCTACCCCCGCTGGTGGAGGAGATGCGTGGCCCGCGCATCACTGCGCGCACCAATAAAGACTGCGATAAATGCCCAATTCGCTCTATCTGCCCCGTGCAGGAAGAAGGAAGGATGACCACCGATGCCTAAGAGCAACTTTTCCCCACAGCAGATCGCTGCAGCCTTGGGCAAGGACTTTCCGCCTACCGAGGAACAAGCCCACGTCATCGAAGGCCCATTTAGCCCCAAACTCGTGGTTGCCGGCGCTGGTGCCGGCAAGACAGAAACCATGGCCTCGCGCGTGGTCTATCTTGTAGCCAATGGCTATGTGCGCCCGGAGCAGGTTCTCGGCCTGACCTTCACCCGTAAGGCCGCGCAGCAGCTGGAGCAGCGCATCCGCCGGCAGCTGATTAAATTGCGCGATTCCGGTCTCATCCCACCAGGCGGTGAGGTGGCAGAAGCGCTAGAAAACATTGCGCCGAAGGTAGCCACCTATGACTCCTACGCGGGAGAACTCGTTCGCGAATACGGGCTCTTGGTTCCAGTAGAGCCCACCGCACGCATCATCACCGAGGCCGAGCGCTATTCCTTGGCCTACGATGTGGTGCGCAATTACACCGGCCAGCTGGAAGACGACCGCGCCCTAGCCACGATTACCGAGACCTTGCTGAAATTCAGCCAGGACATCGATAACGGGCTCAAGGACACGAGTCACATCGCCCAGCATGCCCGCGATTTTCGGGCGGACATCGATAACCTCGATAAATCCCAAAAGAATGGCCCCGAATACTCGCAAAAGTTGCTGGAATATATCCAAACACAGGAACGCCGCGTGCAGTACGTGCCGCTGCTGGAGGCCCTGAAAAAGGAACAATCTGAGCGACAAGTCATCACCTTTGGCGAGCAAATGGCCGTCGCCGCCCGCGTCGCGCGCGACCATCCTGTGGTGGGAAAGCAGCAGTCCCAGCGCTATAAGGTCATCATGCTAGACGAGTACCAAGACACCTCCTATGCCCAGCGCGTGCTTCTACGCAGCCTATTCGGAGGGGACCAAGAGGACCTGTCGGTTACGGCCGTGGGCGATCCAATGCAGGCCATCTACGGGTGGCGTGGTGCTACCTCTGAAAACCTCACTGCCTTCGTGGAAGACTTCCCAGTCGCGCCGGGCACACCCGCCCCGAAGGACCAGTTGACCACCTCTTGGCGCAACCCCTCTGGTGCGCTGGATTTGGCTAACTCAGTGGCGGAGGGAGTATTCGAAGGCGTTGAACGTCCCGTGGACGAGCTGTCTGCCGCCCCGCATAAGGGCGAAGGCGATATCCAGTTGGCGTACTTCGACAGCGAGGTTCGCGAGCGTGAATTCGTTGCCGAGTACCTGAAAGAGCAGTGGGAAAAGCGCGAGGGAGATACCTTCAGCGCGGCGGTTTTGGTGCGCAAAAATAGGCACTCCGCACCCATCGCTGCGGCCCTCGACAAAGCGGGCGTACCCAATGAAATCATCGGTCTCGGTGGCCTGCTGTGGCAGCCAGAAATCCAGGACCTCGTAGCTATTGCCACCATGCTCGTGCGCCCAGAAGACTTGCCTGCGGCAGTGCGGGTGCTGGCAGGGCCGATTTGTGGCCTGGGAATCAGTGATATTCAAGCGCTCGCTTCCCGCCAACGAAACCTGGCCGGCGCGAGGGAGGAGCGCTTGCGCTGGGAGCCGGGGATGGACCCGGAAGAATACTTGCGTGCGCAGCTGGAGGATGTCACCGCTGAGGAGCCGGATCAGCGCGTCGGCCTTGCTGACGCCCTGGCAGATTTGGGTGAAAGAGACCGCTATACCCCGCAAGGCCTCGCCCGTATGGAAGAGGTTTCTGCCAAACTGCGACACCTGCGTACTTATTCTCTTTCCAAACCGCTGGTGGACATCTTCGCCGATATTGAAGCATTGTTTAATATCCGCACCGAGGTACTAGCTCGTGGAAGCGCAGGGGGCGCGACACATCTGGATAAATTTGCCGATATCGTCGCAGGCTTCCACGGTGATTCCTTGTATGCGCTCTTGGATTACTTTGCGTTAGCGCTCGAAAAGGAAGATGGCCTAGACCTCGGCGAGGTTCCCGCCGCCACTGACCGCGTGCAGATTATGACCGCGCACAAGGCCAAGGGTTTGGAATGGGAACACGTCTGCGTGGTGCATGCGGATTCGTCTAGTTATAGTGCGAAAGCAGAGACTTTCCTGTCCAGGATCGACAAGGTCCCAGGGGACGATGACTATATTGAGGTCCCGGAGGATGCCCAAAAGCGCTCGCATTTTCAAAACGCGTGCGAGGAGTTTAAGAAGGCAGATAGCGCCATCAAGGCGGAAGAATCGGCGCGCCTTTTTTATGTGGCGCTGACGCGTACCGAATCCACCCTGACCGTTACCGGATCGGGCACCAATAACGCTCCCGGAAAGAACAAGAAGGCTCCCTATGAATACCTAGAGCGCCTGAAAGAGCAATTCCCGCAGTACGTGGTGGAGTGGTCCGTCCCCGACGAGCCTTCCGAGGATGATTTTGGGGAGAGCGCACAATTCCCAGCGCTTGAGGCTAGCCCAGAGGCAGTCGCCGGTGCGGACCTAGTCCTTGCAGCAATGGAGGAACTCCCAGATTTGAGCCGGGGTGAAACCTTTGAGTTATGGGAGCAAGAAGCTGGCGCGCTCATTGAGGAGTACAAGGCCCTGCAACAGCCGGTGGTAGACGTTGAGCTACCCAGCGAGCTGACCGCCTCCGACATGGTTGCGCTGCGGGCAGACCCGCTTCAGTTTGCCCGCAGGCAGCGCCGCCCCGTGCCGTTTAAGCCGAATTCCTATGCCAAGCGCGGTACCGCTTTCCACGCGTGGCTGGAGGACCGCTTCGGCAGCCCGGCGCTATTGGGCGAGGAAGAACTTCCGGGAATCGATGAGCCGGAGGACTTCGATTTGGAAGAGCTCAAGGAAGCCTTCCTGAACTCCGAGTGGGCCGAGCGTCAACCGGAGCACGTGGAAGCGCCCTTTGAGATCACCATCGGTGAGGCCGTGGTGCGCGGGCGCATGGATGCGGTATTCCGCTTGGAGGATGGCACCTGGATGGTGGTGGACTGGAAGACCGGCCGCCCACCCCAGGGAGAAGCCATGGATGCTGCCAAGATACAGCTAGCGGTGTATGCAGAGGCCTGGCGCCGCATCCACGGCGGGGAAAAGATTCGTGCCGCATTTTATTATGTGCACGATGGCTATACCTTCGAGCCTGCCCGCCTGCCGCGTGGGGAAGAGCTGAAGAAACTCCTTGAATCGTCAGTAGAGCACCACAAGGGCTAAGGTATGTGGGCGGTTGCGTAAGCGCGCAATCTCTTGAGCAATCATTCGAGATCAGAAAAGAAGGCTGGGCTAGTGGGCAAAAAACGTGCGCAGGCAATGAAGTCACGCTTTAGAAGTCGCTTCTTGCCGCAGGTCGAGCTGTCCTCGCAGCCGGACCACGCGCTCATTGATGTCATTACGGTGCCGAGGGATGAAAATTCCAGCCCGTGGCGTCAGTTGGGCAAGCGTGTGCTGTGGGCTTTTGGCATTGTTGTCTTCGTGACCATCGTGGTCTATGTGGACGGCGGTGGGTATAGCGAGGACATGTCGTTATTGGACTCCGCCTACTATGCGGCGGTGTCGCTGACCACTGTGGGTTACGGCGATATCGTGCCCGTGTCCCCGCAGGCCAGGCTCATTAACTTAGTGCTTATTACCCCTGCCCGCCTGATCTTCCTTGTTTTATTGGTTGGCGCGACCTTGTCCGTGTTGACGGATAAGGCCCGCCGTACTTTCCAAATCCAGAACTGGAGAAAGCAATTGCGTAACCACACCGTCGTTATCGGTTATGGCACCAAGGGTGCCGGAGCCGTGGCCGCGCTGCTGGCCGATGATGTTCCGTCCTCCCAGATCGTGGTCATCGATACCAACCGTGCGTCCCTCGCTCACGCCGAGCACCACGGATTGGTCACCATCTTTGGTTCCGGCACCAAGCAGGACGTGCTAAAGATCGCTGGGGTAGAGCACGCCAGCTCCATCGTCGTTACCCCATCTACGGACGATACCGCGGTGCTGTGCTGCCTCTCCGTGCGAGAGCTTGCGCCCAAGGCCAAGATCGTGGCGTCGGTGCGCGAGTCCGAAAACCGTCACCTGTTGCTCCAATCCGGTGCAGATTCCGTGGTCACCTCCGCTGAGACGGCCGGCCGACTGCTAGGCCTGGCCACCGTCACCCCGACGGTGGTGGAGATGATGGAAGACCTGCTCTCACCCAACGAAGGGTTCTCCGTAGCCGAGCGCGCCGTGCGCGAATTCGAGGTGGGCTCCAACCCACGCCACCTGGCAGATATCGTGCTGGCTGTCCTGCGCAATAACGAGCTGCACCGCGTGGATACCGCGGATGCCTCCGCGCTGAAGCCGGGTGATCGCCTGCTCTACATCAAGCATGAGATGGAACAGCCCATCGAGGTCATGGACGATGATGATGAGGATTAAATGTTCCTCCCAGTAACCCCCCACGGCCAGGTTCCGGTTACGGCAGCGGGGGAACCGGTGCTGGTGGAGAAGGTTCCCGGGGGCGTCGGCAAGCACGCAGTAGTGGACCTAGGTACCCTGCAGGCGTGCGCGTATCCGGAGGACGGTGCTAGCGAGCTGGGCCGGCTAGAAAGCGCAACGTTCTTTGCGGACCAGCCGGTGATTTTGCAAGCCATTGCGCTGATCCGCAATCGGCGCGAGCAGCGCTTTGATCCGCGAACTGGCCACAAGCTGGATTACCCAGCACCGGGAATCGTTGGGCGCGATCCCTTGGACGAGCGCCGGATGGTTTTCCCACGCCTAGATCCTGCCGTCATTGGGCTTATTCGCCTCAGCGGCACCGACCGGATTTTGCTGGCGCGCAATCGCCGCCGCACTAGCTTCTTTTCGCTGATCGCCGGCTACGTTGAGCCGGGCGAGACCGCAGAGGCTGCTTTTGCACGCGAGGCCCTGGAAGAAACCGGGCGCAAGGTGGAAGATATTCGCTATTGGGGCTCGCAGGCGTGGCCGCCGAGTGGCTCTCTTATGCTGGGCTTTTGTGCGCGCACGGCTGATGTCCACCCCACCTGCCATACTGATGGGGAATTGGAAGAAATCCGGTGGGTGGAGCGCGCCGAGCTGCCTGAGCTTAAGCTTCCTCGTCCGGGTTCAATTGCACACACGATGATTATGGAGTGGTATCACGGTGACTAAGCCGGATTTGTCCCTGCTGGATGAAGATCAGCTGCGCGCGGCCACGGCGCCGCGCGGGCCCGTGTGCATCTTGGCTGGCGCGGGTACGGGCAAGACCCGCACTATTACCTATCGCATTGCCAATTTGGTGGACCAAGGCTTTGTGAGCCCGCAGCGCGTGCTTGCGGTGACCTTTACGGCGCGAGCGGCCGGAGAAATGCGCGATCGCCTTCGCACCATGGGCGTGGCCGGCGTGCAGGCGCAGACCTTCCACGCGGCGGCGCGCCGCCAGTTGAAGTATTTCTGGCCGCAGGTAGCAGGAGATCTTCCGTGGCAGCTGCTGGATAATAAATTCCCGCTGGTTGCCCGCGCGGTGCGCTCGGTGGGGCTGGATAATTCCAAGGACATGATTCGAGACGTCCTGGCGGAGATCGAGTGGGCTAAGTCCGCGCTGGTCAGCGCCGAGGATTATGAGTCCGTGATCGCCAATACGGACCGCAGTGCGCCGGCCGATCCTGCCAAGGTGGCAGAGGCCTTCCGCCGCTACGAGCAGTCCAAGGCCACGCCGGACATGATGCACTTGGACTTCGATGACCTGCTCATGCACATCGCAGGTGCCATCGAGAATGTGCCGGCGATTGCGGAGACCTTCCGCGAGCAGTACCGCACCTTTGTCGTCGATGAGTACCAGGATGTTACCCCGCTGCAGCAGCGGGTGCTCAACGCGTGGTTGGGAGAGCGCGATGACCTTACCGTGGTGGGCGATGCCAACCAGACCATCTATTCCTTCAACGGTGCCTCCCCGGACTACCTGCTCAATTTCTCCCGCACGTACCCGGATGGCACCGTGGTCAAGCTGCAGCGCGACTATCGCTCCACGCCGCAGGTAACGGACCTGGCCAACCGGGTCATTGGCAAGGCCACCGGCCGCGCGGCGGGCACGCGCTTGGAGCTGCAGGGCATGCGCGAGCCCGGCCCAGAGCCCACCTTCAAGGCCTATGAGTCCGAAGAAATTGAGGCCCAGGAGGTGGCCGGCCAGGTCCTTACTCTGCTGGATCAGGGTGTGCCGGCCTCCGAGATTGCCATCCTTTATCGCATCAATGCCCAGTCGGAGCAGTTTGAGCAGGCGCTTGCCGACGCCGGAGTGGTCTACCAAGTCCGCGGCGGCGAGGGCTTTTTCCGCCGCCCGGAAATCCTGGAGGCGATCCGCGTGCTCATCGCCGCGACCCGCCGCGAGGACCTGCCGGATGACCCGGTGGCTATTGCCCGGGCCGCGTTTGTCGAGTTGGGATTGAGTTCCACCGAGCCGCAGGGCGCCCAGGCCCGCGAGCGCTGGCAGTCCCTCAACGCACTGGTTGGGCTCATTGAAAAGATTGTGGAATCAACTCCTGGCATCGATCTCAACGGGGTGCTGGGGGAGTTGCGCCGGCGCTCTACCGATAAGCAGGCCCCGGCCATGGAAGGCGTGACGCTGGCTACCGTGCACGCCGCCAAGGGCTTGGAATGGGACGCGGTATTCCTCGTGGGGCTGACAGAAAAGCTCATGCCCATCAATCACGCCATCAAGGCCGGCGACGAACAGGTGGAAGAGGAGCGCCGCCTGTTTTACGTCGGCATTACCCGCGCCCGTGAGCACCTCGCGCTGTCGTGGGCGCTGGCGAAGACTACCGGCTCGCGTGCCTCGCGCGAGCGCACCCGCTTCCTCGATGGCATCGTCCCGGCGGCCGAAGATGCCTCCGGCGGTGGGTCTCGCTCGCGCCGCCCGAAACGCTGCCGCGTGTGCTCCGGCCCGCTGGGAACACCGGCGGAAAAGGTCATCGGCCGCCATGAAGATTGTGAAGGCGGCGGCGATGAAGAGGTCTTTGCCGCTTTGCGCTCGTGGCGCTCCCAGGTTGCGCGTGAGGAAAAGGTGCCGGCTTATGTCATCTTTTCCGATGCCACCCTGCAGGCGATTTCGGAGGAATTGCCCTCCGATGAAGCAGAGATGCTCTCCATCTCCGGCGTAGGCCCGAGCAAACTGGAGCGCTACGGTGCCCAGGTGCTAGAGGTTATTCGTTCGGTTCGCAGCTAGCCAGGTTGGTCTTGCCGCCGAAGCACACCGGGCAGCGTGGATGCGCTATGACGGTGCGCTTTTGGTGGTGTCCGTAGATATCGACCTCCCATTGCTGTCCGGGGCGCGGCTTGGCGGTTGGCGCGCCTGGCGGCAGCGGGCGCCCCATCAGTCGCCGGATAGTCACTTGCGTATGTGCCGCAACTGCATCGAGCACCACGGTTTCTGGCGTGCGGCGCACGCGGGTGAGCTGGGTGCTGATGATATTCCAGAGTGGGTCCATATCCACGCGCGCCAAGTGCGCACACAATGGGCATGGGCCTTGGCCGCGGATACGTACCGGTCCAATGACGCCACGACTGTCCAGCAAAGACACCGGAATCCACGTGGTTGCTGTGCCCGCGAGTGCATTCGCGCAATCCAGCGGGCAGTGCAGCTGGTCCACGGCGAGGACCGGATACATGCCGTCGAGGTCGTGGATATAGGAAAAGGCATTGTCCTCCTCCAGCGGGATGCGCACTTGGAAGCCATCCGCCTCCAGGCGCGCGCGAAGGCTGTGCGCCAGGGTGGATTCTCCCATGAGGACAATGGTGTCTGTCTTTTCGGCGGCCTCCCTGTGCGGCCAGAGGATGCCGTAGTCCAGCGCGTCTTCAATCAGGCTCAGCGCCGCCGCCTCCTCTAATCCTGCTGCCCGCAACCGGTCAGACAGTTCTTGTGGGGACACTGGCTCGCGAGCGGTGTTGAAAGCCGTCGCGATGGCGAGCGCGCTTCCTGTTTCCGCAACCCCAACGCGGGTGGCATCCATGCCAAATTGGATCACCGTTTCCTCGCGGCAAAACACTGCGCTGCCGGGTGCTAAGACCACCTGGGTGGCAGAAATCCCCACGCCTTTAACCCCTTCCCCCGAAGTATGTGGTCTCCATTGCACCACAGGTACAATCACCTGTCATGTCGAGCACGCAGCCAACCGCACCGCAGCCCCCGGAGGTCAAAGTCATTCGCTCTGCCAAGCGGAAGAAAACCGTGCAGGCGCGTATGGTATCCGGGGTGCTCGAGGTACGCATTCCCGCGTGGATGTCCGCGCGCGATGAGCACGAAGCAGTCGCAGACATGTTGGCGCGGGTGGAAAAGAAACAGGGCAGTGGCCGCCGCACGGACGCCCAGCTCGAGGAACGTGCGCGGCGGCTCAACGCGGCGTATTTAGATGGTCGTGCGACCATCGGCTCTATTCGGTGGGTGAGTAATCAAAATACGCGGTGGGGTAGCTGTACTACCTCCACCGCGGATATTCGGCTGAGCGACCGGCTGCAACACGTGCCGGACTATGTGCTGGATTCAGTAATCATTCACGAGCTCACCCACACCTTCATCCCGCGCCATGGCCGGGATTTTTGGCAGTGGGCGGACAGGGCGCCCCACGCCGAGCGGGCGAAGGGCTATCTTGAGGCCTATCAGCGCTGGGGCTGTTAGTTCTCCTCGTCCTCGTTGCCCTTGTCCTTCTTCTCGTCCTTGCCTTCCGGATTCTCGGGCTCCTTGGACTCGTCATCCTGTGCCGCAGAAGAATCCTCGCCGTTCTTCAGCATTTCCTCCAGCTTGGCAAACTCTTCTTCAAAGCCCTCATCTGGGCCTTCGTCCAGCAGGGAGTCGATAAAGGCGGCCGGGTTATCGAGGTGCTCTGCAGTGGGCAGGAAGTCTGGGTGATCCCAGGCCTTATCGCGCTTGTCCGCGCCCACGGCGACGGTGGCGCGGCGCCATAGCTCAGCGGCCTCAGAGACCTTCGGGGCATTAAGTTCGATGCCGACCACCTTGCTGAAGGCGTTCTCGGCGGAACCGCCGGTGTTGCGGCGATGTGCCCATGCCTGGGTCAGCTTCGAGGTCGACGGGATGCGCTCGCCCAGTGCCTCAGTAACGACGTGCTCGGCCCAGCCTTCCACGAGTGCCAACAGGGTCTCGAGGCGGGATGCGGCCGCAGTGTTCTTGGAGGTAATGCGCGGGGAGAGGTCCATGCCCTGCAATTTGCTCATCGCGTCCTGGATCGCCTGTGGATCGCCGGACTCGAGGTTGAGCTCGCGGGTGACTTCCTCCAGGTGGGAGGTATCAATAACCAGGCCGATGGCATATTCCTCCACGGAGGAGACGATGCGCTCTACCAGCCAGGGCACGTGCTTGAACAGGCGCTGGCGGGCAGCCTCGCGGGCGGCAATATAAACCAGCACTTCCTGGCCAGGAACATTAAGCTCGCGGGCGACCTTCTGGATGGTCTGTGGCAATAGTGCCACAGTATTGGCTGGGGCGATGGGCAGGCCGAAATCGGAGCCGGTCAGCGCCTGGGAGGCCAAATCGCCCAAGGCGTGGCCAAGCTGCATGCCAAAGTTCATGCCAGACATCTGGTTCATCATCTTGGTCATGGGGCCCATCATCTCGCGGGCCTCTTCCGGCATGGAGTCCAGCTGAGCATCATTCATGTGCTCTGCCACCGGGGTGACCATGCGCTGCCACGCCGGCATGGTCTCTTCCAACCACTGCTTGGAATCCCAAGCCTTGGCCGTGCCGGAGGCGGTGGGCAAATAGGTGGCGTCATCAAGCCAGAGCTCCGCCAAGCGGACGGATTCCTCTACAGCCTTGGTATCGTCCGCGCTTACCGCCTTGGACTGCGAGATCTGCTGCAGGGCGATGCGCTTAGCCATGTCGTAATTGACGGGGCCGGAGTTTTCCGGCGAGTTCATGGAAGAGCCCATGCCGGACAGCATCTGACCGAACTGGTTCAGCATGTCACCCAGGCCGCCACCATTAGCGCCGCCGAATGCGCCGAACGGGTTCTGGTCACGACGTCCGTCATTATCGTCGTCATCGTTATTGGGGAAAGAAAAACCGAATCCGTTGCTCATGCGTACTAATCTACCGGCACCGTCCGGCTACTTTCCATGATCCCCGCTACGCTGACAGCGAACACTACGGCAAAGGTTGTAGGGTATTGATCCGTGAATTCTCCTGCTAGCCGTCGCGTCCGCACCATTGCTTGGGGTGCCATCCCCGTCGTCCTCACCGGTGCGTTGGTATCGCTTGACCATATCCCTGGCACTGATGTGTCTTTGACCGTGCCTTATGCCGCTGAGGGGCCAGGTCCCACGGTGGACACGTTGGGGGAGGTCGACGGCACTCAGGTCGTCGATGTCCAGGCGCCGAAAACCTATGACACCGACGGCCACCTCAACATGACCACGGTCTCTGTGCGCACCAATATGACCCTGGCGCAGGCGCTGGGCCGCTGGATGATGACCGATGACACCATCGTGCCCATCGATACCGTAATTCCGCAGAACATGAGCGATAAAGAGGTAGAAGAGTCCAATAAGCAGGCCTTTACCCAGTCCGAGTCTGCAGCCACCGTCGCGGCAATGGATTACCTGCACCTGCCGGTAAAGATCACCATCGCGGAAGTTTTGGATGAGGGCGCGGCGCAGGGCACGCTGAAAAAGGACGATGTCATTACCGCGGTAGAAGGCAAGGAGGTCTCGGAGCCGGGCGAGGTCCAAGACGTCATCAAGCAGAAAAGCCCGGGCGATAAGGTCACGCTGACAGTCAAGCGCGGCGGCAAGAAGCAAGAAGAAGAAATAGAGCTAGGGGAGAACCCCCAGCAGAAGGGGCAGGCAATGCTGGGCATCGCCATGCTCTCGGTCCCGCAAGACGATATTGAGGTCAAATACAACCTGCAGGATATTGGCGGTCCCTCCGCTGGCATGATGTTTACCCTGGCGGTTATCGATAAGCTCAACGAGGAGGACCTCACCGGCGGCAAGTTCGTGGCCGGTACGGGCACGATTCAGGAAGATGGCAAAGTAGGCCCCATTGGAGGTATCCAACATAAAATCGCCGCGGCGCACGAGGCGGGCGCGGAGCTCTTCCTCGCGCCGAAGGACAATTGCTCCGAGGCCGCCGCGAGCGACCACGGCGATATGCCCATCGCGGAAGTTTCCACCTTGGATGAGGCAGTGTCCACGATGAAGGACTTCGCGGACGGCAAGGATATTAAAACCTGCCAGTAGCCAGCCTACTTAGCTAGGCCCAGCTCCTTGATCTTCTCTTCTGGGTCTTCTTGGTCGGAGGAGATCATCTGCTGCATGACCATGCCTTCTTTATTGTCCACCACGGTGATGACCGCGGTGGTTCCCAAGGTGGACCAGCCTACGACGCGGTCGCCATCATCCTCAATGACCTGCGAGCTACGCAGCTCGGTAAGCACCTGCGTGGTTTGCTTTGCCTTGGAGTGCGAGCGGAAGAACTGGAACTGGCCTACCTTCGGCCCAGAGCAGTTATAGGAATCGTCCCCGCCCGTGGAATCGCAGCGGTCGAAGTGCGCGAAGAGCTCCTTGGGCGCTACCGGAGCAAAGATGTCATAGGCTTTGGCCACCGACTTCTCCAATTTTTCGCTGCCGGGTTCCTTGCTTGCCGACGCCCCCTCAGACACCCCCGAGCTCTCCGCCGCGCTCGATTCCGCGCTGGACTCAACGGTGGAAGAGGAGCTAGGGGCGGTGCTGGTTTCTTCAGCGGTATCCACCTCTGGGGCGGTGGACTCGGCGCCGGCAGGGGAGTTCTCCACGGGGGCGTCGGCAGGCGCGGCATCGTCCGAGGAACAAGCGGCAGTGCTCACGCCTACACCCAGCAGAAGCGCTGCTGCGGTGGCGCGGGTGGCGGTCAGGCGAGTGAGAGTAATGCGTCGCACGGTAGGAAAATGCTCCTTAGTCGCAGGCGAGAATTGTCACTTCAGTCTAATCTAGCTCATCCGGGTCTTGGTTCAGCCCATAGCGCAAGGCCGCAATAACCCCCGGTGCTACCTGCGGGCCGCCGCGCAGCTGGATGTCATCTTCTGCAAACGGTCCGGCCGCTTCCAGCTCTTCCTCGGTGGGGCGCAGCTGCAGCAACGTGGTTTCAATGCCTTCCTCGCGCAGCGCACCCGAATAAAGGCGCGCCGGGCGAGGGGAGGGGTCCTCGCTGGAGGTATCGCGGAACTTAATTTCTTGGGCCAAGATGACGCCGGCGACCTCCCGCGGCCAGGCCAGGCGGGAGACATAATCGGCCAGCTGCTCAGAACCGGGCTCAATGTTTTCGGGCACATTATCTTGCACGATAAGGGTAAGCGGCGCGGCATCCTCTTCATCGAGCGCGGCAAGCTGATCGGCTACCAAGTGGGTGGGAACCAGCGCGAAGATGGTGGGCCGAGCGTCCCAGCCTTCGGCGTGGACGAATTCCACGGCTTCGGTTATCGCGCGGTTTAAAGCTGGCTGTGATAATTCGGGGGAACTCATGGACATCCTTATTCGTTATCTGTGTATTGCTTCCTTAAGCTGGAAGAAGTCTACAGGTTTTAAATTCGCACTATTTGATTGGAGCTGGCGTTGTCCTTTGGGTCATCCACACCAGCCGCCCCGTTGAAGCGGCCCCCGCGGGTCGCGACAATCATTGCGGCCATCATTGCCGTCCTCTTGTTCTTCGGCCCCATGCTCGTGGGCATGTACACGGATTGGAGGTGGTTTGGTGCGATTGAATACCGGAACGTCTTCACCACCGCGATTATTGCGCGGATAGTCCTCTTTATCATCTTTGGCCTTGTCGCAGCTGCAGTGGTGTGGGCCGCCGGCTACTTTGCCTGGCGCGGGCGCCCGGATTCGCTCGACTTGGGAGACCTGAACTCGCCGGTGTATCAGTACCGCAAGTCCATTGAGAAGTCCATGGGCGTCTTCTTCAAGGTCATCCCCGCCGTCGTGGGCGTCATCGCCGGTTTCATCGGCCAGTCCAATTGGCGCACGGTACTGCTCTTCCTCAACGGCCAGGAATTCGGCGAACAAGACGCCCAGTTCCACCACGACCTAGGTTTTTATGCCTTCACGTTGCCAGTTCTAAAGATGGTGGTTAGCACCCTGTCCATCTTGTTGATCCTGGCCTTCCTCATCGCGCTTTTTGGCCACTACGTGCTGGGCGGCATCCGCATTGGCAATAAGGCCGCCGGTGTGCGCGGCTCCATCTCCCACCCCGCTCGTCTGCAGCTGGCTATTACCGCCGGCCTGTGGATGGTAGTCCAAGTCATCGGCTACTGGCTGGAGCGCTATGAGCTGCTTAATACCCAGCACGACCTCTTTACCGGTGGTTCCTATACCGATATTCACGCCTACCTGCCGGCGAAGATCATCTTGATGATCATTGGCGTCTTTGTGGCCGTGGCCCTGTTTATGGCCGTTGTCATCAAGGACCTGCGCATCCCCGGACTGGCCGTGGTGCTGATGCTGCTGTCCTCGCTAGTCATTGGACAGGCATGGCCGCTGCTGATGGAACGCTTTTCCGTCCAGCCCAACCGCCAGGCTAAGGAAGAAGAATCCATTGCCCGCAATATCGAGGCCACCCGCTATGCCTATGGGCTCACGGATGACCACGTCACCTATGAAGACAACTGGGGCGGGGATGATGTCTCCGATGACAAGGTGGCCTCTGATAACGCCACCATCAATAACCTCCGCCTGCTGGATCCGGAGATCCTTTCTCCTACCTTCACTCAGATGCAGCAGCTGAAGAACTTCTACGGCTTCCCAGAGACGTTGTCGATGGACCGCTACGAGATCGACGGCAAGAAGCGTGACTTCGTCGTCGCCGCCCGAGAGCTGGATCCGAACGAGCTGCGAGAGAATCAGTCGGACTGGATTAACCGCCACACCGTTTACACTCACGGCAACGGTTTTGTGGCAGCCCAGGCCAACAAGGTCGACGAGGTAGCTCGCGATGCAGGGTCTGCCCGCGGTGGCTTCCCCATCTTTACCGTGTCTGACCTACAGACTCAGGCCGGTGAGTCCGAGGGCGAAGGCGAGACCCAGGACGCAGAGAAGTCCCTTGGCATTAAGGTAGACCAGCCGCGCATCTACTATGGCCCGGTCATTGCCGGTGCGGCCGACGGCATGGATTATGCGATTACCGGCCAGACCGGCGATAACCCGGTCGAGTACGACACCGATAGCTCCACCTACACCTATGACGGCAAGGGTGGCGTTGGTATCGGCAATATCTTTGACCGCACCATGTACGCCGCCAAGTACCGCGAGCTGAACTTCCTGCTTTCGGATCGCGTCGGCAGCGAGTCCAAGCTGCTATATGACCGCGACCCGCGCGAACGCGTGGAAAAGGTTGCTCCGTGGCTGACCACCGATTCCGCTACCTACCCGGCCGTGGTCGATGGTCGCCTGAAGTGGATTGTGGATGGCTATACCACCTTGGAGTCCCTGCCTTACTCCCAGCGTGCCTCGCTTTCCGACGCCACCCAGGACACCCTCAACCCTGATGGCACCACCCAGCGCTTGGTCAATGACAAGGTCGGCTATATCCGCAACTCGGTCAAGGCCACCGTCGATGCCTATGACGGCACTGTGGACCTGTACGAGTTCGACAAGAATGACCCGGTGCTCAAGGCTTGGGAGGGAGTCTTCCCGGACGTCGTCAAGCCTGAGGCGGAGATCTCTGATGAGCTGCGCGAGCACTTCCGCTATCCGGAGGATATGTTCAAGGTGCAGCGTGACCTGTTGGCCCGCTACCACGTGGATGACCCGAATGTCTTCTTCAATAATGATGCCTTCTGGTCTGTGCCGAATGACCCCACCGCGGAGGAATCCCGCCAGCTCAATCAGCCGCCGTACTATGTAATGGCCGCAGATCCGAAGACCGGCAAGCCGACCTTCCAGCTGACCACGTCTTACCGTGGCCTCAACCGCGAGTTCTTATCTGCACACATGGCCGTATCCTCCGATCCGGAAAATTACGGCGATATCACCGTGCGAGTGCTGCCCACCAATACGCAGACCCAGGGTCCGAAGCAGGCCCAGGATGCGATGATGTCCTCCGACCAGGTCGCCCGCGACCGTACCCTGTGGGAGGGCACTAACGACCTGCACAATGGCAACCTGCTAGCCCTGCCAGTAGGTGGCGGCGAAATCCTGTACCTCGAGCCGATCTACTCGCAGCGCAAGGACCAGGCCTCTGCCTTCCCGAAGCTGTTGCGCGTGCTCGTGTCCTATAAGGGCCGCGTAGGCTACGCTCCGACTATTGGTGATGCGCTTGAACAAGTTGGAATCGATGCCAAGGCTGCCCAAAACATTGAGGAAGTCGAGGGCGATTCCGAGGACAAGGACGGTGCCAAGGACGACAAGAATAAGAAGGATGCCAAGGAGGACAAGCCTTCGGCCCCGGCCTCTGCGCCTTCCTCTTCCGACCAGGCCGGCGCCATCGATGACATCAACAAGGCTTTGAAGGGCCTTGAGGATGCACGCGATGGTTCCTTCGAGGAATACGGACGCGCCTTGGATGAGCTCGACAAAGCAGTCGAGTCCTACCAGTCGACGGAGAAGTAGTTCCGGCTTATAATCGCGATGGATTAGGCACCTGCCCAGCGGATTTGGGTAGGTGCCTTTCCCTATGTATAGTTACATGAGTCGCCGGGACAGAGCGAATACATTTTGTGTTAACGCACTGTTCAAGCGCAGATGATGGAAGTCATCTCGACGCGGGGTGGAGCAGCTCGGTAGCTCGCTGGGCTCATAACCCAGAGGTCGTAGGTTCGAATCCTGCCCCCGCTACCAACTTCCAGGCCCTCATCGGTTCGCCGGTGAGGGCCATTTTTTATTTTTGCTTACTGGGTGGAATCTAGTGAACGTGCGGCGACATGGTCTGTAGCGGGAAAGTAGCAATCAGGCTCTAGACAGCAAACCCTTACCTAGGTAAGGTAAGCCTATGCAAAAGAAAGACTTCATGAATGTGCGTGCAGTTATCGCACTCGTAGCCACCTTAGCTCTAGGCGCTGGCCTTGTTGCGTGTTCTTCTGATTCTTCTTCCAAGGAAGGAAACGGAGAAAAGAAAATCGAGCGAGTTGTGGCGCTCGATTGGCGCTATGAGGAAATTCTCAAGGCCCTCGATGTGGACCCAGTGGGAATCGTGGAAATCGGTAAGTCGGAGGCACCGACCACTTTGAAAGGGCAGCTGGGTCAGGCGACCTCTGTGGGCCAGGCCAAGCAGCCGAATCTAGAGGTTATCCAGTCCTTGGAGCCGGATCTGATCCTGGCTAGCCCTACCCGTCAAGCCGATATCATGCCGCAGTTGGAAGAGATTGGGCAGACCGAATCCTACCCAGATGAGACTTACTTGGACGTGCTGGACTCGATGGATGAGATCGCGGCCAAGCTAGGTAAAGAGGAAAAGGCCAAAGAAGTCCGTCAGCGCATCGAGGACAAGATTGCTCATACCAAGGATGCGGTAAAGCCGGGGAGCCGTGCGGTCGTGGCTGGCTGGTCCAGTGAGATGCTCTATACCTGGGTCAACCCTTCCTTCCCCCAGTCGCTACTGAGTAAAGTGGGCTATGACTACGCCTTCGAAGGTGAGAAGTCTTCCATCGAATCTAAGACTGATGTAGCGGAACTGACCGGCGATAAGCTCCCTGGAATGAAGGCTGACCGAGTCTTTATGTACAAGGACGTCGAAGCGTTTAAAAAGACGCCCTATGCCAAGGGCAGCGGTGACATCGTAGAGGTAGACCAAGATATCTGGTCGCGCGCTCGCGGGCCACTTTCCGCCGAGCATATGCTCGATGACATTATCGCCGCTGAAAAGTAGTGGCACCTCGAACTAAAGCCAGCGCCTGCTTGGTCCTTGCAACCGCTGCCGCTGCCTTTGTGTGGTGGTGGCGGCTCCGCCATGTTCAGGTGCCAGTTGATACCCCGTGGTTAGAAGAAGAGCTGCATAGCGTGGCTTTTGACCGTCTCCTTGCTACCACGGTGGTCGGTATTGCACTAGGTGTAGGTGGGTTATTGCTGCGCACGGCAACTGCGAATCCGCTAGCCGATCCGTCCATCACTGGTGTGAACTCCGGTGCGGCACTCGGCGCAGTCGCAACAGCAATGTTTATAGGAAGCGAAACCTCGAGGGTTGACCAGTTGCCCGGTGCGCTGTTGGGTGCGGGGATTGCTGTGGGGGTGACGGTGGGCGTCGGTAAGAGCGGTGCGATCCAGCGCATGGTACTCGTTGGCGTTGCTGTTTCCGCGCTGTGTAGCGCATTGACCTCCATTTTCTTGGTAGTAGATGAAGCTCAACTGGCTACGGTGATGTCATGGCTTTCTGGTCGGCTTGCCGGTGTGCGCCTAAGCGGTATCATGCCGGCGCTGATTGCCGTGCTGGTCGTGGTTCCCTTGACCTTAGTCGGTGCAAAAACGCTGGACTTGCTCGTAGCAGGCGATGCCGTGGCTGGTGCTGTCGGCGCGAAGCCGGAGCGCATTCGGTTGGCAGCCATTGTGGCGGCGGTAGTGCTTATTGCTCCGGCCGTAGCTGCAACTGGGCCGATTGGCTTCTTGGGGTTGATGGCCGCGGCCGTAGCGTGGCGGGTGTGCGGCCCGCACCACCGCATGGGGCTGTGCGTGGCTGGAATTGTTGGAGCAGCGGTGCTTCTGGTGGCCGATTCGGTTGGCCAGGGAATCTGGGCACCGGCCGAGACCCCAGTGGGCATCGTGACTTCTTTGGCTGGCATGCCATTAGTGTTGTGGTCCGTCCATGCGCTGGGGAGGAGGAAGCATGCGGCATAAGAGATTTGTTGGGGTGCTAGTAGGTCTCATCCTGGCGTTGGCGTTGAGCGCAATCATCGGCATGGGCGTCGGTGCGGTGATGAAACCGCCGGGCGAGGTGATCACCGCCTTCGTTACCGGAGAGCCGCTCATCTGGAAGTACCGCGCGCCGCGGATCTTGGTGGGAATCTGCGCCGGTATTGCCATGGCCGTTTCTGGCTGTCTATTGCAGTCCGCGCTACGCAATCCTTTGGCCGCACCAGATACGGTGGGTATTACCTCCGGCGGCGGACTCGCGGCCGTTGCGGTACTCATGGGATCAGGCGCCCTGCCGGCCCACCTGCTGACTTTCATAGCCTTTATTGGAGCGTTGGCTGGAACTGGGCTGGTTCTTCTCCTCGCCGGGCGCGGGGCAAGCGATCCGGTGCGCCTGCCCCTTACCGGGGTGGCGGTATCTTTTGGGCTGGGCGCCATCACCGAATTGCTCCTGGTGCGGTCTGCCCCAGAGGCAGGAGCGGCCATGACATGGTTGAAAGGTTCGCTTTACGCCCGCTCGCTTGGCGATGCCACCATTGTCGCCCCCTTTATCCTTCTCGCCCTAACCGCCGCGATGGTGGTGGCAAAACACCTGGATATGCTCGCGCTGGATGATTCCACCATGGCCGGCATCGGCGTGAGCACCAAGATATGGCGCCTAATAGCAGTAGTCTTAGCCGTCATCCTCGGTGCCGCGGGAGTCGCCGCGGCCGGGGTCTTGGGCTTCGCCGGACTCATCGTCCCCCATGCTGCTCGCTTGGTTGTTGGCGCGAACCTGCGCTGGCAAATGCCCGTGGCGGCCCTAGGCGGCGCGGTCCTTGTGACCGCATGCGATACGCTCGGTCGCTGGGCCTTCGCACCCACGGAAATCCCCGTTGGCGCGCTCATCGCGCTGATCGGTGCACCGTATTTCATTTTCCTATTGACTCGGCTGACCCGAGTGCGAAACGGAGGCTAGACATGACACTGACGTGCAGCGGATTAACCGTGGGCTACGGTGGACCCGATGTGGTCAAGGATGTAAATCTTCACTTATCCAGCGGTCAAGTAACCGCTCTGATCGGGCCGAATGGCTGCGGCAAGTCGACGCTTCTCAAGACATTGGGCCGCCAACTTACGCCCAGCGCAGGTGCGGCGTACCTCTCGGACCAAAATATCAGCACGTATTCCTCGCGTGCCTTTGCCCGTGAAGTTTCTTTTCTGCCACAACATCCCGTGGCTCCGGAAGGGGTATTAGTGCGCGACGTCATCGGTTACGGCCGCTATCCCTATACAGGGGCGCTAGCGACGATGCGGGCCGGAGATCATGCAGCGGTTGAGCATGCTGCCTCGCGTGCTGGGGTGAGCGAGCTTCTCGACGCCCCCGCGGCAGACCTTTCCGGCGGTCAGCGCCAGCGCGTCTTCCTCGCCATGACCTTGGCCCAAGAAACACCAATTACCTTGCTTGATGAGCCAACTACTTACCTCGACCCCGCGCACCAATTGTCCATTTTGGATCTGATTCGAGACCTCAATGGCGCTGGGACCACAGTGGTCATGGTGGTCCACGATATGGTCCATGCCGCGCGTTATGCCGATCGAATCGTAGCCATGCGTGAGGGACGCATTGTGGCCGAAGGGCCTACCGAGGAGGTAATGACCGCTGAACTCGTACGCGAAACCTTCTATGTTGAGTGTTTAGAGATGACTGATCCATCCACCGGTCGACGCTTTCCCATACCCATTTCCGTGCACGCTCCTGAACTTTCTGGAACCCTAGAAGGGAGAAGATAAATCTATTTAAAGGAGTACGTAGCAATGGCGAATAACCTAGGCCACGAAGTCGACTTGGACCGCAACGAATACAAGTACCTGGCGTCTGAAGACACCGTATCTTCGGCAGCTAAGTCTGGCGCCTCCGCTCAGTCCGGCGCGGCTGCAGCGGCTGCAGCGGGTGCAGGGGCTGCAGCGGCAGGCGCCGCGGGCGCTGCCGGCCTATCCACGCCGGTAGGCAAGCAGGCTGCGGATAATGCAGAATCCACCGCCAGCAAGTATGAGCCGCAAAACCACGTAGTCGCTGGTGCCGACGAAGAGCATGTAGGCTCCGCTCCGCAGCAGCCAGATCTGCAGGAGAAGCTGGACGAGGATAACTCTGACTACGCCCCGAGCCAGCACATCGTAGGCGGGGCACAAGAAGAGCACATCGGCTCCGCCCCGCAGCAGCCGGACCTGCAGGAGAAGCTGGACGAGGATAACTCGGACTACGCGCCAAGCCGGCACATCGTAGGCGAAGCAAACGAAGAGCATGTTGCTACTGCGCCGAACCAGGACAACGTCAACGGTCAGCAGTCCTCTGAGCGCCTGGATCAGCTAAAGGGCAAGGCATCCGAGGCCGGTAGCGCCGTCGGCGATGCTTTCCAGCGCGCTAAGGGCTTCGTGGAGGACAAGGCACACGAGTACCAAGAGGAGTCCACGAAGAAGGGCGGCTTCTTTGACCGCGTCAAGGGCGCTGTCCGCGATGCTCGCGAGTCTATTGAGGACAAGCGCAAGAACTAACCAGCGCTGAGATTGAGCCGCTTTCCCGGGTTCGGGGAGGCGGCTTTTGTCGTGTATGCAATCCTGCTAATCGTCCAAGGCGCGAAGATAGAGTCGGCTAATCAGCAGGCGCCTTGGCACGTCCACAAGTGGGCGCAGGAAGGGGAGGAAGGGCTCGGAGGCGGCGTCGATAAGCAGCAGCGTGCGACCATCGCGCAGGCGCTCAAGGGTGAAGGTTTCCTCGCCGCGCTCGAGGTGTCCGGGGAGGGTGCCGTAGGTGAACCCGCAGCGGCCGTCTTCGTGGAAGACATCGACCACGCGACAGCAAAAATCCCATGGGCCGAGGCCCATGGTGACCTCCGCGCCGAGCTCCACAACGTCATGGGTGGGGCGCACGCGGAAAAGGCCGCTGCGTTGGATTGACCAGCGGAAAAGCCGGTGTGCGGCGGTATCAAAATCAGCGTCGATGACTCGTGACATGTGCAGCTGCGGGAAGCCAGAGGTATCGGAATAAGACAGCGGTGTGACCATGCGCCCAATGATAGGGGAGGGGTGATTACCCCCGAATTCTGGAAGAAATATAACGGCTTGGACACAGTCACAGGAGTTTGCTGATTCCACAATTTTTTCGTGCCAGTATCGAGCTTGCACGATGTTGACAACTGAAAGTAGGTACCTTGATGCTTCGCATTCCGCACCTTAAGAAAGTCCTGGTGGGCTCGGCTTTCGCTGGTGCGTTTTTCCTGGGATCCCCGGCCGCAGGCGCCCAGGAATTGCCCCAACCGGATTTCGACTCCGCAGGGATTATTAACCAGGTCCGAGATGGCCTGGCGGGGGTTGGTATCCAAACCCCGCAGGTGGATAAGAACGTCACCGACGCCGTAGATTCCTCTGTGCGCAACGCGCAGCAAGCCGTGCAGCACACGGCGCAGCAGGCACAGTACGCGGAGCCGATGACCAACCCGAATCCCATCGGCCTAGCGGAGCAGGCCACCCAGCCGGAATTTAAACCTAAGGGCACCAATCCGAATTACAAGTGGAAAAATGATGGATTTTCCAAGGTAGCTGCGGGCAAGCCACAGGCTGACTACGTGCTGCACCGCGTGCCGGGCTCCTTCTTTGATGCCCCACGCATTCCAGAAGAATCTGTTGCAGCCATGAATGAGGGGGAGTCCCTCTATGGCCCAGGCACTCCGGTTTATGTCAATGAACAGATGATGTGCACGCTGACCGTGGCGGGCAACGATAATGCTGGCCGCAAGGTTGGGCTCACCGCCGCGCACTGCGGCAATGTGGGAGACCCTGTTACCTCCGCTGATTCTGAGCAAATCGGCCCTACCGGCACCGTAGTGTCTAAGAACGAGGACTTGGACTACGCCGTTATCGAGTTCGGCTCTAAGGCCAAGGTGTCCCGCTCCTACAATGGTGTGACCGTCAACGAGTTGGGCGGTGGCGTTAAGCCGGGGCAGCAGGTGTGCAAGCAGGGCGTTGCCACCGGAAAGACCTGCGGTGTGACCTATCAGCAGGCAAAGAAGATTCAGGTTAACCAAGTATGTGCCATGATGGGCGATTCCGGCGCTCCATTGTTGGTCAATGGCCGCCTAGTTGGCTCGATTACCGGTGGTTTCCTGCCGGTGAATTTCCCGTGCCGTACCCCATTGCAGGGGCCGGTCCATAACCCAACCGCCGCAACCACCATGGATGCAGTCCTGGCGGATATGAATCGCCGTGGCGGCGTGGGCGCTGGTTTCGCGCTACCGCAGGACTAACCTCGTCCCTGCTCTTTGCCCGCTCCCGATGTACTGGGAGCGGGCACTTTTATGTCTCTGTTTATTGCTGATAATCACAACTAATCGGCGCTTGTGTGAAACCCTTTTGCGGACTAAGGTTAGCCTTATCTAGAAGCTACTTAGGTGTGGCTAACAACACCGGCAGTAGCCGGTCAGAGAGAACCGAGGTAACCGCGCGATGTTTCAGCTGTCCTTGTCGTCCCGCACCCGTACCCACCAGACCTGCGAAAGGTCCGAATGTATGCGTGCCGATCAAGCCCCAGTGGACGCATTGGTAGAACTACCTGAATGCTGCCTGCGGCATGCGATTGAGTCGCAGCCGGCGTTGGCGCTGCGTATGCGTGAGCTGGGCTTCCGTCCAGGGGTGCGCGTGCAGATCGGACGCAAGGTGGCCGGCGGGGCGCGCCTGGTCACCGTGGGTACCGCCCGGTACGCGGTGGATGCAGCTACGCTCGGCCAGCTGGAAGTCATCCCGGTGGCGGCATAATGGCACGCAAAACCGCAGCGCCAAGCTGTCACTCCGCATCCTCCATGCGTATCGCCGCGGAGGGAACGCCTGTCCTCGCCTTGGTCGGGACTCCAAATTCCGGCAAATCTACCTTGTTCAACGCGTTGACCGGAGCGAAGGTCCAGACCGGCAACTGGCCGGGTACCTCCGTAGAAGTCAGCCGTGGTTTGTGGAATGCGCAGCCAGAGGCCTTCGACATCATCGATCTGCCCGGTGCTTATTCCTTGGATCCAATGAGTCCGGACGAGGAATTCACCCGAGATATGCTCGTTGAGTGCCCGCCGTGTGAGCGCCCAGATGTGGTTGTGGTGTTGGTGGATGCCACTGCGCCGGCGCGAGGGCTTAACCTCGCATTCCAAATTGCGGAATACCCGTATCGAGTGGTGGTGGGGGTGACCAAAGAGGACGTCGCCAAGCAGCAGGGCATTAGCATCGATACCTCCGCGCTATCGCGCGCCGTGGGCATGCCGGTGGTCAGCGTCAATGGTCGCCGCCGAGAAAACCTCGATGCGCTGGAGGGTGCCGTTGCAAAAGCAATGCAGACGGAGCCACAGACTATCCGGCCCAACGCCGATGTGGACCAACGCTTTGCGGATTTGGATGCGGCCGAGAAAGTTGCAGTCAGCCATGAAAATGTGGGGGAGCCACTTAGCCAGCGCGTGGACCGCGTGGTGCTGCACCCAGTGCTCGGCCCGATTCTATTTCTGGCGGTGATGTGGGCGGTCTTCTTTATCACCACTACGGTTGCGGGGCCGCTGCAGGACGGATTGGAGGCGTTCATTACCGGCCCTGTATCCGATGCAGCGCGCAGCATCCTCCCAGACCATTGGCTGGTAACGGGCCTGCTGGTAGATGGGCTCATCGGTGGTGTGGGCATGGTGCTGACCTTCGCGCCGCTGTTGGCCCTGATGTTCCTGTGTCTAGCCGTGCTGGAGGATTCCGGTTATATGGCGCGCGCGGCGGTGGTCACTGACCGCGTTATGCGCGCCATTGGCCTGCCGGGCAAGGCCTTTATCCCCATCGTGGTGGGCTATGGCTGCAATGTGCCGGCGATCTCGGCAACGCGCGTGCTTGGCGACGTCCGCCATCGCATCCTCACCTGCCTGCTTATCCCCTTCACCTCCTGTTCGGCGCGACTCATCGTGTTCATGATGCTGGCGCAGGTGTTTTTCCCCGGTCATGCTGGTTCTGCGGTATTCGCGATGTACCTGCTGTCTATCGCCCTCGTGGTGTTGGTAGGCCTCGCCTTGCGCCGCACGGTATGGCGGGCCATGCCGTCCGAAGCCCTCGTTATCGACCTTCCGGCTTATCAGTTGCCTACGTTGAAACTCACCGTGTCGGTCATGTGGGTAAGACTCAAAGGATTTTTGCACACCGCCGGAGGCATCATTGTGGCTACGGTCGTGGTCATCTGGTTGTTGATGTCTATTCCGGTCACTGGTGGGCACTCCTTCAACGAAGAGGCGGTACCGCCGCAAGATTCCGCCTACGGTGCGGTGTCTAAAGCGATGTCCCCGGTCTTTGCACCTGCTGGGTTTGATTCTTGGTCCCTCACCGGGCCGCTTGTCACCGGGTTCGTGGCGAAGGAGACGCTCATTTCCACTTGGGCTCAGACGTATGCGGTAGAAGACGTCACCGATGATGCCCCTGAAGCGCAGGCCGAATCCCCGTTGGCTAGCCATATTCGCGCCGACTTCGATGCGGCCTCAGGTGGGCACGGGCTGGCTGCGGTGTGGGCGTATATGGTCTTCCTTCTGGCCTATACCCCGTGCGTGGCCACGGTGGCCGCACAGCGGCGAGAAATAGGTTGGAAGTGGACGCTTATCGGTTTTGCCCTCCAGCTCGCCACCGCCTGGATCCTCGCGGTGGGTGTATTCCAAGTTCTCAAGGTTTTCCTATGAGCCCGACGGAGAAGGTGAAGGAGGCGATTAGGCGGGGAAATACCAATCCTGCCGAGATCGCGAAAACTACCGGACTGGGGCAGGGGACCGTTGCAGTGATCCTTGCCCATCTCGAGCGCAGTAAGGAGCTAGTGTGCGAATCGCTCACCGCGTGCCCTAGCGGTGGCTGCGGGAGTTGCGCGCAGGCGGGTGGGTGTTCCGGAGCGGCGGCGAAGCACCGCGGTCCAGTCCTGCTCCAGCTGCAGAGAAATCCCTAGCGTTGCAGTGCCGCTAGGGCGTGCTTGTGGAGCAGGCCGTTGGAAGCGACGCCGGATCCGCCGTGGGGGCCGGGGTTTCCGTCCAGATCCGTGAACGTGCCGCCGGCCTCGGTCACGATGAGGGAGGGCGCAGCGAGGTCCCACAAGGACACCTCGGGTTCGGCGGCGATGTCTACCGCGCCTTCGGCCACGAGGCAATAGGACCAGAAATCACCATAGCCGCGCAGGCGCCAGGTCTTGTCCGTGAGCGCGAGGAACTGATCGCGCAGGCCGCGTTCGGCCCAACCGGTCAGCGAGCTCATGGCCAGCGAAGAATCGGCAAGCTTTTCCACGTGGGATACGCTCAAGCGCTTCGGCTCGCCGCCGAAAACGCGGAAGGCACCAGCGCCCTTGGCTGCGTACCAACGGCGGCGCAGGGCGGGTGCGGAAACTACCGAGACTACCGGTTCGCCATCTTCCAAAAGGGAGATGAGCGTGGCCCATACGGGGACGCCACGCACGAAGTTCTTGGTGCCGTCGATGGGATCGATGACCCACTGGCGGCCCTTATAGCAGGCCTCGCCGCCATATTCCTCACCCAGCACTTCATCGCGCGGGCGGGAGCGCTTGAGGGATTCGCGGATATGCTTCTCACAGGTGAGATCCGCATCCGATACGGGAGACATATCTGGCTTTTCCTTGACGGAAAGGTCCGAGGCCTCGAAACGATGCATGGTCACTACATCGGCATGGCCCGCCAGCTCGAGCGCGAGGCCCAAGTCTTCTTTGAACTTACCCACGGAGCCAATCCTCCATCTGATCCACTACCTGTTTATTTCCAGCGAGGCACCATTCGACGCCGCCGGCTTCTACCTTGCGGGCAGCACCGCCGGCCGCCTCCACGAGGGCTTTGCCGGGGAACCAATCCCAATCCGCCACCGAATGCTGCATCCATGCGCCCCATGTGCCATCGGCCACGGAGGACAGATCGACAGAACCGGCACCGAGCATACGGACTGTAGCAAAGTTTTCCGCCACGCGCTGCCATGTCCCGCGGATATCCGCATCCACCAGCGAGGTTGGGTGCAGATACGTGGATAGCGAAATCTGCTCGGCCGGCTTTTCCTCCAGACGTGCCACTTCTTTCCCGTCGAGGGAAGTGGGGTAGTCCCGGCCGCCGAACCAGGTATAGCCCATGGCGGGGCGGTGGACGGCGCCGAGGATGATCCCCGTGGCGTCGGTAAGCGCGAGGGCAGAGCACCAATAATCGGAGCCGGAAGAGAAGTTGTAGGTGCCATCGACCGGGTCAATGACCCAGGTGCGGCCGGACTGGGACTCGCGGGCCGCACCCTCTTCGCCGAGGATGCCGTCTTCTGGGCGTACGGCCTCGAGCACGCCCGCAACGAAGCGCTCGGCCGCCCTGTCCGCATCCGTAACAACATCCGAGATAGAAGTCTTGTGCTCTACGTCGACGCCCATCTCGCGCAAGCGCCAGGCCAGGCGGCCGGCGTTATAGACAAGGGCCTGCGCTAGGTGCGCATCCCCGTCATCCGCGTGCGCGACAATGAAGGTCTTGATGACCGCGTCGATCATCTCCTGCAAGCTCGGCTTTTGATCCATGCCCACCATTGTCACCCTAAACGCGGCCGATGGCTAATTATGCAGTCCGGGTGGGTAGGATAGGGGCCTATGCGTCCCGAAGTAACAGCACGGCTCAAGCAATTGGAAACCACCCTGACCACCATTGAGAAGGTTATGGACCCGGAGGCTTTGGCTGCCCGCACTCGGGAACTAGAGGCCCAGGCCGGAGACCCGTCCTTGTGGGACGACCCCGCCCACGCGCAACAAGTCACCTCCGAGCTTTCCGCAGCGCAGGCTAAGGTCCGCAAGCTGGAATCGCTGCGCGGGCGCTTAGAGGATATGCCCGTGATGTACGAACTCGCGGAAGAAGAGGGCGATACCTCCTTGGCGGATGATGAGCTTGGTTCCCTGGAGTCGGCCATCGAAGCGCTGGAGGTCACCACCATGCTTTCTGGTGAATATGACCCGCGTGAGGCGGTTATCAATATCCGCTCCGGCGCCGGCGGTGTGGACGCGGCCGACTGGGCTGAGATGCTCATGCGCATGTACACGCGCTGGGCAGAAAAGCACGGCCACAAGGTTGACGTCTATGACATTTCCTATGCAGAGGAGGCCGGCATCAAGTCCGCGACCTTTGTCGTCCACGGTGAATACATGTACGGCCAGCTTTCCGTGGAGCAGGGAGCGCACCGCCTGGTGCGCATCTCGCCCTTTGATAATCAAGGGCGGCGCCAGACCTCCTTCGCCGAGGTAGAGGTGCTTCCGGTGGTGGAGCAGACTGACTCGATTGAGGTGCCGGATTCAGAGGTGCGCGTCGATGTCTATCGTTCTTCTGGTCCGGGCGGCCAGTCCGTCAATACCACCGACTCGGCGGTGCGCCTGACTCACATTCCCACCGGCATTGTGGTGACCTGCCAGAACGAAAAGTCGCAGATTCAAAATAAAGCTTCGGCCATGCGCGTGCTGCAGGCAAAGCTACTGGAGCGCAAGCGTCAGGAGGAACAAGCTGAGCTCGATGCTTTGGGTGCCGGAGGTAACGCCTCCTGGGGCAACCAGATGCGCTCCTACGTGCTGCACCCGTATCAGATGGTTAAAGACCTGCGCACCAATTTTGAGGTGGGCGATCCCTCCAAGGTGCTCGATGGCGATATCGATGGCTTTCTTGAATCCGGTATCCGCTGGCGCATGCAGCAACAAGAAGTCCAAGATTAGGTCCAGACTGATCGGGCTGAATTGAACGCGAAAAGGCCGAACTGAGGGGAGAAATTCCTCAGTTCGGCCTGATCTATATGGACCTAACCCGCGTAGTCCATCGGCGCGCCCGGTCCCAGCGGGATGCCGATGAGATACCAGATGACGAAGAAGATGAACCAACCCACGAGCATGCAGAGGGAATAGGGCAGCGCCAGTGACATCAAAGTACCCACGCCTGCTGGCTTGTAATAGCGCTGCAGGAAGGTCAACGCCAAGGCGAAATAGGGCGACATTGGGGTGATGATATTCGTCGGAGAGTCACCGATACGGAAGAGCATCTGGGAGACCTCCGGTGAGACGCCCACATACATCATCATCGGCACGATGACCGGGGCCATCAGGGCCCACTGGGCGGAACCGGAGGTGATGAAGAGGTTGAGCAGTGCAACCATGGCCACCAATGCCGCAAACATGACTAGCGGCGGCAGGGACCAGTGCTGGAGCAGCTCGGAGCCCTTGATGGCGGTCCATACGCCGAGGTTGGACCACTCGAACCAGGCGAGGAACTGGGCGACGGCGAAGAAGAGGACCAGCATGGGAACGAGGGTCTCGATGCCCTTGGCCATAAACTCCGGCACATCAGCAGCTGACTTCACGGTGCCAGCTGCCAAGCCGTAGACAATGCCGCATACCAAGAAAGCCAGGGCAATCGGCACCGCGATGGCGCTAATCAGAGGCGATTCCATGAAGCTATCCCCTTGGCTCGCCAGCGGGGAGCCGGGAATAAATAGCAAGGCAAAGAAGGCGGCAAGGAAGAGCACGAGCGCGATGCCGGAAGCGATCAGGCCACGCTGCTCGTTGGGCTTGATGCGCATTGCCTCTTCATCATCGGTGAAGTCGTACTCCTCA
Source organism: Corynebacterium sp. MSK195 (assembly GCF_030228885.1). NCBI lineage: Bacteria > Bacillati > Actinomycetota > Actinomycetes > Mycobacteriales > Corynebacteriaceae > Corynebacterium > Corynebacterium sp. MSK195. The sequence goes on along the minus strand of NZ_JASPGT010000006.1, from coordinate 8,038 downwards.
TCCTCTTCTGTGTCCGCGGTGGCACCACCGGCGGCCTTGGAGAAAGATACCTCTTCATAATTAATGTGGTCGTGGTCCACGAGCTCGCGGGCCTTTTTGACCATGAGGAATTCCGTGACCGCGGTAATGATGAGCGAGAGCACCACGGCGGAAGGGATGACAAAGAAGATATTGGCCAGCGGGCTGACCTCATATTCTGGGTCCACAAACTGTGCGGCCGGGGTAGAAATTCCCGCCAGCAGGAGGTCGGTGATATTGAGAATCAGCGAGGCATTGAAGCCGGCAGACGATGCTGCGAAGGCCACCATCGCGCCCACGATGGGGGAGCGGCCCACGGCGTGGAAGGCCATTGCGCCCAGCGGGATCAGGATGACGTAGATGGCATCAGAGGCCACAGAGCCGGTCACACCGGCCAGCGCCACCACGAAGGTCAGCATCTTGGCGCTGACCTTGGTCACCATCGCGCGCACCAACGCGGAAAGCAGTCCAGACTGCTCCGCCACGGCCACGCCGAGCATCACGGCAAGGATGACGCCGAGCGGTGGGAAGCTGGTGAAGTTCTCCACTGCATCAGTAACCATGCGCGAGATATTCTCGGTGGTCAGCAGGGATTCCACTTCGATGGTTTCGCCGGTTTTGGGATCCTCTGCGGTCATGCCGATGAGGTGTCCTAGCCAAGAGGTCACAGCGACGATGGCTGCGAGGATGACGAAGAGCCAGAATGGATCCGGTAGCTTATTGCCAATCTTTTCTACAGTGCCCAGGAAGCCGCTTGCAGAACGTGGTTTTTCTTTAGTTTCGGTTTCGGCCATTGTATCGGCACTTTCTGTCGATTGGGTCGGAACAAATTAGTGTCTTAGACCACATTACTTAAATACAGTTCACAGCGTGGTGTCAACTTTAGTTGCTACAGTGATTCGCGTGATTAGATTCGACAACGTGACTAAGGCTTACTCCGCCGAGTCTCGCCCAGCGCTCGACGGGGTGTCCTTCGAGATTGCGGATGGCGAATTCGCCTTCCTTATTGGTCCGTCCGGCTCCGGTAAGTCCACCTTCCTGGAGCTTATGGTGCGCTATAGCAACGTGACCAAGGGCGATATTTATTTCGATGATTTCCACGTCAATGAGCTTTCAGGCAAGCAGATCAACGCGCTGCGCCAGTCCATTGGCTATGTATTCCAGGACTTCCGCCTGCTTCCCAAGCTGACGGTATATCAAAACGTGGCCTTTGCGCTCGAGGTTATTGGCAAGAGTAAGTACCGCATCTCCACCTCGGTCCCGCAGGTCTTGGACCTGGTGGGCCTAGAGGATCGCCGCGATGCTTATCCGCATGAGCTCTCCGGTGGCGAGCAGCAGCGCGTGGCCATTGCCCGCGCGGTGGTCAATCGGCCGAAGCTGCTGCTTGCCGACGAACCCACGGGCAACCTCGATCCTTCCACCGCCGACGAGATCATGGACTTGCTGCTGGGCATCAACCGCCGTGGCACCACCGTGGTCATGTCCACCCACAACGCTCGCGCCGTCAATAGGGCACGCAGGCGTGTGCTGGAGCTGCGCAATGGAGTCCTCGTGCGCGATGAGCACGAGGCGATGTACGAGGGGGAAGCATGAAGCTAGGTTTTATTTTCCGCGAGGCCACCAAGGGTCTTGGCCGCAACCTGACCATGACCATCGCCATGATCATCACCACCGCTATTGCCGTAGGCCTCGTTGTCGCCGGCATCATGGTGACCAACCTGACCAAGGACACGAAGGAGATCTATCTCGACCGCGTTGAGGTCATGGTCCAGCTCAACGAGGACATTTCCGCCGGCGACCCGGATTGCGCAGCTCCTGCCTGCGCGGATCTCAAGAAGCAGCTCGACGCGGATGATTCCGTCGAGTCCGTGGAGTACCGCAACCGCGCGGAATCCTATGAGCGGTTCAAGGAGCTTTTCCAAGACACCGATCCCATCATGGTGGAACAAACCTCGCCCGACGCACTGCCGGCAGCGTTCCACGTGCGCCTGAAGGATCCAGAAGACGCTTCTGCGATCGATGCGATTAGGGATAATCCGGCGGTAGAGGATGTCGTCGACCAGCAGCAAGAGGTGCGCAATGCCGCTAGCAACCTCGACTCCATTCGCAATGCCACCTTCATCCTGGCCATCGTGATGTCTGTGGCGGCCATCTTCTTGGTGGCTAATATGGTGCAAATTGCCGCATTCCACCGCACTCGCGAAACGGAGATCATGCGCATGGTGGGCGCGAGCCGGTGGATGACGCAGGCGCCGTTCGTGGTGGAAGCCGTGCTGGCCTCGCTCATCGGCGTGGTCTTGGGTGGTGCCGGAATCTTCCTGGGCAAATCCCAAGTGGTGGACCCATCCCTGCAAGGCCTGTATGAATCCCAGCTGCTTGCCCCCATGAAATCCGGCGACCTCTGGATTGCCCTGCCTCTCGTGGGCTTGCTGGCGTTGGTGGTCACCGCCGTCACGGCACATATCACCCTGCGGTCCTATGTGCGCAAATAGCCCGTTTGCTGGGGCAGCCAAAAGGGCACTACACTGCCATAATTATGGCTAAGAAGGGCAAGAAGAATAAGAAGGCGGCGTCCGGCGAAGCAACGCTCGCTACCAACCGCCGGGCCCGGCATGATTACAAGATCCTCGAGGAAATCGAGTGTGGCATCGTCCTGCTCGGCACCGAGATCAAATCCCTGCGGGAGGGCAAAATCTCGCTCAATGATGCCTTCGCCACCATCGACGATGGCGAGGTGTACCTGCGTAACCTGCACATTCCGGAATACTCCATGGGCTCGTGGACGAATCACAGCCCGCGGCGCACCCGCAAGCTTTTGCTGCACCGCCGCGAAATCGACAAGCTCTACGGTCAGGTGCGCAACGGCAATAAGACCTTGGTCCCGCTCAAGGTCTACCTCAAGAATGGCTACGCCAAGCTTTCGCTCGCGCTGGCCCAAGGTAAGCAGGACTATGACAAGCGCGAGGATATTAAGCGTCGCGACCAAGACCGCGAAATTTCCCGCGAGCTCGGCCGCCGCGTGAAGGGAATCAATGTTTAAGACGGCAAAGGTTCATGACGTAGTCAAGGGCGAGGACACCGTCCATGGCACTGGGGTGCTGGTGGATCGGATGTGGCCCCGGGGTGTCGCCAAGAGTGACGTGGCCTACGACGAGTGGTTCAAGGACGTCACGCCGAGCCCCGAGCTGCGCAAGTGGTGGAACCACGACGAGGATAGCTTCGACGAGTTTGCCTGCCGCTACAAGGCTGAGCTCGATGACAACGATTCCGACGAGCTTGCCCAATTGCGTGCGCTTTCCGACGCCACCCTCCTCTTCGCCGCCGCCAACCGCACGGTCAACCATGCGGTCGTCCTCAAGGAGTGGTTAGAGGAGCACTTGAGGAAATAAAAGCGGGTGGGGTAGTGTTGAACGAACCGTAGGGAAGATGCACTATCCCGTCCCTACAGCATGGGGTTGATTTGGTTTCGACTTCGTGCACTGCGCCAGGGGAAGCGTGCCGGTGCAGGCTAACGACCACCGTATAAGCGTCGTAGCAACCAATAAACGCAGAGAAGAACTCTCAGCGTGACTACGCCCTCGCTGCCTAATTACAGCGACGCGTGTCTGTCAGCCTAGGTTTCGTTCCTGACCTAGAACCTGGCATCGACTAAGGAACTAGCCGGCTGGCCGGGTCATCAGGGCCAGTCGGGACTCTTACTGGTGACTGGGCCCATCATCCGGACGTGTTCGCCCGATCCGGAGGGCCGAGCAGAGATTCTGTGCGGACTGCGCACGGAGAAGCCCTGGCAAGGTGACGAAGGACCCGGGTTCAATTCCCGGCAGCTCCACCGATAGGCCCCCGAGAAATCGGGGGTCTTTTTCTCGTTTTAGCCTCGTCCGCATCAGCCTTTTTGCCGTTTTGTTGGGGGTAAGGTGAACCTAACCATTGATAATTAAGGGGAACCTAAGTTAAGTTAGGCGGGTATTTGTTTCTCCGTTCAAAAGGAATTCATCGTGAAGAATATTCAACGCTCCCTTGTTGCTGCGGTTATCGCCGCTTCTTTGGCAGTGACTGCCTGCAGTCCCGCAGAAGATGGAGCAGTGGAGGAGGAAAAGGGGGCGTCGGCAAGCGCGCTCACGTTGCAGGACAATAACGGGGAACAGGAACTTCATCCTCCGTATGAGCGCGTAGCTGTAACTGATAACCGTGCCTTCGAGATTCTGTCAGATTGGGGTGTCAATATCGTGGCTGCTCCTCTCGATTTGGTGCCGGATACCCTTTCCAAAGGCATCAATGAGGACAGCGTCGAGGCCAACCTAGGCTCCCACCGCGAACCAGACTTGGAAGCATTGGTGGCTGCAGAGCCAGATATTGTGGTTAACGGTCAGCGCTTCAGCCAGTATCAAGATGATCTGGAATCCCTCGTTGATGGAACCCCAGTGGTGGACTTCACCCCACGGGACGGCGAGGATATGGCGAAAGAGCTAATCCGCCAGACAGAGGCGATGGGCAAAGTTTTTGGACACGAGGAGGACGCCAAAGCCCTGGTCGATGACTTCAATGCTGCCTTGGAACGCGCCAAAAAGGCCTATGATCCGAACAAGAAGATCATGGCAGTAAATACCTCTGGCGGGGAGATTAACTACATTGCCCCAGGTAAGGGACGCTTCTATGGGCCACTCTTTGATCTAATCGGTATGACCCCAGCGCTCGAGGTAGACAATGCCAGCGATGACCACGAGGGTGACGATATTTCGGTGGAGGCGATCGCCAAATCCAACCCGGACTATATCCTCGTCATGGATCGCGATGGCGCCATAGCCAAGGATGAAGAAGGATATACCCTAGGTCAAAAGCTTGTAGAAGACTCCTCCGCGCTGAAGAACGTGACCGCGGTCAAAGAAGGCCACATCGTTACCGCTCCGCAGGACACCTACACCAACGAAAACATCATCACCTACACGGAAACGCTGAACGCGATGGCGGAGGCCTTCGAAAAGAATTAGCCAGCGCGCACGCCAAGGCCGGAGGGGAGGGGCCCTCCGGCCTTTGTCTGCTAGAGGAGAAAGATGGAAACTACCACGCGTCCTACGCTGTGGGATTGGAAGCTCGGCCTTGCAGTGCTGAGTGTTTGTGCCCTGCTCGCTGCCTCCTTGTTATTGGGGCAGTACGACGTCTTCGGCGCCGAGGACGGTGCAGCCATGTTCGGCATCACTCGGCTTCCGCGAACCATAGCGCTCGTTCTCGCTGGTGCCGCAATGGCCATGAGCGGGCTGGTCATGCAATTGTTGACCCAGAATCGCTTTGTAGAACCTTCTACCACGGGAACCACTGAGTGGGCGGGCCTTGGCCTGCTCTTCGTCTTGTGGATCGCTCCGACCGCGTCAATTCTGGTCAAGATGATGGGAGCCGTAGCCTTTTCTTTCATCGGCACCATTGTGTTCTTCCTCTTTCTGCGCCGCGTGACCTTGCGCTCCTCGCTCATCGTGCCCATCGTCGGCATCATGGTGGGAGCTGTGATTTCTGCAGTCTCCAGCTTCTTTGCCCTGCAGGCCGATATGCTGCAGCAGCTGGGAATTTGGTTTATGGGCTCTTTTACCTCTGTGTACAAGGGGCAATATGAAGTTCTCTGGCTGGTGTTAGTGGTCCTTGCCGCCGTATTTATTTATGCCGACCGGCTTACGGTTATTGGCTTGGGTGAAGATATCGCCACCAACATTGGGCTCAACTACAACCGCATGCTCTTGCTGGGCACGAGCTTGATTGCCGTGGCCACCGGTGTTGTCACTGTCGTCGTTGGCTCTTTGCCATTCTTGGGGCTCATCGTGCCTAATGCGGTGTCGATGGTGCGTGGGGATGACCTGCGCTCTAACCTGCCGTGGGTCTGCCTCTTGGGCATAGGCATCGTGACCGTGTGCGACTTAGTAGGCCGCATCATTATCGCACCGTTTGAGATGCCAGTTTCAGTGATTCTTGGGGTGCTGGGTGCAGCTGTTTTCATCGTGATGATCGTGAGGTCCACTCGTGCACGCTAAGCTTTCGCGGAAAAGGTATTGGCTCACTCTAGCCTGCGTATGGGCGCTGGCCTTGGCCTTTGCCTTCGCCTGGTTGGCATACGACAATCCGATGCAGTTCGGATCGCGCAAATTCTGGCTCATTGCGCAGCGCCGTGCGGACGCGCTCATCGCTATGGCAATTGTGGCGGTGTGCCAGGCGATGGCTACGGTGGCTTTTCACACTGTGACGAATAACCGGATTCTTACCCCATCCATCATGGGCTTTGAGTCATTGTATGTAGCGATCAATACTGCGACCATCTTCTTCCTTGGAGCAGCAGGGCTTAACGACGCCCGCACACTCCCCACATTCCTATTCCAAATGGCGCTCATGGTGGGGCTGTCCTTGGTGCTGTACTCGTGGCTACTGACCAATAACACGCACAATATGCACGCCATGCTGCTGGTCGGTGTGGTTATCGGTGGAGGCTTGGGCTCCCTATCTACGTTTATGCAGCGAATTCTTACGCCGAGCGAGTTTGACGTGCTCACCGCGCGCCTATTCGGCTCCATCAACAACGCGGAATCAGACTACTATCCCATCGTCATTCCCATCGTTGCGATCGTGGCAACGCTCTTGCTACTCAATGCGCGTACCTTGAACGCGATTTCCCTAGGCAACGATGTCAGTACGAATTTGGGAGTAAACCACAAAGGCCATGCAATCTATACCTTGATTTTGGTGTCCCTCTTGATGGCCACGACAACCGCCTTGGTAGGACCCATGACCTTCCTGGGATTTTTGGTTGCCACGTTGGCTTATCAGTTCACCGATACCTATGACCACCGTTTCATTTTCCCGATGGCCATTGGCCTGGCTTTCTTGCTGCTTACCGCCGCCTACTTCCTTATGCGGCACGTGTTCGACGCTCAAGGCGTGGTGTCCATCATCATTGAGCTCGTGGGCGGCTGTGCATTTCTCTTTATCATCTTGCGAAAGGGGCGACTGTGATCGAAGTAAAGAACGTATCCAAACGCTACTCTGGGGAAGTGGCTATTGGTCCGCTCAACCTGCGGATCCCGAAAGGCGGAATTACCGCCTTGATTGGCCCCAATGGAGCTGGCAAATCCACCATGCTCACCATGATTGGCCGTCTATTGGCCATGGACGAGGGCACGATCGAAGTCGCCGGACAGGACGTCCAATCCACGAAATCCGCGGAGTTAGCAAAAGTGGTGTCCATTCTGCGGCAAGAAAATCACTTCGTCACCAAGCTGACTGTGCGGCAATTGATTGGCTTTGGCCGCTTTCCCTACACCAAAGGTCGACTAACGCCGCATGACGAGGAAGTAATTTCCACATACATAGCTTTCTTCCACCTAGAAGAATTGCAGCACCGGTATCTTGATGAGCTTTCAGGAGGCCAACGTCAGCGTGCGTATGTAGCGATGGTCCTGTGCCAAGAGACGGAATACGTCCTATTAGACGAGCCGCTCAACAATCTGGATATTGCTCATTCTGTAGAGATGATGCGACATCTCAAAGACGCTGCGCAATCTCTTGGGCGGACCATTGTTGTGGTGCTGCATGACATAAACTTCGCAGCCCGGTATGCCGACTACATCTGTGCGTGCAAAGAAGGCCGCATCGTTGAATTTGGATCAGTGGATGACATCATTCGCGATGACATTTTGACGTCCATCTTCAACACCCCGGTCCGAGTCATCGATGGTCCAGACGGAAAGATTGCTTGCTATCACTAGAAGAACCTGGGTTGTCCTGCGGGTTTGTGTTGTGTGGTTGTGGTGGACTACATTAATCCGAGTCGCCGCGAGGTAGCCGGGAGGTTACTTCTTTGCGAATTTTGTACGGGCTTGGTACGATGATTTGACAGAGTTCAATGAGTTGAGTAAGTTTGTACGAGCCGCCAACGAGAGGTTAACGGAAAGTTAATTTTTTGTGGTGTGCGGATGATGTTTGAGAACTCAATAGTGTGCCAATGTACTTTTTATTTTTTGTGTGCATGGTTGTGTGTTGATTG
>NZ_JASPGT010000069.1:0-263 GCF_030228885.1 Corynebacterium sp. MSK195 | reverse complement strand
ACCAACCGCCATGTAGCAAGCCTTGTTGACCACGCGGTGGCCGTCACGGATCTTGACGCGTAGCGCGTCGAGGAAGAGCACCGGGTAAAACTCGTCGAGCTGGCGGTTTTGCCAGATCATGACTTCGTCCAAGACCGCATCGGTAATGGTGCTGATCGTATCCGGGCTCATATCCACCCCAAGGGTGGTTGCGAGATGGTGCTGAATATCGCGCACGGTCATCCCACCGGCGTAGAGCGAGATAATCATGTCGTCGAGCTCTG
>NZ_JASPGT010000068.1:0-271 GCF_030228885.1 Corynebacterium sp. MSK195 | reverse complement strand
AGAAACCGAGTACTATCTCACCCAGCCCATCAACACAGGGCCGTAAAAGAAGCGGAACTAAACCCAGGACGCTTCACATCATTCGGAATAGCCCGCAAGCTGGCTTCACGGACAATCGCGGTGAAACGACGATTAAAGCCGTAGAAGACCTCGGCACTCGGTGGTGCGCGTTGTCTTCCACGGCTTTATACTTGCTGTATTTTGTTGTGTTTTGTTGTTTGGTGTCGGCGGTGACTTACTCTCCCACAACCTCCCGGTTGCAGTACCATCA
>NZ_JASPGT010000067.1:0-280 GCF_030228885.1 Corynebacterium sp. MSK195 | reverse complement strand
GCCCACCACGGACAAGCACTCCACCGGTGGTGTCGGTGACAAGATCACGCTGCCGCTGGGCCCACTGGTGTCCTCCTACGGCGTGGCCGTCCCGCAGCTGTCCGGCCGCGGCCTCGGCCACACCGGCGGCACCCTGGACAAGCTGGAATCCATTCCTGGCTGGCAGGCTGATGTTCCGAATGACCGCTTGATGCAGATCCTGGAGGATTCCGGCGCGGTCGTCGCAGCAGCCGGTGCGGGTCTGGCACCTGCGGATAAGAAGATTTACGCGCTGCGTGAC
>NZ_JASPGT010000066.1:0-281 GCF_030228885.1 Corynebacterium sp. MSK195 | reverse complement strand
CAGCGTGTGCAGGCTTAGCTTCCGGGTTCGGAATGGGACCGGGCGTTTCCCTGCAGCTATTGACCACCGACAAACATTCGAAGCATTAGTACAAACCCTTCTTAGTGCCCACTGTGTGTGGGTGTTGTGTCAGATACTGCATAGTGGACGCGGTCACGACAGTGACTGTTTCTTTTCTCTTTACTCTTTTGTTGAGTCACACCGAGTGTGTTGGTGTTTGTTGTGGTCAATTAGTACCAGTAGCCTTCACACCTTACAGTGCTTCCAGGTCTGGCCTATCT
>NZ_JASPGT010000065.1:0-314 GCF_030228885.1 Corynebacterium sp. MSK195 | reverse complement strand
GAGAGTGTCCGTTTCTTTGTGTGCGGGGGCTTGGTTTACAAGTAATCCGCGAATCGGTTGGGGTAAGCCACGGCTAGTTGGTTGATGGCTTGTTTCCATCCAGTTGCTTTCGCTCCTTCAATATAGCCGTTGCATTCAATATCGCGTTTTGCTTTCCTCGCTCGCTGGGCAGCGCGCTTGTCTTCGATGTTGCAGATCATCAGCCACAGTGTCTTTAGTGCGGCAGTATCGTTTGGAAATTGACCCCGGTTACGGGTAGCTTTACGCAGTTCGGCGTTGAGCGATTCGATCGAGTTGGTGGTGTAGAGCACCCG
>NZ_JASPGT010000064.1:0-341 GCF_030228885.1 Corynebacterium sp. MSK195 | reverse complement strand
AAGCGGATGTGCCACGTGTTAAAGCTCAATCGCTCCTCGTTTTATAAGTGGGTGCAAACCCGCGAAAAACGCAGGTTAAAGATGTGTTCCGATGCCCTTATTGGTGCAAAAATCAAGACCACTTTTGATGATGAGCACGGGCTTTATGGTGCTAAACGCATCGCTGCGAGCCTCAACAGTGATACGGATTTCGGCCCGATCAATCACAAGAAGGTCGCACGCATCATGAAATCCATGGGGCTTAAAGGCTTTACCAAGCGCCGCCGATGTGTCACTACCAGGCGTAAGCCTGGTCACCGCGTCATGCCAGATTTAGTGGGCCGCAAATTCACCGCTGACAG
>NZ_JASPGT010000063.1:0-345 GCF_030228885.1 Corynebacterium sp. MSK195 | reverse complement strand
CACCGGCGGTAATAGCCCGGTAGAGATAGCACCACGTGCCGCCGACCCGGATATAGGTCTCATCCACCCGCCAGGACTGGGCCTGCCAGTCGGGTACCTGCCGGTACCAGCGAGTGTGCTTATCCAGCTCAGGGGCGTATTTCTGCACCCAGCGGTAGATCGTGGTGTGATCGACTGGCACACCCCGCTCGGTCATCATTTCTTCGAGGTCGCGGTAGCTCACGCCGTAGCGGCAGTACCACCGCACCGCCCACAGGATGATGTCACGGGGGAAATGCCGACCGGAGAAGATGCCCATGGCTCTGATTATTTCACGCCGGTCTTTCTACTGCCCCAACTTTGCAA
>NZ_JASPGT010000062.1:0-370 GCF_030228885.1 Corynebacterium sp. MSK195 | reverse complement strand
GGGCCTGGCCCCCGGAAAGTAGACACGTCGGGGGTTAGCTATGCTGCTTGGGTCAGTGTAGCTGAATTAAGCGCCTCGAAGTCATCGGGGGCTAGAAGGTTGCACCAGGAGTGCCGTCTGCGCGTGTTGTAGCGCATGCACCATCGGAAGACTTCCTGGCGGCAGCTGATTGGACTTTCAAAGAGTTTCCTATCACGCAGTACTTCACGCTTTAAGGTGGCGTTAAAGGATTCTGCTAGGGCATTATCGGCACTCGTTCCCACTGCTCCCATGGATTGACGCACACCAAGCTGAGCGCAGTGGTCCCTAAATGCCTGTGAGGTGTACACACTGCCGTGATCGGAATGGAAAATTGCCCCTTTAAGGCTTC
>NZ_JASPGT010000061.1:0-372 GCF_030228885.1 Corynebacterium sp. MSK195 | reverse complement strand
GAGCGATTGAGCTTTAACACGTGGCACATCCGCTTGACCGAGTATTCGGTTCGGTGGTCATAGACAAACTGGAAGCGGATTACCAGCGTGTCTCTTCGGCAAAATACTTCGCGGCCTTACGCAGGATATCGCGTTCTTCACGAAGCTTAGAGACTTCCTTTTCTAGCTGGCGGATCCGCTCAGAATCAGTCGTCGCCTGGGCTTCATCACGCATGGTCTTCGTGCGAGCACGCTTGCCGGTGCCGTACTGCTTAAGCCAGGAATAAAGTGAGGAACGATTGACTCCAAGCTCTGCTGAAGCCGCGTGAAGTGAGAGGTCCTCATTGTTTTCGTAGAGGGCCACAGCATCACGTTTGAACTGTTCGGAGTACC
>NZ_JASPGT010000060.1:0-383 GCF_030228885.1 Corynebacterium sp. MSK195 | reverse complement strand
GCTCGTGTGTTGTTGTTAGGTGAAGTGGTTTGGAATGGCCTGCCGGAGAAGGTGAGAGTCCTGTAGTTGAAGACAATGGCATGTGGGTTGTTGGGTTGCCCGAGTAGCAGCGGGCTCGTGGAATCTGCTGTGAATCTGCCGGGACCACCCGGTAAGCCTAAATACTCAGTGTGACCGATAGTGTATGAGTACCGTGAGGGAATGGTGAAAAGTACCCCGGGAGGGGAGTGAAATAGTTCCTGAAACCATGTGCTTACAATCCGTCAGAGCACCGTTTGTGTGTGATGGCGTGCCTTTTGAAGAATGAGCCTGCGAGTCAGCGGCATGTCGCGAGGTTAACCCGTGTGGGGTAGCCGTAGGGAAACCGAATCCTAATGGGGTGT
>NZ_JASPGT010000005.1:0-164141 GCF_030228885.1 Corynebacterium sp. MSK195 | reverse complement strand
CTAGCCGTGGCTTACCCCAACCGATTCGCGGATTACTTGTAAACCAAGCCCCCGCACACAAAGAAACGGACACTCTCTCGCGGGCTGGGACTACTTTAAAAGACGCGTCGAGGCGATCATTAAAGCCTGAGTTTCTATCTATGCTTGATAGTTCTACTCCGGCCCAAGACAATCGCAGTATTTTTCCGCCGGCATATCGGCCAGCAGAACGCATACTGATCACGTGTGGGTTGGCTGTATCCACGCTAAGGTCGCCAGTGCCAGCACCGGTTGAGGTCGCTACCGGGGTGACCTGCATTTCAACAACGGTAGAACGATTATTGCCAACGTCGATGCTTTGGATTTTTCCTGGTTCCACTACTCGCTGCCAGTACACATCACCATCAGGCAACTTAAAGGCCACTGAAACCGGTACTTTTAAGCGATTGACAACTCCATACGATCCCGTAATGTTCACGGCCACCCAGCCTGTGGGCTTTGTAAGGAAAAAGCACGCTTTAGAATTTTCCAGCTCTGAAGAATCAATACGCACGTACTCCGCCCCAGTAGCACAGTCTTTTTGAACGAGACCACCGTCGCCTGCTGTGGTGTTCACAGGCGTTTCCGCTAGTGCGGGAGAGGTAGCAAGACCAGCAGAAACTATGCAGGTAAGTACTCCGATAGATAAGCGTTGGACAAAAGAATTCACAATAGGCTCCTTGAATCTAGGTACGCAGTTGAACACCGTGGTTACTTCGACAACGGGATATACGTCGTCGAAGAGGAATTAATGGTTGAACGCACAGTTCCGGCAAACTTGCTCCATACCTGTGAACCAATGTGATCGGAGCTAAAAGGACCTTGAACCTTTGAGGTCTGTGTCGGGCCAAAGGATTCGACTACGAGGCGAACCCATGTTTTGTCAGAGCCGGTGTAGGAATTTTCTACGCTGTCGTTGTCGAAGACAACATCGTCATCATCTGCATTGGGGGAAGCTACTTCATCGAATCGGATGTTTAGTGTTCTGCCGCCGCCTTCAGGATGATCACTAGCAGTAACCAGTGAAAACCCTTCATCAGAGATACGCTCTACGGTTACTTTGCTTTTAGCTCCGCCCACACCTGTAAAAGTGCATACGGAGCCCTCGGTAATTTCGTCAGGGCACCCTGAGAGAGGAAAGTACTTATCCATGTTTTGGATAACTTCACGATAAACCCCGGCTGCATGCCACCGCTTGAAGTCGGTGGTGTTAAACAGTGGATAAATCTGACGGTAACTCGAAATATTCTGATTGTCATAAGCCTCCAGGGCCTTGCCAGTAGGTTCAAAATACTGAATAGATCCGCCCTGGAAATCCTGCTTTATGCCTCCGCCTGCAGCGTATTTTTCCGATGTGGGAAACTTCAAAGAGCTACGCTCCCATCCCTGACTTCCCCAAAAATCCCGAATGGGGCCAGAAATACTATGGACCCCGCCAGCTTGTGACCAGTAGATAGATCCGCCTTGAAAATGGTTGTAGCGCCCAGTCTTTCTGGGGTAAGCAACTCATCAGTGGTTGGGTATCCTAGCTCACCGGTCTCCCAGCCTTGCTGAGCCCATTTATCGCGAATTCCTCCCCACACTTGATGAGCATCAGTCTCTGGCGACCAGTAGATAGACCCGCCCTGGAAATGGTTAAACCGCCCCTTACCATCAGGGGTCTTCAACTCATCAGTAATGGGATATCCCAAGGCCGCGCCTTCCCAGCCAAGATCTCCCCACTTATTGCGAATACGCCCACCCACCTGGTGAGCAATTCCATTATCAACACCGGCATGCCAGTAAATGGAGGCATCCTTAGCAAACACCTGGAACCGACCATTATTTTTAGCTACACGCTCATCAGTTGTAGCGTCACCAAAAGTCTTCCACCCACCAAGCCGGTGATACGCCTCTTCAATACGACCACCAATCCAATGACCGTGAAAAAACCTTGGCACTTGAAACACCAGCACCAGCAAAAGTAACACTTGCACATACCGCAATAGTTGCAGTCAGCTTCTTAGCGAATTTCATCCGTAGCCCTTTCACACCACCGCATTTAAAAACAGCTGAACACCAGATAATTGACAGCCTGAGTTAGGGTATCGCTACGGTTGCACACAGTCCATAGATGTGTGTTTTGAAACCTTATCTAAAAACTAAATAATTCGTTAAAACGCCAGATGAGCACATGCGCAGACTCGATTTTCGCGTCTCGCGAAAGGTATTCAAAATAACCTATATGAGGGGTACATATAACTCTAATCTAAACATTTACACTGCACATTCAGGCTGGGCAGTGTACACATTGCATGTCAACGATGCGCTTTGGTGGGTGAAGCGGTGACGGACATTGTTCATGAAGCCCAGGACACGCACCTGTGCGCCTTGTTCATCGAAGCCCACGGGGGCGGTGGAGACTACGAGTACGCGCTAGACGCCGCCACGCTCGCCCGACTCGTGCGCGCAGCACAGAGGGCACTTTCTTAACAACGTCCCGCAGATAATCCAGACAAACTTCTAGGCTTAGCCACCAGCCTCAAAGGAAAGCTGTTGCGGAGACAAGTAACCGCCCCGGCAGGCAGCCCATGAGCTGCCATCCGGGGCGGTGCTGTGCGTTAGAGCCGCTTAGGCGTCGCGCTTTTGTAGCAAGAGGACACCGAGGCCCCACAGGATAACGGCCCAGGCAATAAATACCAGGCAGAATCCCCAGTTTTCCTTCCACGGAGCATCAACCGGTTCCATTTCCAGCAGCCACGACTGGAAAGACTTGAACGGCATGAAGTTCGCCAGCTTGCTGCCGACCTTGGGGATGGTGGCTACGAGATTGTCCACGCCAAGGAAGAGGATGAGGCCGATAGCCACGGCACCGGCCGTAGAGCGCAGCAGCAGTCCTAGGCCTTGTGCGAAGAGGACAAGGAGCGCGGCGGCTAGGGGGTACTTCCACAGCTGCTTTTGGCCCATCTCATCGTCCCAAGGGTGGAATTGCGCGGCTACCTCATCGTGGGCAAAAAGCTCGGTAAGCAGGTAAGCACCTGCCACGGCGATAAAGGTCAGCGCGGCCGCGATAACCGCGTACATGAGCAGCTTAACCAAGGCCACCGACCAGCGGCGCGGGGTAGCCATAAACGTAATGGTCTGCGTACCAAAGCGGTACTCGGTGGTCACGATCATGATGGCCTGGATCATGAGCACGGGCAGGCCGAGGAACAATAGGAAAGACACCGCGCCATCCGAGGTGATAACCCCCATGCCCATCGCTGCCTCTTCAGGATTTTCTGCCGGCTTAGTCAAACGAGCATTGAGGATGGCCCAACCCCAGGCAAAGAAAAGGAAGATGAAGGTGGTCCACCAGAAGGAGCGGGTGGTGTGCAGCTTGGTCCATTCGGACTTCAAGGTATTCAGCATGGCGAATTAAACCTCCTGCTGGGTGGGTCGAGCGAACGGAGTGGCGGCGCCAGCGGTGCCAGCGATGCCCGGGTTGGGGGCGCCGCTGGAGCCGTGGTACTGGACGGCGTCGCCAGTAAGCTCCATGAAGGCATCCTCCAAGGAGGCGCGCTTGAGGCTGAGCTCATTAAGCGGCACCCCGGTGGAGTAGGCCAGCTGGCCCACGAAGTCGGTGGTCTGGTTGGAAATCACCAGGCGGGGGCGGCCTTCCTCGTCGGTGGACTCGGTAAAGGCGATGCCCTCGGCACGCAGCGCGGAGCTAAAGGCATCGAGATGGTCGGAACGCACCAGCACGGAGGACTGCGAGTGGTCCTTCACAAAGTCATAGGTGGGCTGGTCCGCCACCAGGCGGCCCTTACCAATGACCACGAGGTGATCGGCGGTCTGAGACATCTCCGAAAGCAGGTGCGAGGAAATCAAAATGGTGCGGCCTTCATCGGCTAGGGCGCGCACGAGCTGGCGGACCCAGCGGATGCCCTCTGGGTCGAGGCCGTTGACCGGCTCGTCCAGGATGAGGATGCCCGGGTCTCCGAGCAGCGCACCGGCGAGGCCCAGGCGCTGGCCCATGCCGAGGGAGAAGCCGCCGACCTTCTTACCGGCGACGTCGGAAAGCCCTACCAGCCCCAAGACCTCATCAACGCGGGAAGTAGAAATGCCGTTGGACTGTGCAATCCATTTCAGGTGGTTGGCGGCGCTGCGGTTGCGGTGCACCGCTTTGGCATCGAGCAAGGCGCCTACCTCACGCAGGGGATACTTCAGCTCGTGGTAGTGCTTGCCGTTGATGCGCGCCCTGCCGGCCGTGGGCGTGTCCAAGCCCAGGATCATGCGCATGGTGGTGGATTTGCCCGCGCCATTGGGGCCCAGGAACCCGGTGACCATGCCGGGTTTTACCTGAAAGGTGAGATCGTCAACGGCGCGGACAGACTTATATTGTTTAGTCAGTCCTTCTACTTCGATCATGGCACTAGCGTGCCATAAATCCGGCAACTTTACCTGTTTAATGCCTCCACGCTCTCCCGCAGGGTGGGAAAGGCGTGGCGGAAGGCGGCCAATAATGGGAGACTTTCTACCTCTTCAAAAGGTACCCAGCGCAGCTCATAGGACTCTTCATTAGCTGTAGTAGGAAGCGGTGCGCCGGTGCGCGTGCGCGCTAGAACGGTGGTGTAGGTCCACTCCCCCGGCAGATCCCCCGCCGCGGGATAGGGCCCGGCCGTTACTCGCGCATCGAGCACCTCCACGTCCTGGGGTGCAATCGCGCATTCTTCATGGGTTTCACGCAGCGCGGCCTGGGTAGGCGTCTCCGTAAAATCGCGGGCGCCACCCGGAATCCCCCAGGTATCGCCGTGATTGGTCCACGCGGCGCGGTGCTGGAGGAGCACCTTACGCCCGGCGACGAGGAAGAGGCCGGCGGCACCAAATTTTCCCCAGACGCGAATGCCGCCGGGGCCTGCCGCCCAGCCGTCTCCACTGTGAGGGTTATGCATGCTGCCTATCCTAGCCACACACGCGGGTATATGGTGGCGCCCAGCACACTGCGGGCGCTATTCTGAGTGAATGACCGAGCAGGCAGTCCGGGCAGAAAGCGTGCATGACGAGCACGCTCACCCGAGCGATCACTGGCTCGATGAGGTCACCGCGCCCACCGGCCCAGCCTTCAGCGGGCTCAGCAGCCGCGCCATGGAATGGTTCGCGGGCCCGGCACGCCTGCTGCGCCGCTTCTACTACTTCGCCTCCACCACCCCAGGCAAGCTTTTTACGGTCACGCTCATTCTCACCGTAGCCCTAGGCGCCGCCGGCTTATCGATGTCCCAATCTTCCGCCGCCCGCCACTCCGACCTAGACGAGCTGCTGACCACCACCGAGCCGATGTCAAACGCGGCACACCACCTTTATAGTTCGCTCTCAGTGGCCGATACCGTGGCCACCACCGGCTTCGTACAGGCCGGCGTGGAATCGGAGCGCAACCGCGATAGCTATAACGAGGCCATCGATGCCGCCTCAGTGGCGGCTACCGAATCCGTGCTGGGCACCACCCAAGAAGATGGTCGCGTGCGCGAGCTGGTGACCTTTATCCAACGCGAGCTGCCCGTCTATACCGCAATGGTGGAAAAGGCCCGCGCCAATCACCGGGCGGGCAATGCGGTGGCCAATTCCTATATGTCCAATGCCTCGGCGCTCATGCGCGAGCGTATTCTGCCGGCTGCCTCCGAGCTATTCCAGCTGACCACCGCCAAGGTGAATCAGCAACAACAAAAGCTCACCTCGCCGCAGTGGGTGCCGCTCTCTGGCCTCTTGGCGGCGCTCTTTTTCCTAGCCGTGGCCCAATGGTGGCTGTGGCGCCAGACCCGCCGGCGTTTTAACCGCGGCTTCTTAACGGCCAGCGTGCTGCTTTTCTTGGCCATCTCCTGGGTGGCGCTATCCAACCTGGCTACATGGTCCACCGGCCACCAGGGCTTTGAGACGGCCTCGCGCCCGTGGGATTCACTCACGGCCTCGCGGATTGAAGCGCAGCAGGCGCGCACCTCTGAGACCCTGGCGCTGGTGCTGCGCTCCTCCGAGGAGGATTCGATGGTGCGCTTTTCCAGCTCCATCAACTCCATCGAAGGAGCCCTGGAGGATTATGAAGAAGCGCTCAATGATGAAGACGTGGAGGTCACGGACCCAGAACTCATCCACAGCGCCCGGGCTGCCGCCGAGCAGTGGCGCGGCACCCATGACAAGCTCATGGGTGCACTCAAGGACGGCGACTATGACGAGGCCATTTACCAGGCCACGGCCACCGAGCCCAAGAACGGAGAGATGACCGCGGCGCGTTCCTATGACGAGCTCGACGCGGAGCTTTCGGATCTCATCGGCCAGGCGCGCATCGCCATGCGCAGCTACTTGGAGCGCGGTCTGACCGCCATGACTGCGGTGTCCTCGGCCGTGTTCCTGCTGACCTTGTGCGCCATTATTGCCGTGTGGCTGGGCATCCGTCCCCGACTGCAGGAGTACCTCTAATGCGCCGCACACGCCTTGCCCTCGCCGCGCTCGCCTGCATCTGCGCCGCGCTGCCGCTAACCTCTTGCGATGTTCGCTCCACCCCGCCGCTGGAGGCGCCCGCCGAGCACGCCCTCGATTCCCGGCCAGGCCCGCCGCTGCCGGAAGGAGCGGAAATTGAAAAGGCCGGATCTACCGCAGCTCACCGCGCCTCTGATGAGGAAATCAAGGGCAGCTACCGCCCGGATGATAAGAAAGCAAAGGAGCGGGTGCCGGACGTCGTCAAGCGCGGACGCCTCATCGTGGGCGTGGATCGTTCCAATAACTTGATGAGCTACCGCGATGCCGCCTCCGGCGACGTGCGCGGCTTCGAGGTGGATATCGCCCGCGAGATTGCCCGCGATATCTTTGGTGATCCCAATAAGGTGGACTTCCGCTTCGTGGAATCCTCCGACCGCGTCGATGCCCTCAATACCGGCGCGGTGGACATGATTGTGCGCACCATGACCATTAGCCCTGAACGCGAGCGCGACGTGGCCTTTTCCATTCCCTATATGAGAACCCAAACCCGCATGCTGGTGCTCACCAATTCCGGCATTAGGTCCGTGAAAGACGCCGCCGGTAAGACCCTATGCGGCGTAGGCGCGTCCACCGCACTGGATACCATCCGCGAGCACGCCCCCAAATCCGATATCTTGGTTACCCGTTCCTGGGGCGATTGCCTGATGGCCCTGCAGCTTAACCAGGCCGACGGCATCGTCGTCGATGATGCCCTGCTCTCCGGCATGGCCGCCCAAGACTCCTATACGTCCATCGTGGGCGAGCCGCTAGAGACCGAAAACTACGGCGTGGCCGTGCGCCGCCCCAGCAAGCAACATGACACCCGCCCGCTGCTGCGCCAAGTAAATTCCACGCTCGAGCGCATCCGCCGCGACGGCACGTGGTCCACAATCTTTGAGGAGTGGCTCGGCGCCTACTTGGAAGAGCCCACCCTGCCGGCCGGCAAGTACATCGAGGAGGACGCTAAGCCATGAGCCATAACCCGAATTTTAGCGACGACGAGCTCGAGTACATCGAACCGGAGAACCTCGATACCCAACGCGCCTTCCGTCAGCCCACCAATGCCGCCAATTCCGCGCAGGAGCCGGATGCGCTGGACGATGGCCCCGCCACCGCCGCCGTTCCTTTCAACCCCTTTGCGGACGAAGAGGAAGAGGGCACTGCGGCCGTGGCCTTTGACCCCTTCGCCGATGAGAAGTCCGGGGAGGAAACCGGCACCGCTGCTGTGGCTTTCGATCCGTTCGCGGACGACGATGAAGATGGCGATGGTTCCATCGACCCAGACCACATCTCCAGCCTTCTGGCGGATCTGGATAATATCCGCGCCCAACGCGAACAGCAGCGCGCCCAGAAGGCCCAAGAGGATTCCTCGCAACGCTCGCGCCGCCGCGCGCTCGATACCTTCCGTGAGCGCCGCGGCACCCACCGCACCGAGCGCCGCGTGGCCGATGGCATGGTGCGGCTGCCCTTTATCACCCCGTCCGAACCTACCGATGCCCTGATCGATCCGGCCGAGAAAACCTCCGGCAAAAAGATCCCGCCGCCGCAGCTGCAGCCCGGCGACGTGGTGGCCGGCCAGTACGAAATCCTGGGCGTTATCGCCCACGGCGGCATGGGATGGATTTACCTGGCCAATGACCACTTTGTCTCGGGAAGAGTGGTGGTTCTCAAAGGTATGCAGGCCCAAAAGTCGGCCGATGAAACCGCCGCTGCGGTGGCCGAACGCGAGTTTCTCGCGGATATTACCCACCCCGGTATCGTCAAGATTTTCAACTTTATCGATGACGAGCGAGTACCCGGTGGCTTTATTGTCATGGAGTACGTTGGCGGGCCGTCGCTAAGAAGCAGGCGCAAAAAGCAACCCGATAAGCTCCTGCCGGTTGATATCGCCATCGCCTATATCTTAGAAATCCTGCCTGCGCTGGAATACCTGCATTCGCGCGGGGTGGTCTACAACGACCTTAAGCCCGATAACATCATCGTCACCGAGGACCAGGTCAAGCTCATTGATTTGGGAGCGGTTTCCGGAATCGGCGCCTTTGGCTATATTTACGGCACCAAGGGTTACCAGGCCCCAGAGGTAGCCACCGAAGGGCCCTCCATCGCCAGCGATATCTACACCATCGGCCGTACACTGGCTGCGCTCTGCCTCAAGCTGCCTACTGAGGACGGCGTCTATCTGCCGGGCATTCCTACCCCCACCGAGGAGCCGGAGCTGCGCCGCTTCCTCTCGCTGTACCGCCTGTTGCAGCGCGCCACCGACCCGGACCCAAAGCGCCGTTTTACCTCCATCAAAGAGCTGCGCACCCAGCTCTACGGGGTTCTGCGCGAGGTCATTGCCATCCGCGACGGCCTCCAATATCCGTCCCAGCACTCGCTTTTTTCGCCGCAACGTACCACTTTTGGCACCAAACACCTGGTCTTTCGCACCGACCAGCTTATCGACGGCATCGATCGCACCGTCCAAATCACCGCCCCCGAGGTCGTCTCTGCGTTGCCCACCCCGCTGCTGGACCGCGACGATGTGGGCGCCGGCCTCCTCCAGGGTGCTTCCTATGCCGAGCCACAGGAAGCCCTGGAGACCCTCCGCCAGGCCATGCAGACCCCTGAGTATGAACACTCCGCCGAAATCCCGCTAGGCGTGGTCCGCTCCATGATTGACCTGGGCTATACCGGCCAGGCCCGCCAGTGGCTAAGCTCCATCGAAGACCGCCTTGGCCAAGACTGGCGCTTCCAGTGGTACGCCGGCATTACTGAGTTGCTTCACGATGACTACCGCGACGCCCAAAGATACTTCTCTACCGTCCTCGACCTCCTGCCGGGCGAGGCGGCCCCCAAGCTCGCCATCGCCGCCATCAACGAGCTCATTCTGCAACAGCTCGATTACAGCGATACCTCTCTCATTGACCCCACCGTGGCCCGTGCATGCTCCAATATGCACTCCACCCTGGCTGATCTCCCCAACTCCGCCTTTGAGGGCCAACCCGAAATTTGGAACCACGTCACCCAGGATCCGGCCGCGCTGCGTTTTAACTCCATGCGCCTCTACGGGATCGTGTGGTCTACCAACCCCACCACCGTCTCCTCCGCCTTTGGCCTCGCCCGCCAGCTGCGCTCCGAGGGCCAGGTGGAGGTAGCCGTCGTGGTCCTCGACAAGGTTCCCAATGCGTCGCGCCACTACCGCATGGCCCGCTTGACGACGATCCTCCAGCTCATCGTCCAGGACCTTTCCGAATCCCGCATTCGCCGCGCTGCCCGACGCCTCGAAGAGGTGCCCACCAACGAGCCGCGCTTCCTGCAGATCAAGATCGCCGTCATTTCCGCTGGCCTGAACTTCCTGCGCAACGCCGATCTTTCCCGCGCCGCTTCACCGAACGATCTCTTCGAATACGCCTTTACCCAGCGCGGCCTGCGCACAGGTCTCTCCGAGACACTCCGCGCCCTCGCGCGCCAAGCACCGTTTAGCCGCCACCGCTACGCGCTCGTTGACCTAGCCAACCAGGTCCGCCCCGTCACCACTTTTTAGTCTGCCTTCCTGCTACCAGCCAACAGGGCACGGAAAACTAGAAAAGGGGCGCGCAGTCTTTTAAACCACACGCCCCGTTGTTCAAAGTCCAGCCGTTAGCTAGACGTGAGAATCTTTACTTGTAGAGGCCAGCCTCACGTGCCATTGCGGCGATTTCGGCGGACTTCTGAGCGATAGCCAGCTCCTCGTTGGTCGGAACGACAAAGACCTTGACCGGGGAATCCTCGGTGGAGATCATTCGTGGCTGGTCGGAACGGACCAGGTTGCGCTCCTTATCAAAGTGGATGCCGTACATATCCAGGTTGTACAGGGAATCCTGGCGAACCTCGGTATCGTTCTCGCCCACACCGGCGGTAAAGGTGATGGCGTCCACGCGGCCTAGGGCAATCATGTAGGAACCGATGAAGCGGCGCAGCTGGTGGATGTAGATGTTATAAGCCAGCCAAGCATCCTGGTCCTCGTTGTCGATGCGCTCGCGCAGCGTACGGAAGTCGTTAACGCCAGAGATGCCCTTGACACCGGACTGCTTGTTGAGCAGGTTGTCAATCTCATCCACGCTCATGCCCGCCTGGCGGACGAGGTGGAAGATGATGCCCGGGTCAATGTCACCGGAACGGGTACCCATAGCCAGACCGGCCAACGGGGTCAGGCCCATCGAGGTATCGATGGCGCGGCCATTACGGATGGCTGCAGCAGAAGCACCGTTGCCCAGGTGAAGAGTGATCTGGTGGGTGTGCATCGGGTCGCGGCCCAAAAGGGCCGGTACCTGCTGGGAAACGAACTCGTGAGAGGTGCCGTGGAAGCCGTAGCGGCGGATATCGTACTTGGATGCCACCTCATTATTGATGGCGTAGAGTGCGGCAGCCGGCGGCAGGGTATTGAAGAAGGCGGTATCGAAGACGGCAACGTGCGGAATATCCGGCAGCATCTTGCGGGCCACGCGGATGCCGTCCAGGTTGGCCGGGTTGTGCAGCGGAGCCAGCGGGATGAGGTCTTCAATCATGGACTCAATCTGGTCCACGATGAGCTGTGGCTCGGAAAAGAGGCGGCCGCCGTGAACAACACGGTGACCAACGGCGATAACATCCACGTCGGTCGGGCCAACGTTGTGCTCGCTCATGATGGCAAAAGCGCGCTCAAGGCCGAAAGAGTGAGTAGGGATTTCCAGCTCTTCCTTGTACTTCTCGCCACCGGTCTTGACGGTGACGGCGCCGAGGGGCTCGCCAACCTGCTCGACCAGGCCAGAGACCAGCGGGGTATCCGTGGCGCTGGACTCGGGATCGACCAGCTGGAATTTAACGGAGGAAGAACCTGAGTTAAGGACCAGAACGTATGACATTTATTTCTCTCCAGCCTGAATAGCGGTGATTGCAACGGTGTTGATGATGTCCGGAACGGTCGCGCCACGCGACAGATCGTTAACCGGCTTGTTCAGGCCCTGCAAGATAGGGCCTACAGCGAGCGCGCCGCCGGTGCGCTGTGCGGTCTTGTAGCCAATATTGCCGGCCTCAAGATCCGGGAAGACAAAGACGTTTGCCTGACCGGCAACCTCAGAATTCGGCATCTTCTTAGCCGCAACGCCTGGATCGCAGGCGGCGTCGAACTGCAGCGGACCATCCACCTTGACGGAGGAATCCAGCTTCTTGGCGGCCTCCACGGCGGCCACTGCACGGTCAACGTCCGGGCCGGAGCCGGAGGTGCCGGAGGAGTAGGACAGCATGGCCACACGCGGGTCGATGCCGAACTGGGAGGCGGTCTGTGCGGAAACGATAGCGATCTCGCCTAGCTGCTCGGCAGTAGGGTTCGGGTTGACGGCGCAGTCACCGAAGGCCCACAGGCGGCCGCGCATGACCATCAGGAAGATGGAGGAGACCACGGAAGCGTTCGGCTTGGTCTTGATGATCTGGAAGGAAGGCTTAATGGTGTGCGCGGTGGTGTGAGCAGCGCCGGAGACCATGCCATCGGCCAAGCCCTTGTGCACCATCATGGTGGCGAAGTAGGAGATGTCCTGCATCGTCTCGCGAGCCTGCTCGAGGGTAACGCCCTTCTTCTTGCGCAGCTCAGCAAAATCAGCGGCGAATTCCTCTGCCAGCGGGGACTCGAGGTGGTTGATGATCTCGGCACCAGCCAGGTCGAGCTTGAGCTCTGCGGCGCGGGCCTTGATATCGGCCTCGTTGCCCAGGATGGTCAGCTTGGCAACCTTATCGCGCAGCACCACGTGGGCAGCCTCGAGGATGCGGTCATCGTCGCCCTCTGGCAGGACGATGTGGGAACCGGCGGCGCGGGCCTGGTCGATGAGCTGCTTCTGGAAGAGGTCTGCGGACATGACCGGGGAGACGTCGCCAAGCGCGGCAAGTGCGCCCGGGACCGCTTCCAGGTCGGTGAAGATGCCGGCTACGGTGGCACCCAGAGATTCCGCATTGTGTTGCGCAAGCTCGCCGGTGCGCTGCGGTGCACCGGAAATGATGGCCAGCGGCAGGCCGAGGGCAGCAGCTACCTCAGCATCGAAGGCGATATCGCCGGTACCCTGCGCCACGATGTTCTCGGCGGCAGGCGCGTTAGCGAGGACGGCGCTGACGGTAGCATCGAAGTCTTCGAGGCGGATGAACTCCGCGCCCAGTTCTTGTGCCAGGGCCGGCACGTCGAGGCCATCGAAGCCCCGACCAATAGCGCTAATAACTGCGGAATGGGATGCAGACATGCAATTTACCTTTCATTCACGGTCACTTGAACACAATTAACGCGCGTCATAACTTCATGTCATACGTCACAGTTATTAACACGCGGTGACTATTCCACTGTACGCGATTTACCCCCTCCTATGCCCTATCGTGACCTCCCTAGACTGGGGTTAGTAATGCTGTGGTTTTTATCGCATAGTGACCGCGTAGAATATGCAGCACAACGAAAGAAAGGACACCCTAAGCACATGACTACCCCAGTGCGCGTTGCCGTGGTCGGCTCCGGCCCGGCAGGCATTTACGCCTCTGACCTTCTAGTGAAATCCGACCTCGATGTGCAGATCGATCTTTTTGAAAAGATGCCGACGCCGTTCGGTTTGATCCGCTACGGCGTGGCGCCGGATCACCCGCGTATTAAGGGCATCGTGCAGTCCCTGCACAACGTTATGGAAAAGGAAGAGATCCGCTTCCTGGGCAATATCGAGGTGGGCAAGGACATCACCGTCGAGGAGATGCGCGAGTATTATGACGCCATCATCTTCGCCACCGGCGCCACCGCCGATAAGCGCATGGGCATCCCGGGCGAGGATCTCAAGGGCAACCATGGCGCCGGCGAATTCGTGGGCTTTTATGACGGCAACCCCAACTTCGAACGCGATTGGGATCTCTCCGCAGAGTCCGTCGCCGTCGTTGGTGTGGGCAATGTCTCCCTCGATGTCTCCCGCATCCTGGCTAAGACCGCGGACGAGCTGCTGGTGACGGAGATCCCCGATAACGTTTATGAGGCGCTGAAGAAGAACCGCGCCAAGGAGGTCCACGTCTTCGGCCGCCGCGGCCCGGCGCAGGCTAAGTACACGCCGAAGGAGCTCAAGGAGCTGGACGAGTCCCCGACCATCGAGGTCATCGTCAACCCTGAGGACATCGAGTATGACGCCGCCTCCGAAGAGGCCCGTCGCGCGGCCAAGTCCACCGACCTGGTGTGCCAGACCCTCGAGTCTTACGCCATGCGCGAGCCGGGCGATGCCCCGCACAAGCTCTACATCCACTTCTTCGAGTCCCCGGTAGAGGTCTTGGGCGAGGACGGCCACGTCACCGCCATTAAGACCGAGCGCACCGAGCTCAACGGCGATGGCACTGTAACCGGTACCGGCAAGTTCACCGAGTGGCCGGTGCAGGCCGTCTACCGCGCAGTGGGCTACCACCCGCAGTCCGTCGACGGCGTACCTTTCGACGAAACCCAGGCCACCATGCCTAACGACGGCGGCCACGTGCTGGCCAATGTCGACGGCGAAAAGCTCCCTGGCCTCTACACCACCGGCTGGATTAAGCGCGGCCCGGTAGGCCTCATTGGCAATACCAAGTCCGATGCCAAGGACACCACCACCATGCTCATCGCCGATTACAAGGCCGGCGACTTGGAGCCGGCCACCAAGCGCGATCCGCAGGATATCCTGGACTTCCTGGCCTCCCGCGATATCGCCGTGACCACCTGGGAAGGCTGGCATCGCCTGGATGCCGCTGAGCGTGCCGCCGGCGAGGCCCACGGCCGCGAGCGCATCAAGATCGTTGAGTGGGACGAGATGGTCAAGCACGCCGGCCCGCAGGCCTAGCCCGTGCCGCACATCATTACCGCCGCGCCCCTGGGGCAGCTGGCGGCCTTGGACGTCCACCAGCTCTACAAACTGCGGGTGGACGTCTTTGTGCACGAGCAGCGCTGCCCGTACGCCGAGATTGACGCCACCGACGCCGACCCCCAGACCGTGCACCTGCTGGCCTGGGATGCGGATTCCCATGACCTGCTTGGCACGGCCCGCGTCCTTCCGGCCGCGCCCACTGACGCCGCGCTTGCCGACGCCGCCGGCGCCCAAATCGGCCGCTTCGCGCTCGCGCCCGCCGCGCGCGGCACGGGCCTCGGCCGGGAACTCTTCCAGGCAGCCGTCGACCTAGGCGAGCGCATGCACCCAGGCCAGCCGCTCTACCTGGAGGCGCAGGCAGGCCTTGTGGACTACTACGCCGGCTTTGGATTTACTCCGGTAGGCGAGCTTTTCGACGACGAGGGAGTCCCCCACCAGCCGATGCTGCGCCCCGCTCCCTAGTCGGCGTCGTCCACACCGGAGGCGAGCTTTGGGTCGAGCTCCACGCCGCCCTCGTACTCCACGACCTCGATATCGGGGACGTTATCCGCCTCCGGCTCGATGCCGCGCGCACCGCCCTGGGCCAACAGGCCCGGCGTGGAGGTCACCTCGATCTTGTGCGCCGCTAGTGCTGCGCGGTCGCGTGCCTCCTCCGCGCTTTCCGCGGTGGCAGACACCAAGCCCATGCGACGGCCCTTGTAGGCCCCGGGCTTGCCAAAGAGCTTCACGTCCGTCTCGGCGTAGTTGAGGGCCGCGGCGATGCCGGTATAGGCAACCTCATTCAGCTCCTCATCCGCATGAATGACCGCGCTGGCGCCCGGGGTGACCAGGGTGGCGTCGATAGGGTAACCCAAAATCGCGCGCGCATGCAGGTCAAAGGCGGAAAAACGCTGCGTATAGCAGGTCAGCATCGCCGTATCCGAGGGCCGCGGGGACACGGAGGAAAAGTACACGTCATCGCCCGCGACAAAGAGCTCCACGCAGTACACGCCGCGCCCGCCCAACTCATTAGAGATGCGCGCGGCCACCGAACGCGCGTTTTCCAGCGCGATCTCGCTCATGCCGGTAGGCTGCCACTCCTCCACGAGGTCGCCGCGCTCATGGCGGTGGCCGATAGGCTCGCTAAACCACGTGGCCAACTTGCCCGTGGCCGGATCGATGGAACGGATGGCCAGCAGGGTGACCTCGAGGTCAAAGTCCACGAAGCGCTCCGCTACCACGCGCTGCGAATCCGAGGACACGCGCCGCACGGTCTCCCACGCGGTGCGCACATCCTCCTCGTCGCGAGCAATCATGTGGCCCTTGCCGGAGGTGGACACATCCGGCTTAATAATGCACGGAAAGCCCAGCTCCCCCACCGCTTCTTCCAGCTCCTCCACGGAGCTAGCAAAGCGATACGCGGAAACCGGCAGCCCAATATTCTCCGCCACCTCGCGCACGCACTGGCGGTCCTGCGTCATGGCGCAGGCGCGGGCGGAGGGGACCACGATGGCGTCGCTATGCGCCTCCATCTCCTCCAGCGCTTCTACCGCAACGGTTTCTACCTCCGGAACCACAAAATGCGGCTGAATCTCTTGGGCCAGCTGCAGGATGCGCCCGGCGTCCTTGATATCGGCGACGTAGCTATACTGCGCCACCTGGTGCGCCGGCGCGCCCGCATACGAGTCCACGGCGTGGACCTCCAAGCCCAAGTTTTGGAAGGACATGGCCAGCTGCTTGCCCAGCTCGCCCGAGCCCAGCAGCAATACCTTGGTGGCATTGCTGGTCAGCGGCGTGCCAATATGACCGGCGATCTCGCCTGGATTATCCATGAAAATGCTCCTTCTAAGCCGCAGGCAGCGACGTTTACTGCCTTAAATTATTTCATATTTAGGCCCCAACCCCACCACCTACATGCCAGGTGAGCCGGATAAGCAAAGGCGCCCTGTGGGCAATTCCACAGGGCGCCGTAGGAGTTTCAGCCTAGGCTGCAGGTGCCTCAGCCGGTGCCTCCTCTGCCGGCTGCTCGGCGGGCTGATCTGGCTCGCCTACCGGTTCCGCCACGGTAATGATGTTGTCCTCATAACCCAGCGCGCCACCAACGAACTGGCCACCGCAGGTAATGAGAACCAGGCGGTTCTCGCCTTCCTTATCATTAACCACGTCCGGAAATCCGGAGCCCTTAGGCAGGCGGTAGGGCGCCTCAGTTACGCGGAAGGTGCGTTCCTGACCGTCGATGACCACGGTAAATTCCTGGTCCTTCTTCAGCTTCGTGAACTTCTCTGCATAACCGGTGCCCTGGCCCTGGTAGTTAATGTGGCCGGTAATCACACTCGATCCCACATTGCCCGGCTCACCCGGCACTGCGGAGGCGGAGTACCAGCCCACGCGGGTGACGTCGTGTGGCGGCAAAAGCACGCCCTGGTCCGTGACCTGTACGGGGTCCACGGCCGCGTACTCGCCATCGATGCCCACGGACATGCCCTCAAAGCCCTTGAACTCACCAGGCGCGGCCTCATACTCGTGCTCCTGCTGGCCCGAATCATCCACAAAGGCATCGGACTTCGGACCGGATTCCTCCGGCGCGCTCTCGCTGGCCACCGTCTCCGGCGCCGAACCCGCCTCATCCTCATCATCGCGCGCCAGGTACAGCACTACCTGCAGCAAGACCAACGCCACCGCAATGATGGCCGCGATAATAGCGATCAGCTTGCCACGGCCCATGCCCTGCTTGCCGACGCCCCCTTCTTCCCCACTCGCCGAATACTGCGACATTCCATTGTCCTCCGGCTGCCGTGGTTCAGCGTGCTTTCCCATAGCTAGCTTCCTCTACTTCCTCGATTTGTCTACCTTGTGCAGGTTATATGCAAATCCCCTCCAGCGTGTGCAGTCACACCCTGGAGGGGATTTTTGGTGTTAAAGTCTCAACCCCGGTGGGGCGACCCGCGGGCCGCCTCACCGATGCTTATGGACTACTTGATGTAATCCTGCATACCCGGCTCAAGCTCGGTTGCGCCGGACGGTACGGACTTAATCTCAACGCGCTCGGCGTTGGATGGCAGTGCGTTGCCAGTCTCTTCAGGTTGCTGACCCTGAACCTCGACGCTGCGGCCGTGGCCATTGTCAGAGTTGCCGCCCTGAGGAGCATCCTGACCCTTGTCCTCGTGACCATTGCCGCCATTGTGGCCGTCGGTGTGCTTGCCGTTGCCACCATCGTGGTTACCGGTGTTGTCACCGTGGCCACCGTTGTGGTTGCCGTGGTCATTATGGTCGTGGTGATCCTTGATGATCTTGCCCAGGCCGATACCCGGAATCAGGATGAGCCACCACGGAGTCTTGCCCTTGGAAGAACCATGGGAAGAACCGTTAGAGGAACCATCCGAAGAACCGCCTGGGGTGTCCTGATCGTGAACCTCGTGCGAGGTTACGGTCTGATCCTCATCGTTGATGTCCTTGTGCTCAGCAATGTGGTTCGGCTTCTCCGGAGTTACATCCGGGGTGTCCTCACCCTTGTCGTTGACCTCAGTGGAGGTGAGCTCCTCGAAGGCAACCGCAGCCTGGACAGGCTCCTTCACATCATCGTTAACGGTGATGGTGACAGGCTCCATACCCTTGGACTTCTTCGGGGTGAAGGTAGCTTCACCGGTACCCAGAACAGACTTGCCGTCCTTCTTGTTAATGAGCTCAGCCTTCAGGGTGTATTCCTTACCCGGAACCAGACCCTCGTAGGT
Source organism: Corynebacterium sp. MSK195 (assembly GCF_030228885.1). Classification (NCBI taxonomy): domain Bacteria; kingdom Bacillati; phylum Actinomycetota; class Actinomycetes; order Mycobacteriales; family Corynebacteriaceae; genus Corynebacterium; species Corynebacterium sp. MSK195. Next base: position 146,104 of record NZ_JASPGT010000005.1, on the reverse strand, counting down.
GACCTCATCAACAATCTTGGCACCAGCAACAACAGCGTGGGAACCCTTCTCGAAGTCAGCGTTGGTGGTGATCTTCGGAGTCTTCTCAGAATCCTCAGAGGTCACAGTCTGATCTTCGTCATTGATGTCCTTGTGCTCACCAACCGGATTCGGGTTGTCCTCATCGGTCGGGTTGTTTTCACCGTGCTTATCCACCTGGGTGGAAGTCAGCGTCTCGAAAGCAACCGCAGCCTCAACCGGCTCGGTCACATCATCGTTGACAACAATAGTGACAGCCTCAGTACCGTTAGCCTCATCCGGGGTGAACTTGTGACCCTTGGTCTCGCCAAGAACGGTCTTGCCGTCTTCCTTAGAAATCAGCTGCGCATCCAGAGTGTACTGCTTACCCGGAACCAGACCCTCGTAAGAAACCTGGTCCACAACCTTGGCACCAGCAACAACCTCACGCAGGTCGCCCTCGAAGTCCGCGTTGGTGGAAACCTTCGGGGTGTCCTTCTCGTCGTTGTCACCAGGGGTACCCGGCTCGTTAGGCTCGGTCGACTCAGAAGGCTCGCTCGGCTTCTCCGGAGTGGTAGAACCGCAGTCCGAAGGCTTATCAGACTCAGAGGTCTCGGAAGCTTCAGAAGACGTGGTCTCTACAGACTCGGACTCAGAAGGCTCGCTGGACTCAGACTCAGACGGTTCCTCAGACTCGGAAGGCTGCTCGCTCTCAGAGTCACCTGGCTCTTCAGACTCACAAGTCTTGTCGCCGTCATCAGGCGTACCTGGGACGTCGTCCTTCGGGGTGGTGGTCTCCGGAGCAGAGGTCTCCGGCTCATCCTCGGAGGTTACGGTCTGATCCTCGTCGTTGATGTCCTTGTGCTCACCGATTTCATTCGGCTTGTCATTGTCCGGGGTGTCCTCACCCTTGTCATTGACAACCTTGGAAGTCAGAGTCTCGAAGGCAACTGCAGCCTCAACCGGCTCGGTCACATCATCATTGACGGTGATGGTGACAGCCTCGACACCGTCAGCCGCTTCCGGCTTGAAGGTATGACCCTTAGTCTCACCCAGAACAGTCTTGCCGTCTTCCTTGGAAATCAGCTGGGCATCCAGGGAGTATTCCTTACCCGGAACCAGACCCTCGTAGGAAACCTGGTCCACAATCTCGGCACCAGCAACAACCTCGCGCAGGTCGCCCTCGAAGTCCGCGTTGGTAGAAACAATCGCGTTCTTGTGGGAGGTTACGGTCTGGTTCTCGTCGTTGATGTCCTTGTGCTCAGCGATGTCATTCGGGTTCTCCGGAGTGGTATCCGGAGTGTCCTCACCCTTGTCGTTGACGTCGGTGGAGGTCAGTTCCTCGAAGGCAACCGCAGCCTCAACCGGCTCCTTCACGTCGTCAGAAACAGTGATCTCAACCTTGGCCTGACCATTAGCGGACTCAGGCTTAACAGTAGCCTCGCCCTTGCCCAGAACGGTCTTGCCGTCCTTCTTGGAAATCAGCTCAGCATTGAGCTTGTATTCCTTACCCGGAATCAGGTTGAAGTAATCGACGGTGTCGATGACCGTAGCACCAGCAACAACTTCCTTGGAGCCGTCTGCAAAGTCCGCATTGGTGGAAATGCGCGGCTTGGAGGTTACAGTCTGGTCCTTGTCGTTGATGTCATCGTGCTTAGCGATGTCATTCGGGGTGCCCTCGTCGGTCGGCTCATCGTCGCCATTCTCGTTGACCTCGGTGGAGGTCAAGTACTCGAACGCAACAGCTGCCTGGACCGGCTCGGTCACATCATCGTTGACAACAATAGTGACAGCCTCAGTACCGTTAGCCTCATCCGGGGTGAACTTGTGACCCTTGGTCTCGCCAAGAACGGTCTTGCCGTCTTCCTTAGAAATCAGCTGCGCATCCAGAGTGTACTGCTTACCCGGAACCAGACCCTCGTAAGAAACCTGGTCCACGACCTTGGCACCAGCAACAACCTCACGCAGGCCGCCCTCGAAGTCAGCATTGGTGGAGATCTTCGGGGTGTCCTTCTCCTCGTCGTCACCAGGGGTACCCGGTTCGTTAGGCTCGGTCGACTCAGAAGGCTCGGTCGGCTTATCCGGGGTCGTCGACTCGCCGTCCGAAGGCTTGTCAGACTCAGAGGTCTCGGAAGCTTCAGAAGCCGTGGTCTCTACAGACTCGGACTCAGAAGGCTCACTGGACTCAGACGGTTCCTCAGACTCGGAAGGCTTCTCACTCTCAGAGTCACCCGGCTCCTCAGACTCGCTGGTCTTGTCGCCGTCATCAGGCGTCTCTGGGACGTCGTCCTTCGGGGTGGTGGTCTCCGGAGTAGAGGTCTCCGGCTCATCCTCGGAGGTTACGGTCTGGTCATCGTCATCGATATTGGTGTGCTCGGCGATGTCATTCTTCTCACCAGTGGTGGAATCCTCGCCGTCCTTGTTAACAGCAGTGGAGGTCAGGTACTCGAAAGCAACTGCCTCGTCAACGGCCTCGGTAACACCCTCATCAACGGTGATCTCAACCTCTACCTCGCCCTTAGAAGCAGAAGGTACGAAGGTCTTTTCACCGTGGCCGATTACCGGGTAGTCACCAGTGGTCTCGTCCTTGACCTTGGAACGCAGCTCTGCATTCAGAGTGTATTCCTTGCCAGCAACCAGGTCGTTGTACTTAACCTTATCGGTAATGACGGTGCCAGCCTTGATCTCATCACCCTCAGCCTTCTCAGCCTTGGTGCCGATGGATGGCTCCATCTTAGAAGTTACGGTCTGCGCCTCATCATCGATGTCGCGGTGATCGGTAATCTTCTTCTCTTCGTCAGAGTTCGGAGTTTCCTTACCGTTCTCATCGACCTGCTTGGAGTAGAGGTCCTCGAATGCGACGGCTGCCTTGATGACGCCCTTAACATCGTCGTTGACCTTGATGTCAACGACCTGCTCACCAGCAGATTTCTTCGGGGTGAAGGTTACATCGCCCTTGCCGACGACCGGGTAGTCACCGTTCTCATCGGCAGCCTTGTTATGCAGCTCAGCCTTCAGGGTGTATTCCTTACCCGGAACCAAGTCGGTGTAGGTAACGGTGTCCTTGACGGTAACGCCAGCCTTAACCTGCTTAGCGTTGTCAAAGTCAGCGTTGGTGTGGATAGACGGGGTCCACTTGGTGTTAACGGTCTGCTTCTCATCGTTGATGTTTTCGTGAGTAGCAATCTCGTTCTCATCGGTGGAGCCAGAGGTCTCGTTGCCATCCTTGTCTACCTCGGTAGATACAAGCTTCTCGAAGGCAACCGCAGCGTCAACAGCAGGATCTGCCTTGTCGTTGACGGTGATCTCAACTTCCTTCTCACCGGCGGACTCTTCCGGAACGAGTTCCGCAGAGCCTTCACCCAGTACGGTCTTGCCATCGGCCTTGGAGATCAGCTTTGCCTTCAGGGTGTACTTCTTACCCGGAACTAGATCCTTATACGTCACAGTGTCAATAACCGTGGCGCCCTTTTCCACACGGTTGCCATCCTTGATCTTGGCCTCCGTCTTAATCTCCGGATTAAGATCCTTCTCCTGCTCTTCAGTACCTGGAACCGGAGCGGTCGGCTCGGTCACCTTGGTGGTCTCGTCAGGAGAGGTCGGTTCAGTAGTGGAATCCTTCGGAGTGGTCTCCTCAGTGTTAGACGGCTCAGAATCAGTAGTCGTCTCGCTGTTAGGAGTAGTCTCCTCACCCGGATTTTCAGGAGTGGTCTCATCGGACGGATTTTCCTCCGTGTTCGGAGCCTCCGGAGAAGTTGTTGGCTCTTCGGTGTCACCACCATTATCAGGCTCATCAGGCAGACCAGGCTGGTCTACCGGAATAACGCTTTGAGCACGTGAGCCGCGATTGTTGTTCGGATGTACAACAGTAATATACGCATCTGCAGGTTGCTTTGCGATCTCCGTCTCCGAGTCTTTTACAAGCTTTGGGATAGCTGAGGTTCCTTCAATCTTATACCCCGTAAGCTCCGTAAACTCTTCGTGGGACCCAGTAAACGCCGGGAAATATTTTTTGCTGTTCTCTATGATGGTCTCATAGGGTTGGTTCTTTGGATTTTGTCCCGGCGAATTGTAGAACATCAACAGGTAGACGTAATAGTTAGCAGCTGACTTGCTATCCCCCCGTGCAGCTGCGGCTTCCATCTTCCGGCCGAGATTAATCACGGCGTCGTGATATTCCTTTTTATACTCAAGTTTCGTAGCGTTCTTTTTTTCGTACGACTCTTTCGTGTTTAGAGGAGTAGGAGCATGTGGCTCAATACACCACGCCCAGCCCACATCGTTCTTGTCACTTCCGCCATTGCCGAAGCCTTTTCCTGCCGGCTTTCCCGCCCAAACAAGCAGACCCCAATCATAGTCCGCAGCGAAATGCTGTGGGTTCTTTTCCTCCTTGAAGTTTTCGTCACCCAGTGTCGTGTTGGGTACAAAATCGGCAGGCTCAGCAGCCTCCGCCTTGACCCCCGGAACGGTGACCATGGCCGCGATTACCGCAATTGCAGCAAGCACTGCGGTAAAGACCATCCACCCCTCTCGGGATATATTTCTTAACTTACTCATTCTTTCCTCTTCGAGCGGTACAAATACTTACATTCGTTTTCCTGTACAGCGAGTGTCTTCGCTGAACAGAACCTGAAATTGAGACTTGAACACACTGCGGTTAATCAGGGTTTTGAACCCGAATCTGGATTAACTCTTATTGTGCTCTCAGCATGATATCACGGGAAAATTTAAGGCGCCAGCCAGAAAGCTTTAGAAAACTGCAGGTTATGCAGGATTTCTAATTTCATACCCACAGGTAGATGCACTTATTTCCACGGTTAACCTAGGTTTAAATACGTATGTTCAATGTATCCTAGGCTTTTCTTAAGGTCGGGACAGCACACCAATGGCTTAATCAATACTAAGATTAGCTTTAACAAGACCTACGTAGATATTTCTTTACGCTGCGCTTTATCTAATTTCTTGCAAATTTTAGAGAGGGGGGATTGCACGCAATTTCTTCGCGTCACCCCGCTACCATCCCCAGAAAGTTGGTGTTACAGGTGTAACTGCATGGCATTCGATAAGAGTGTACGCACGTTCGACATTTTAGAAATGTAGTAATCCTTAACCCTTTTGCCTCTCATCTCCAAGAAGGGCTGTGTGAGCGAAAACTCTGCCTAAGGTCGTCACAATCACACTTAGGACCCCCAAATAGGGAGTGAGGGAGAATTGGGCAAAGAAAAATCCGCACGGGCGTCGACAAGCGGATGCTTTACCGAGGCCGCAGTGCGGATCCTGGAATGAACTAGGCCTTAAAGAACGGCAGTAACCCGGTAGCCCTTTTCCTGCAGGAGCTGGGAAACCGCCTCAAAAGTATCGCCATCCTTGTCCGGGTTGTAGGTCTCCGGGTTCAGGGCAATATGGGCGGTGTCGCCTTCGTAACGGACGCTGATGAAGTCGTAGCCGGCTTCGGCATGGGCGGCGTCGATAAGCGCCTGCACGTCGTCGTTGTTGCCCTGCCCAGCAACGGCAACCTGCTCCTGCTCAGGAGCCGGCGCAGCCTCCTGCGCCGGGGCGCCCAGGCCGAAGAAGCCCATAATCGTGGCTAGCAGGCCGCTCACAAGCTTGATAATCATTGAAGTAACTCCCTGTGTAGTAATACGCGGGAATAGGGCCCGCGAAAGCTGAAAACTCTCAGTACTTAAAGTAATCTTAACTTTAGCTTAGTGTCTAGTTACATTCAACAGGGAAAGCCTTAATTCACCACGCCATGGCCCTGTGTGCGGTTAAGGGTCGATGAAAACGCCACAGCGCCCGTGCTCCGTCTCAATGACGGGACACGGGCGCTTTCACTCAATTAGGTCTCAATCCCTTAGAGGGACCAAGAGCTGGGCAGGGATAGCAACCTTTGTTGTCTGCTTGGAGGGCTAGAAGAAGCATCGTGCAGAGAGCCAGTTCAGCTGTGCTAGACAGTGGGGCTCTCACACCACCTCAGTGAGGACTACGGCCTTACTGGTCTTCCATCACATCATGACGAATGATGGTCTGGTCGCGGCCCGGACCAACGCCGATATAGGAGATACGGCAGCCAGACAGCTCTTCCAAGCGCAGGACGTAATCCTGCGCCTTCTGCGGCAGCTCCTCAAAGGTGGAGCACTCCGTGATGTCCTCATCCCAGGCCGGCATGGTCTCGAAGATGGGCTCGGCGTGGTGGAACTCGGACTGGGTAAGCGGCAGTTCGTCATAGCGCTTGCCATCGACGTCATAAGCCACGCAGATCGGGATCTCGCCAATGCCGGTAAGAACGTCCAGCTTGGTCAGGAAGTAATCGGTAAAGCCGTTAACGCGGGTGGCATAGCGCGCCACAACGGAGTCATACCAACCACAACGGCGCTTGCGGCCGGTGTTCACACCAATCTCGCCGCCTGTGGTCTGCAGGTACTCACCCCACTTATCAAAGAGCTCGGTGGGGAACGGGCCGGCACCCACGCGGGTGGTGTAAGCCTTGATGATGCCCAGCGAGGTCTTGATGCGGGTAGGGCCAATGCCGGAGCCTACGGAAGCACCACCGGCGGTCGGGTTAGACGAGGTCACAAACGGGTAGGTGCCGTGGTCCACGTCGAGCATGGTGGCCTGGCCGCCCTCCATGAGCACGTGCTTGCCGGCCTCGAGGGCCTGGTTGAGCTCCAGCTCGGCGTCGATAACCATCGGGCGCAGGCGGTCGCGGTAGCTCAGGAAGTACTCCACAATCTGGTCCGCCTCGATGGCCTTGCGGTTATACATCTTCACCAGCATCTGGTTCTTAATATCCAGGGCGGATTCTACCTTCTGGCGCAGGATGGACTCATCAAAAATGTCCTGCACGCGGATGCCAATGCGCGCGACCTTATCGGCGTAGGTCGGGCCAATGCCGCGGCCGGTGGTGCCGATAGCGCGCTTGCCCAGGAAGCGTTCCTGCACGCGGTCCAGGGTCTGATGGTACGGCGCCACCAGGTGCGCATTGGCGGAAATCTTCAGGCGCGAGGCGTTCGCGCCGCGGGCCTCAAGGCCATCAATCTCATCAAAGAGCGCCTCAAGGTTGATCACTACGCCATTGCCCAGCACTGGGGTGGCGTTCTCGGACAAAATGCCGGCCGGCAGGAGCTTCAGCTCGTATTTTTCGCCGCCTACCACGACGGTATGGCCGGCGTTATTACCGCCGTTCGGCTTGACCACGTAGTCAACCTTGCCGCCGAGGATGTCGGTCGCTTTGCCCTTGCCTTCGTCGCCCCACTGGGCGCCGACAATGACGATCGCTGCCATTGTTTAGTCACTTCCTCATTATTGAAGCCAAAATACTCTCCAACTTTACACTTTCCCGGCGCAAAAAGCCCGCGTAGCATTGTCCGCATGCGTTTTTTGTTCCTCCGTTGCGGCGCCCCGGGCGTGGCCATGCCTGCCGACGCCCACGACCTCTCCCCCATCCCTACCCGCAAAGAGCTCGCGCTTATCGACGCCTTCCTCAGCCCCCTCCTCCCCACAGACCCCACTCCCTCGCTCGATGACATCGCCGCGCAACCCGACGTCCGCCACCTCGGCGCCCCCGAACCTGCCCCACAAGCCCCACACTTAGCTGAGCCCGCCCGCATCGTCGTCGCCGGCTCCGACGCCGCCCTCTCGGCCGTGCTGACCCGCCTCATGCGCTCCGACCGCCTCTGGGCCGAGGTCGCTTTCATCCCCGTCCCCTCGGCCGCAGCCTCTGCCCCCTCAACCACCGCGCCGACCGCCTCCCCCGCATCCGCCACATCCGCGGCCGCGCAGAACTGGGGAATTCCCACCTCCCCGGCCGAGGCCCTCGACTTCGCCCGCACGGCCCCGGTCCGCCCTGCGCCGCTCATCCGCAACGATTCCGGCCTCGCCGTCGCTGGCTCCGCCACTATTTCGGACGCCGCAAATGGCTCTTTCACCGGCGAAATCATCATCGACGACCACACCCTAGCCGCCACTTCCCCCAAAACCTTTGGCGCGCGCCTCGTCCCGATGACCGACGCCCCCGGCATCCTCGCCGCCCGCGCCACCTCCCCCGTCGAGTCGCAGGGCCGCCTGCGCTCGCTCCTGCGCAAGCCCGGTCAGCTCGACCCCGAATCCGTCAGCACCGGCCGCGCCGTCCAGGCCGGCGGCCCGCAGCTGCGCGTCATCGTCGATTCCGTCCCCCACAAGCGCCCGGTGACCCGCGTGACGTTCTACCGCCACCTGCGCGATCTCCAAATCGTCCGCCCTTAGCTCACGCGGCGTCCTTGTCTGCGCGCGACGTCTTTATCTACGCGCGAGGACGCTTGTCCTCGCGCCCCCACACCTCCGGCGGGTAGGCCGGGTGCTGCGAGGTCGGCACGAGGTGCGCCACGGCCGACTCGCGCGAGAGACCGCACACCATCAGCATGTCCACCACGATGGAGCGCGTTTGGCCCAGAATCATATAGGCCGATAGCGTGCCTTCCCTGTCAATGATGTCCAGCCCGGCGCGCCCGCCTACGATGCGCAGGCGCTGCACCAGGTCCGGAATTTCAATCGCCTCATCGTGCCCATGCTTCTTGCCCTGGCCGTAGAGCTCACTAATCGCGAGCATGATTTCAGAAAGCTCATCGAGCAACTCCACCTGCTCGTCCGAAACCTTGTCGCGGTCCTCCGTTAGGCCCAACGCCTGGCGGGAGAGCACGCGCACGCCGCGGACCGCGTTATCCACCGGCAACAGGATGCGCTCCAGCGAGCGAATGCTGCGCCGCGAGGCCCACAACAGCGGCGAGACCTCCGAGGCCTCCCTACCCGATTGCGCCGCGCTCAGCAGAGTATTGATGCTATTTTGCGTACCGCGTACCGCCTCGCGCGCGTCGCGGATGACGGCGGGGTCTTGGTGGCGGATGCCATACGTGACGTCGGCAAGAATGCTCGAGGCAATTTTTAACACCTTCGAGACCTCGCGCCGCGCTTCCACCAACGGAGAATTGGGAATCAGCGCAATGGTGATAAGGCCAATGCCAGAGCCGATCATCGCGTCAATCGCGCGGTGCAGGCCGCCTGGGCCCTCTGTGGGTGGGAAAATCGTGGCGATCAAAATCGCGCCAAAGACAATTTGGTTGGTCACCAGCGGCGACTTGGTCAAAAACGAGCCCACCACCAGGCCCGCGCCCACAATGAAGAAAATCTGAAACGGCCCCTGCCCCACAATTTGGAAGAGCAGGTCGCCCACGGCCACGCCAATGATGCCGCCAATCGACATCTCCAGCGCCTTTTTCATCCTGTCCCCGCCCGAAAGCCCCAGAATGATGACCGCGGAAATCGGTGCGAAGAACGGCTGCGGGTGCCCCACCACATCGCCGGCTACCCAGTACGCGAGCGCCGCGCCGATAGTCGCCTGGACGATGTAGACAAACCGCGAGCGGATGCGGTTCACCCGCGAGAGCACCGAGCGGTCAATCACCCGCAGCTTTTGCCGCGTTGAGACTCTTTCCTTCGCTTCCGACATGCCTTCCAGCATAGAAGACCGCCCTTACCATCGCCGCCGTCCCCGCGCATCTCGGCCGCCGGCCGGCTTGTGGATAGCTCTTGCCGACGCCCCCTTTTCCCCACCTATCCACAATTTCGCCCTTCCCGGCCGCGCACCGCTTGTTCGGCCCTCGCGTGCCCTTTAGCTTCGGCCGTGTGAACACCGAATTTCTCTTGCTATGCCGCCGCGGCGTCGATCTCGTCGCCGAATTCCAGGGCTGCTCCGAAGACTCACTTCTCGAGGCCGGGGCCAGCCCCCTTCTGGCTTCCCAGCTCGCCCGCCTGCAGCACGTCTACTTCGGCCGCACGTCCAATACCCGCAAGCAGCGCCTCGCGCGCGATGCCGCCCGCACCCGTGCCCATGACCTCACCACGCTCGATAGCATCGAGTCCTATACCCGCCGCGTGCGCGACACCAGCCGCGCCTGGGACCTGCGCCTAGAACTGTGTCGCACCGAGGCGCGCCTCATCCCTTCTGTGGCCAAGAAGCTCCTCAAACAGCTCAATCCGCCGCGCCGCCCCGAGCCCGGCGTGCGCTATACCCGCCGCCCCGACGGACCCCACACCATCTCCATTACGGCCGATCCCACCGATATCGCCGATATCAAGGGCGTGCTCTCCTCGGTCAACAAAGATGATCCCCTCGCGGCTGCCAAGAAGGTCCTTCTCGAGGGCAACCCCGGCGCACTGCCGGCCGTGCACACCAACGTCATCCTCACCCTGGACCAGCTCGACCGCATCGTCGCCGCGCCTCCCGACGCCTCCGATATCACCCTCCAGCTCACCAACGGCGCCCGCATGACCGGCGCGCAACTCGTCGCTCGTGCCTTAGCCCAGCGCGGCTATGTCAGCCTCGTTCACCCCGAGCACGGCCCGGTGAACCTGTACCGCACCGAGCGCATGGCCACGTGGAAGCAGCGCATGCTCGCCGCAGCCGAGCACCCCGTGTGCGCGTGGCCGGGCTGCAATACGCCTGCCGACGACGCCCAAGTCCACCACCTCACCGCCTGGTCCGCCGGTGGGTCTACCAACCAAGAAAATCTGGTCACCTTGTGCGCGCACCACAACGCCGTCAACCAAGATGACCCCTCCCGGCCAACGGAACGCGGCCGCATGGTACGCATCGACGGCCGCGTCGCCTGGGTACCGCCGTGGAGCAATACCCCGCGCTTCGTCCCCAGCCCCGCTAGGCCGCCAAACCCCAACCACAATCCCACCCCCACACACAACCCCTAACTGCGCCGGCCGAGAGCACGAAAAAGCCGCCTCCCACGCGGGGAAGCGGCTCATTCGGCATGCCTATGTGCGAGGCTGCCTCAACTTAAAGCAGTGTGGAGCAGCTAAGGGCAATTACTTGGAAATGGACTTGCCCACAGAGTGCAGGTCCTGGCAGGACTCGATGACGCGCTCGGACATGCCCTGCTCTGCCTTCTTCAGGTAGGAACGTGGGTCGTAGACCTTCTTGTTGCCAACCTCGCCGTCGATCTTGAATACGCCGTCGTAGTTCTCCATCATGTGGCGAGCGATCGGGTTGGTAAATGCGTACTGGGTATCGGTATCTACGTTCATCTTGATGACACCGTAGCGCAGAGCCTCTTCGATCTTTTCCTTCTCGGAGCCGGAGCCACCGTGGAAGACGAAGTCGAATGCGTACTCGTCCTCACCCAGGCCGAGCTTCTTCTGTGCGACCTTCTGGCCCTCGAGCAGGACCTCTGGGCGAAGCTTCACGTTGCCTGGCTTGTAGACGCCGTGAACGTTGCCGAAAGTAGCAGCCAGCATGTAGCGGCCCTTCTCACCGGTGCCTAGAGCATCGATGGTCTTCTCAAAGTCCTCTGGGGAGGTGTAGAGGTTAGCGCCCGCCTTGGCCTGGACGCCGTCCTCTTCGCCGCCGACGACGCCGATTTCGGCCTCGAGGATGACGTGAGCGTTCTTAGCCTTCTCCAGCAGCTCCTGTGCGATGACCAGGTTCTCGTCGATTGGAATAGCGGAGCCGTCCCACATGTGGGACTGGAACAGTGGGTTCTCGCCGCGGTCGACGCGCTCCTGGGAGATTGCCAGCAGTGGGCGGACGTACTCATCGAGTACCTCCTTCTGGCAGTGGTCGGTGTGCAGCGCGATATTCACGCCGTAGTGCTTGGCGGCCTCATGAGCGAATGCGGCCAGTGCCTGAGCACCCTTGACCTTGTCCTTCACAGCCAGACCGGAGCCGAAGGCGGCACCGCCGGTGGAGAACTGGATGATGCCGTCGGACTCGGCCTCAGCAAAGCCCTTCAGAGCTGCGTTAATGGTCTCAGATGAGGTGCAGTTGATAGCTGGGAACGCGAAGCCATTCTTCTTCGCGGTATCCAGCATCTCGTTATAGACCTCAGGGGTTGCAATTGGCATGAGTTTCCATCCTTAAAAAGTGGGTTTGTGGTCAAACACGTTCCAGCACCCAAGTATGCCCGTTTCACGGAAATTCTGCCGCAAAAACCGTGTGACATTTTCGACCCGCTCATTTCCGGAGCCAATCCCCCTCTGAAAAGCGTGGATTATTTAGACATGTCCCGCGTCACGCGGGCGCAGGCCTCCATCAGCATCCACCCGGATAGTTGCACGGACAGATCACGCTCGTCCACGCGGATGATGCCGACCTTCTCACTCATGGTGCGCCGGCCGAAGCCGTAGTTATGCGGCAGGCGCGCATCGGACAACCAGTCGGATCCGAAAATCGGCAGGCCGTCGACCTCGAGGCGATGCTCCCACACCGACTCGGCCGAGGCCACCACCATGCGCGCGGCCAGCTTTTTCGTCGCGCGGTTGGCGGGGGAATCGCCGGGCAGGCGCACAGCGACGTCGGCAAGATAGCGCATCAAAATTCCCTTAAACAGGCCACCGTCGCCATCGCCGGTCTCCCAGTCCACCACGCCCGAAGGCGTAGCCATTCCCGAAGCCACGGTCTGCACCAAGCCCCGGATGCGGATGATGTAATCCATCATCTCGGAAGCCATCTCGGCCTCGTGCACGCTGTCGATGTGCTCCAGATCGCCCACGCCGGCCTTTTCCCGCAGCGCCAGCACGATTTCCAGGCACGCACCGAGCACTACGCCCTGGCAGTAGGGGTGGATGTTTTTTACCACCTCAGGGCCGTCCATGCGCATGCGGACGCCGTCCATGATGTAGCCGTCGTCGTCAAGCAGGTGGTCATAGATCCAGTCAACAATGTGGCGTGCTTCCTCAATGCGCCCCATCCGCGCGAGCATGATGGCGCCTGGGCCGTTGGAGGGCACGTTCATGAAATTCTCGCCTAGGCGCCACGGCAGCACGCCAAGGGTTTCATCGAGGCCTTCGTGGATATTGCGCTGCAGGGCCGCTAGTCGCTTGGGTGTTTTTGCCTTCTTCAGGCTCTCCACACGGCCGAAGGCCAGCGCGAGCCAGGCCTTGTCGTCGTAGTACTTATTCTTTGTCAGCTGAGCGAGGTTGCGGATGCGAATGCCGCGCAAGGTGTCATAGATGCGGTGGCGGCGCACCTTGGTGTTATTGCGCAGCGCCGCATCGACGAGGCAGTCCAGGTAGTGGGCCTGCCACCAGTAGTGCCAGTGGACAAAGAGTTTTTCCTTCGTGGTGGGCGGCCAGCTAACCACCGCTAGATTGGTGCGAGGCAGGCCCCACACAGAGTGCGCGTGGCGCTCATTGATGGCGGCCTCTGCGAGTTCGGCGCGGTGAGCCCATTTTTCTTCCACGGTTCCTCAATCACTCCAGTCGCACGGGTAGATACAGCTAGTGTAGCGATCTTCCTACCAAGAATTTTCCAGATCGGCGTGCTGGCGGATCCAGGCGTGCATGGCGATGCCGGCCGCGACACCCGCGTTGATGGAGCGGGTGGAGCCAAATTGGGCGATGGAGCAGGTCATCACCGCGGCATCTTGGGCTGCTTGTGTTACGCCGGGGCCTTCCTGGCCGAAGAGCAGCAGGCTGCGCTCCGGCAGCTCGGCCGTTTCCAGGGGCACGCAACCGGGGGTGTTGTCGATGGCAACGACGGTAAGGCCCTCCTCGGCCGCCCACGCAATAAGCTTCTCGACGCTCTCGTGGTGCATCAAGTGCTGGTACCTATCCGTGACCATTGCCCCGCGGCGATTCCACCGCCGCCGGCCGACGATGTGCACGGTATCGACGGCGAAGGCGTTGGCGGTGCGCACGACGGTGCCGATATTGGCGTCGTTTTCGAAGTTCTCGATGGCGATGTGCAGGCTATGCCGGCGCTTATCGATGTCCTCCTTGATCGCTTCCCTGCTCCAGTAGCGGTAGGCGTCGACGACGTTGCGACGGTCGCCTTCGGCAAGCAGCTCTGGATCGTATTTCGCGGCCTCCGGCCCTTGCGGCAGCGGACCTTCCCAGGGGCCTACGCCATGGCGGCCCTCGTTCCACTCGGTCGGGCCCTTGGCTTGGTCGGCCGCGCCATCTGCGTTAGGCGAGGTCAAGGTCGCCCAGGCCCAGCAGGGAGCGGTACTCGAGGCCTTCTGCGGCGATGACGTCGCCGGCCCCGGTCTCGCGGTCCACAACGGTCGCCACGCCCACGACCTCGGCGCCGGCCTCGCGCAGCGCGGCCACGGCGGTCAGCGGGGAGTTACCGGTAGTGGTGGTGTCTTCTACGACAAGAACCTTCTTGCCTTCTACGTCCGCGCCCTCGATGCGGCGCTGCATGCCGTGCTTCTTGGCTTCTTTGCGCACGACGAAGGCGTCGATATCGCGGCCCTCGGCATGCATGATGGAGGTAGCAACCGGGTCGGCACCGAGAGTCAGGCCACCGACGGCCGCGAAATCCCAATCTGCGGTCAGCTCGCGCAGCAGGGCACCGATGAGGCGGGAGGCTTCGTGATGCAAGGTAGCGCGGCGGAGATCCACGTAGTAGTCAGCTTCCTTGCCCGAGGACAGGGTCACCTTGCCGTGGACGACGGCCAGTTCCTTGACCAGTTCGGCGAGGCGGGCCTTCTTCTCGGCGTCCAGGTTCTGGGCGTGCGCGTTCTGGGCGTTGGTGGTGTGAGAATCCACAGTCATCTGCTCCTTGTTGTGGTTCGGGGGCGGCGGCCGGCCGCCGGTATCGGACTCTAGGCTACTCTCCCCGGCGCGGGTCCGATTCCTCGGCCGCGGACTCGCTCGCCGGGTTGGGGTCGGCCTGGGTGCGATCGGCCGCGGACTCGCTTGCCGGGGTGGTGCCGACTGGGTTGGGGTCGGCCGCACGGAGGCCATCGGTGGTGGAGTCGGCGGAGGGGCTGTCGAAGATGGAGGCGGCACGGAACTGCTGGCGCGGCAGGCGGGCGGTGTGGGAATCGGGGGTGGGGCGCTCACGGCCGTCGGCAATGGCGTCTACTTCGTCGCCGCCGAGGGCACTGTGCTCGACTGGCCCGCGGGTTTCAGAATAGGCCCGAGACGGCATCTGCAAAGGCTCCTCTGGGCGCTGAATGACCGGTCGCTCGAATTCGGGTGCGCCTGCGGTCGGCGCGCCGCCGACGGCCTCGACGATGGGCTGGGCGGGAATCTCGCGGGCTGGATCCAATTCCTCAAGGCGCACGACGTGGGTGGCCGAGGTACGCGGGGGCAGGACGCGGGCGGCGTCGGCAAGCAGGGCGAGAGGCGGCAGCATCGCGTCCCATTCCGCGGATCGCGCCTGCTTCGTGGTCTGCGCCAGGGCCCACTCTGTTTCCATCCACAGTGCGGTAACAGCCTCGGGCATTTGCTGTAGGGCGACGTGGACGCGCTCGTCCACCATGCGCTCGGTCACGGCGCTATCCGAGGAATACACATCGAATCCCTCGATGGTCATGGCCAACAGCAGGTCCTCGGAAGCCTTCGCGTCGTCGCGATCGAAACGACGGAAGTCCACCACCATGTCGGAGGCTGCGCCGGTGCGCATAGCCATGACGTTGACGCCATCGATATCCATCAACAGCATCTCGTGGCCGTACACGTTACCGGCGACAATGTCTTTGGGAGCCGCGCCCGTGGAGGCCACTCCCCTGGTCCATTCGTCTACGAGGTAAGGGTCGGCCTTCATGAATTCAAATCCCTTGGCTTCCGCCCAATTGCGGCGCTCGCGGCGCATGGTTCCCGGCAGGATCGGCCGGTGACGTGCGTGGGGCTTGGAAGGTGCGGGGTGCTCGCTCGCGGTCTCGTGGCTCGGCTGGCGCTCCGGTTCGGGGGCCGGTTCACGCTCGGGGGCCGGCTCGGGTTCGTCAATTGGCTCAGGTTCTTGCTGGGACGGGGTCTCGGTCGCGGGCTCGGGAGTGGGCTCCGGTGCGGGAGCTGACGCAGCTGCTTCGGTGGCCGGGGTAGCCGGGTCAGCGGCAGGGGCACGCTCGGGGGCCACGCTCGAGGCCGAATCGGCAGGCTCGACCGGGGCAGTGTTTTCGGGTGCGGCGTCGGTGGATGCGGAGTCAGTTGGAGTGGGATCTGCGAGAGCGGCATCAGCGGGAGTGGGGTCCGCGGAGCTGGGGTCTGTGTCGGCGGAGGGGGTAGGGGTGGAGGTGCGCTGTTTGCCGTCGTAAAGCAGCAGGGCACCGCCGGCAATGCCGAGAAGGACCGCAAAAGCAAGGATTAGAAAAGCCATCACCCCACGATAGTAGTAGGAACGAGCAAGCGCTCAGCGCTCGGCGCGCGGACGCGGGAGGCTGAGGGCGAAGCGAGGGGCGGGCTGGGGCGATTAGCCGTTGACGGTGAGGCGGTCGCCGCGCTCGACGGGGTTGTGGGGGTTGGCAGACCACTGGGACCAGCCACCGACATAGTGGCGCAGGCCGGTGAAGCCAGCGTCTTCCATGGCGGCCAAGGCGAGGGCGGAGTGGTTACCGGAACCGGAGTAGATGATGGCGCCTTGGACATTGTCGGGGGTGAGGCCGGCGTCGAAAAGCACTTCGCGGATTTCGCCCGCGGACTTCCAGGTGCGCAGGCCATCGTTGTGGAACAGGCGCTCCGGCACATTGACGGCGCCGGGGATGTGGCCGGCCTTGAGGTCAAGGTTCTCGCGACGGCCGGCGAAGCGGTTGCGGGTGCGGGTATCGATGAGCAGGCCATCGTGATTGCGCACGTCATCGATGGTGGCCACGGGCATCTGGCCCGGGTTGACCTCGGCGGTGGCACCAACGGCGAAGTTGCCAGGGCCGGTAAGCGTGGTATAGCCCAGGTGGCGCCAATTGGCTAGGCCGCCGTCGAGGATGCGGACGTTGTCCAGGCCGGCCCAGCGCAAGGTCCACCAGGCGCGGCCGGCGAAAAGGCCACGGCCTTCGTCATAGACCACGACGGGACGGTCCTCGCGGATTCCCCACTGGCGGAAGTGCTCCTGCAGCTTATCCGGATCCGGCAGCGGGTTGCGGCCTACCTGGGAGCCGGGCAGGCCGGCGAAGGAATTGGCGGTATCGCTAAATAGTGCCGTCGGGATGTGCAGGGAGGTAAATTCGTTATAGCTCTGGCGCAGCTGCGGCTGCCAGTGGGTGGCCAAGAGGGTGAAACGCTCGCCGTGATAAATGGATTCGCGGAGTTCTTGCGGGGAGACCAAAATGCTCATGCCCCCGAGTCTAGGGGCATGAGCAGGATTTGGCGCGGCGGGCGCTGCGCGGCCGACTAGCGGGCGGCGATGTCTAGCTCGGCGCCGCCATCGGCGACGTCCACGTGGACGGTGTCGCCATCAACGATGTCGCCGGCCAGGAGCTTCTTGGCGAGCTTGTCACCAATGGCCTGCTGGATGGTGCGGCGCAACGGGCGGGCGCCATAGGCCGGGTCGTAGCCGCGCTCGGCGAGCCAGGACTTGGCGGAATCCGAGACCTGCAGGGTCAGGCGGCGGGCGTCGAGGCGCTCGGACAGGCCGCGCAGTTGGATGTCGACGATGCCGCGCAGTAGCTCCTCAGAAAGGGGCTCGAACATAACCACATCATCGAGGCGGTTGATGAATTCGGGCTTGAAGGCCTTCTTCACCGCGTCCATGGTCTCCTCGCGGGTGCCGCCGGCGCCCAGGTTGGAGGTCAGGATAATAACGGTATTGCGGAAGTCGACGGTGCGTCCTTGGCCGTCGGTAAGCCGACCTTCATCCAGGACCTGCAGGAGGACGTCGAAGACGTCGGGGTGGGCCTTCTCTACCTCGTCGAAAAGCACGAGCGTGTAGGGGCGACGGCGCACGGCCTCGGTGAGCTGGCCGCCAGCCTCGTGGCCGACGTATCCCGGAGGGGCACCGACGAGGCGGGAAACGGAGTGCTTCTCGCCGTACTCGGACATATCGATGCGCACCATGGCGGATTCATCGTCAAAGAGGAAGTCCGCCAATGCCTTCGCGAGCTCGGTCTTGCCCACACCGGTGGGGCCGAGGAAGAGGAAGGAACCGGTCGGTCGGTTGGGGTCGGCCACGCCCGCACGGGAGCGGCGCACGGCGTCCGAAACCGCGGTGACGGCTTCCTTCTGGCCGACCACACGGTTGCCCAGCACGGATTCCATGTTGAGCAGCTTCTCGGTCTCGCCCTGCAACATCTTGCCGGCCGGGATGCCGGTCCAGGCGGAAACGACCTCCGCGATGGTGTCCGGGCTTACCTCCTCATCGAGCATCGTGTTGCGCTGCTCGGCGGCCTTGACCTCCGCAGCCGCGAGATCCTTTTCCAGCGGTGGAATCTTGCCGTAGTTGATCTCAGAGGCCAGTGCGAGGTCGCCGTCGCGCTCGGCAATTTCGGCTTGGCGGCGCAGGTCATCGAGTTCTTCCTTGATGTTTTGGACATCATCGATGGCCTTCTTCTCGTTGGCCCAGCGGGCCTTGAGCTCCCCGAGCTTCTCACGCTGGTCCGCGAGCTCACCCTGCAGGGTAGCCAGGCGATCCTGGGAGGCGGCGTCAGATTCCTTCTTCAGCGCCAGCTCTTCGATCTCCATGCGGCGAACGATGCGCTCAAGCTCGTCGATTTCCTGCGGGGAGGAGTCGATCTCCATGCGCAGGCGGGAGCCTGCCTCATCGACGAGGTCGATGGCCTTATCCGGTAGGAAGCGGTTGGTGATGTAGCGATTGGATAGCTCGGCGGCCGATACCAGCGCAGAGTCCATGATGCGCACGCCGTGATGCACCTCGTAGCGCTCCTTCAAGCCACGCAGGATGCCGATGGTGTCTTCCACGGAAGGCTCGGCGGCGTAGACCTGCTGGAAGCGGCGCTCGAGGGCGGCGTCCTTTTCAATGTACTTGCGGTACTCGTCCAAGGTGGTGGCGCCAACCAAGCGCAGCTCGCCGCGGGCCAACATGGGCTTAATCATGTTGCCGGCGTCCATGGAGCCGTCGCCAGTAGCGCCGGCGCCGACGATGGTGTGCAGCTCATCGATGAAGGTGATGATCTCGCCCTCGGAGGATTTAATCTCATCGAGCACGGCCTTGAGGCGCTCCTCGAATTCGCCGCGGTACTTCGCGCCGGCGACCATGGAGCCTAGATCCAGGCTGATGAGGGTCTTGCCCTTGAGAGACTCGGGGACGTCGCCAGCCACGATGCGGCGGGCCAAGCCCTCCACGATGGCGGTTTTGCCCACTCCGGGTTCGCCAATAAGTACTGGGTTATTCTTCGTGCGACGGCTAAGCACCTGGACCACGCGGCGGATTTCCTGATCGCGGCCGATGACCGGGTCGATCTTTCCCTCGCGGGCGCGCGCGGTGAGGTCCGTGGCGTACTTTTCTAGGGCCTGGAACTGGTCCTCCGGGTTCTCGGAAGTTACCTTGGCAGCGCCGCGGACGGAGGGGAAGGCACCCTTGATGGCGTCATAAGTAGCACCACGGCCGGTAAGTAGCTCGGCGGCGTCGGTCTTAGAGCCGGCGATGGCGGCGAGCAGGACCTCGGTGGAGACGAATTCATCGCCCAGCTCCCCGGCCAACTCCTGCGATTTAGTCAGGACGTTGAGGCCATCGCGGTTAAATTGCGGGTTGGCCATATTGGCGCCCTCGGCTTTGGGATAAGAATCAACGAGCTCGCGGGCTTCCTTGAGCACGGTATCTGGGTCTACGCCGGTGGCCTTAAGAACTGGGGCGGCAATGCCGCCGTCCTGGCTCAAGATAGCGGCCAGCAGATGGGCCGGGCGGATATCCGGGTTGCCGTTAGAGGAGGCGGTTTGCAGGGCGTCCTGCAAGGCCTCTTGCGTTTTAGTGGTGGGGTTAAATGAGTTCATGTGTGCGTTGCTCCTTCTAAGTTTTATTCACCCACTGTAGGGCTTCACTTAGCACAACGCACCCAGAGTTGAGCCTATTCCACTCAACCTAAATATTTTTGAGCGTGGGGCGCTCAACTTTGCGCAGGACTTTTAAACCTGCTTGTACTCCTCGTTTTCATGGCCCAGAATCTGCAAGCTATGCGCGATGGCAAAGAAGGATACGGTCACTACCTGAACAAAAAGCGCCCACTTGAGATCTTCATTAAAGGTCTTGAAATCGCCGATACTGCACAGATGGGCAATGCCATTGGCGCCGGCCCATACAGCCAAGGCGCTGATATAAACCAGCTGGTCGGTGGGGGTAATGCCCATCTCGATGACAAACTTGCGGAGTAGGTCCATCATGATGGCAAAGTTCTTGGTCATGCCCTGGTGCGAGCTGCCATCACCATTGTGTGGAACGATGGAACCGGAGGCCAGCGCGATAATGGAGCTGAAGCGCTCTGGGTACATCATCGCGTAATTAAAATAGGCGGCAGCAACAATCTGCAGTTGGTCTACAGTGGGGGTGTCCTCCGGAAGCGCAGCAAGGCAATCCTCGAAGACCTTGGCCATTTCCGTCGTGGTGAGATCCTCTGCGGCCTCGCGCAGCGCGAAATCGTTGTCCACGATGGTGGTCAGGAAGCCTTTGGAGGTACCAAGCTTTTCGGCCACGTGGTCAAAGAAGCGGCGGTCGACACCGCGGCGACCAGCCACGCGCAGCGCGGCCTCGATGATGACCTCCTTGGCTTCCTCAGGATCCATCTGCTCAATGTTATCCGGGACCACGAAGGGTTTTTCACGCTCGCTGCCCATGACCTTTTCCACAATGCCGCGGGCATCGTTCATAATGGGGCGACGTTGCGGGATCTGCTTATTCTTAAACCAATATTGCAGGGCATCGACTACGAGGCGATCGACCTGCTTAAGGTTGGCGGCGCGAATAACGGCGTGCTGCAGGCGCAAGATACCCACCACACTCAAGTGCCCCATGCCATGAATGACCGACCAGAGCGCCAAAGTGATGCGGCCGATTTCCAAGGGCGAGATATCTCCATCTGCCGCTACGACGGCACCCTGTTCTTCGGCAAAGCGCTTGACGACGTCCAGCGCCATGTCCGCCCCCGGAGTCCCCGACTTTTCTCCCTTGGCAAATTGGCAGACGTGCTCCTCATCCATGGCATCGTACCGCTCGAAGAGGTAGTGGTAGATACCAGGCTCGTCCTGTGCGTAGGCAAAGTAGGCCTCTGCCAGCTGCATGAGGACATCGCCGCCAGAATTACCCTCCGGCAGGTGGCATGCTGCTTCCACCATGTATTCAGACATACGACGATCCAAGAAGGCGGGGATTTCCGCGAGCATGTCGGCGCCGCTGGCAAATTCCTCAGCTACCGCCTGCGGCGAGAGACCGGCCTGGTCCGCCACAGATTCCACGGTAACGGCCTGCTCGCCTTCGCAGCCCGCCACATAAACAGCGGCTTCCAGGATGATCACCCGCCTGGAAGCCCCATCTAACTGGTACATCTAGTTCCCCATCAAGACAAAGATTAATACCCGCTAATTCTAACAAAATTTAAGGTACAGGGATAGTCTCAATCGATTATCCTTTTCAAGGAATCCGACACTCACCGATGTTAACGGTGGTAGCGCGGCTGATGAGCCATGATTACGACGGTAAGCACCTCGGCTCACCCACACCGGCGAATTATTTTCTTAACTTTAGCGCGGCCAATCTCATAGTTTTTTAAGGTTGACGGAGGGGGTCGTCGGCAAGCGCGGCTATGCTTGCTTCTGTCCTACATGGCCGATGCCCTCCTGGAAGATAGTGCCGCGCGGCGGCATAAGGCGCATGGCCTTGAAGGCAATGTAGACGCCGATGGAAATCGCCAAGGAAATGGCACCGAAGGCGCCGGTAAATCCGTACATGACGGCCATGGGCGCGATGATGGTCCACGAGATTTCGAAGGGACCGAAACCGATATAGGCCATGCCGTATTCGGACAGCGTGCCGGACTTGAGCTTAGGATCCACAATCTTGAGGATGGCGATGCCGGTCGCCACGGTGGCGGTGGCCCAGCCCCAGCCAAAGATGCCGCGCTCGATCCAGCGCTCACCAAAGAACTCGGCCGGGAACCACAGCAAGAAGAACAGGCAGAAGATGGTGCCCAGGACGAAGAGTAGGAGAAGTGCCTGCCAATAAGAGGCAATAGCGGCTGGGACGATGGCAGCCACGCCGAAAGCGATGAGGTAGTCCGTGGCCGCGCCGGAAATGGAGGAAATGGAGTCCTTATCCAGATAATCCTCGGCGCCGACGAAATTCATGACCGCACGGAAGAGAAGGCCCACCACCATGGACATAGCAAAGAGCGGCACGGAGACGTTTTCCCAGATGCTGCTCAGGCCCTGGTTAATGCCGTAGGCGGTCATCACGGTCAGGATAATGAAGCCGAAGTGCAATGCGAGCGGCTCGATGGAGGAAGGGTTGGTGGTAGCGCGGCCGAGCGACGGGCGCTCATCGATGTTTTTGATGTAGCCGCGACGCAGCTCTTCCGGCAACTCCTTCGGCACGTGGGAAACCTTGCCCTTGCGGATGCCCCAGTTGCCGGCGATTACGCCGCCGATGATTGCGGCCAGCGTGCCGACGGTCGCGGAGGTAAAGCCGAGCGAAGACGCGGCATCAGCGCCCACGCCCTCCAGCGCGCCGCCCACGGCCGCAGCAGTACCGAAGCCGCCGGTAAAACCGACGGGCAGCATCATGCCGAACCAATTCGGGGTATCAAAAAGCGGCGCAAAGAGGAAAAGGCCCAGCACGATGAACAGGCCCCACTGGCCCGTGAACATCATGGTGGAAAAGCCCCACATATTGCGCGCACCCTTGCCCATGTTGCCGCCCACTTCCATGGAGTAGGCCATAGACGCAAAGACCACCGCAATGAGGATGGAGGTGTAATCACCCAAGTTATCGGAGAAATTGATCCAGCCCAGAACGTTTGGGCCAACCACCAAGCCAATGAGGCCGGCGGTAATCGGGGCAGGTAGCAGCAGGTCCTGGAAGATGAACTTCACCTGGTGACGCAGGACGTTGCCGATGACCATGAGCAAAGAAATCCAGCCCACATCTAGCATGAGCGTATATGCGGAAAAATCTTCCATGGGGACCCTTTCTAGCTGTGCAATTATGGCGACTTGCCCCCGTTAGAGGGCAGACGGATAGGGAATACAATACCTGCCGACAAGTGAGCCACAACATAGGATCCCATTTTCACCCCCGCTTACTATGGGAGGCGTGGCTTCTTACCTCTGCATCGTAATCGGCGCGGGACAGGCGGGGTTGGCAACGGCCCAGCAACTCGCCCACCGCGGTCTTGTGCCCGGCGAGGACTTTCTGCTTATTGACGCCACCCCAGGCCCCGGCGGCGCCTGGCGTCACCGGTGGGATTCGCTCACGCTGGGCAAGGCACACGGCATTGCCAACCTGCCGGGGATGAAGGCTCCCAAAGGCGATGATTCCACCCCCGCCTCGCAGGTGATTGCAGAGTATTACGGAGCCTACGAGGACCAGTTTCACCTGCGCCCCTACCGCCCGGCGCGCGTGCGCCGCGTGACCCAGGACGGTGACTTCCACGTCACTCTAGATTCCGGGGAGGTACTTGTCGCGCGCACCATCGTCAATGCCACCGGCACGTGGGATCGGCCCTATATCCCCTTTATCCCGGGAATTTCCTCATTTGGCGGCCGGCAGCTGCACACGAAGGACTATTCCGCGGCCAAAGATTTTTCCGGCCAGCGCGTCCTCGTGGTGGGCGGCGGGCTATCAGCCGTGCAATTCCTATTGGAGTTGGAGGGCATCGCGCAGACCACCTGGGCAACCCGGCGCGCCCCAGACTTTGTGCGCACCAACTTTGATGAGCGCTGGGGCCGCGATGTAGAGGACAAGGTTCGCTCCCGCGTCTTTGGCGGCCAGCACCCCGCATCTGTGGTCTCCACCACGGGGATCCCGCCATGGCAGGAGTATCTGGAGGCGGTGGAGCGCGGCCTCCTCGTATCCCGTGGCATGTTTAACGCCATCGACTCCACCGGCGTGACTTTTGGCGCGGCACCGGACCTGCCGGAGGATTATCCGCAGCCGGCAGCGTGGCAGCCATTCCCGGCCGGAACTCATATAACTGTCGATGTCATCTTCTGGAATACGGGCTTTCGGCCGGTCCTCAATCACTTGGCACCGCTGCGGCTGCGCTCGCGCCACGGTGGCATCGCCCTGCGCAACGAGGTCGCCCCTCTTGCCAATCCCCGCGTCTTCCTGGCCGGATACGGGTCAACCGCCTCGACCGTGGGGGCTACCCGTGCCGGCCGCTTGGCCGCGAGAGAGGTTATCGCCGCCCTTGACCTATAACTGGGGCTCCAGGTCTAGCCGCATGTGCAGGATGGGATAGGGCCTGCCATCGGCATCGGTCTCGTCCCGGCCGGTGATAACGAACCCGTAGCTGCGATAAAAGCCCACGGCCCCGGGGTTGTGTTCATTAACGTCTACCGTGCGCGCGCCATGGCGGGACACCGCCTCATCCAGGAGCGCGGTACCGATTCCCCGGCCGTGGTAATCGCTGGCGATAAACAGCATTTCCACCGTGCCTTCGGCCACCCCGGCAAAGCCCACGAGCTCGCCGTCCAGTTCGGCAGCGAAAAGTTCTACCGCGGGAAAGTAATGGGGAATGAGGTTTTCTTCGATGCGTTTGCGGTCCTCCGCGGCAAGAAAATCGTGGGTGGCGTCTACCGCGCTGCGCCATATCTGCACCAAGGTTGGATAGTCGGCCGCGCCAAAAATGGGCCGTAGTGTCATCCGTTCGTTGCTTTTCACCCCATATAAGCCTAGCAACGTTGGCGCTGCCCCATTCCGCCCACGGCGCGCATTAGGATGGTCAAGCATGTGGGAATTGGGCGAGCATTTTCGAAATTACGCAGACGAGTACCGCGATGCGGTCCACGAGCATTTCTTTAACGCGGTGCCTGAATCCCGGCAGATTTTTGCCCTGTCCATGCGCGATACCCATACCTCGATGGTGCCTGCGCTGGCGTGGGTGATTGAACATACGGAGCCTGGGGAGCCCCTGCTTGCCGACGTCTCCGCAAAGCTCACCCAGCTCGCCCGCGATCACCGCCGGCATGGGTTTCCGCCCGAAATCTATGCCCGCTTCGACGATGCCCTCGTAGCAGGCCTGCGGGTTTTAGCGCTGACGCAGTATCAATACAACTTTGCCTGCGGCGTCATCCACCAGGTATGCACCACGATGGCCGACGCCGCCCGGGAATCCGACGCCGCCGGCGAAGCACCGGCGCACTCGGCGCAAGTGGTAGCTGTAGATCACCCCACCCGCGAGACATCCATCATCCGCGTGGAGGCTGGCCTGGCTGTGCCCTACCAACCGGGGCAGCACTTTCCGGTGACCACACAGTACTTGCCCGGGCAATGGCGGATGCTCACTCCTGCGCAGCCTAGCGACGGAACCGGCCAAGTAGTCTTCCACGTCTCTACCGCGGGCGAGGCTTCCCGGTCCCTCGCGCACGCGCAGCCCGGCGATTGGTGGACTTTGGGCCAGCCCGCCGGCGGCATTAGCCTCCAGAACGCGGGCGCAGGAGAACTGGTCATCATCGCCTACGGCACCGGCTGGGCCACGGCCCGCTGCGCGGCGCTCGCCGCGCTGGGCGATAAAGGCCGCGGCCGAGCACCGCGCCTCTTTGCCGTGGCGGGCAGCCCCGGCGCCCACTATGACACCTACTTCCAGCAGAACCTGGCAGCGCTCGGCGTACCGGTGCGCCGCATCGTGCGGGAAGAACAAGACCCGTGGCTGCTCAATGCCCGCGAATTGGCACCCGACGCCGACTATGTAGTCTCCGGGGAACCGACCGATGTAGTAGTCAACGAGGTGGAGTTATCCACAGGCACTCCCCCGCGCTTCCTACTCGTCGGACCGGCCGAAGAGGTTGTGGAAGGTGCGGAAAGGTTGGTTCAAAGGGGCGTCGGCAAGCAGCAGATCGACGTCCTTAGCTGGGGCCGCGACGGGCGCTGGCAGCCGGAAGACTACGCGGCGCTGGCCTAGTCCGCAGTGGCCACAACCGGCAGAGCGCGGCGGGTTTTCGCTACCTCATTCGGATCGATGTCGGCATAGAGGATGTCATCCTCGTACCCGGCCTCGGCCATGCGCACGCCATTCGGGTCAACGATGGTGGAATGGCCAATGCCCGTTGGTCCGGAAGGATTGCCCGCCTCAGCGTCACCGCCTGGGCGCGACTGCCCGGCCGCGAGGATATAGCTGGTGGAGTCCAAGGCACGCGCGGCCGTGAGCAGGCGCCATTGCTCCAGCTTTCCGGGGCCGTCCGCCCAGCTCGTGGGCACAACAATGAGCTGCGCGCCCTGGCTGGCCAGCTCCTTAAACTGCTCCGGAAAACGAATGTCATAGCAGGTGGCTACGCCCACAATAAGGTCATCCACGTCGAAGGCCACCAGCGATTCACCGGCCAAGACCGTATCCGATTCGCGGTAGTCAAAGGCATCATAGGTATGAATCTTGTCGTAGCCACCCAGTACGCCAGGACCTGCAATGAGCGCCGTATTGGTCACGCGATTAATGGTCTTGCCCTCGCGCTCCACGGTATCGGCTGGGCAGAACATGCCGGCCACGACGGTGACCTCGAGCTCCTCTGCGAGCGCTTGGATAGCCGTGGCGAACGGGCCTTCGAGCGTCTGTGCCTGCTCATCAAGGCGCCCAGAGCGGAAATTCTGCGCCGTGGCCTCCGGAAGCACGATTAACCGCGCCCCGTTTCCGGCCGCCTCACGGATCTTGGCAAGCGCCAGTTCCTGGTTTTCGGTGATATTTCCGGTGGATGTTAACTGCACTGCTGCTACCTTCATGCCTCCCAAAATAATGAAGCAGGGCGGAGTTATCCACAGGCTGCGCCTTTACCCCTAGCGCGGCATTGTGTGGTCCATCAGGCTTAGGGGCATGAGTTATGTAGAAATTCCCACGCACCTGCCCGATTACGTCCGCTCCCTCATGGCGCGCCCTCCGCTGCCACCGCCGACGGCCGCGCTCGATACCGCCTGCCGCACCGCGGCCGCACTAGAACGAGCCCGCGACACCTGGTCCAGCGCCGTGGCCGCAACGGAGGACGCCACGGCCGAGCAATTGCGCTCCATTGCGGCCTTCCTCGGCACTGCCGCTGGGGTGGATTCCCGCCTGGGCAATGCATTGGGAGATGCGCGATGACCCTATCTATGGCTTTAAGACATGGCGCCAGTATGTTACATAGCGAACGCGCTGAACTGCGATTTCGTGTTATAGATGCACGCCAGGATTGGCGTGGCCTATCACTGGGCGGCCCCGCTGGTGACGCCGCCCGCACCAGTTTGGCGGGCTACACCGACTGGCTGGCCCAGCCGCTGCACCAGATGGAGCAGGTTGCCACCATCCTTGAGCGCCACGCCAGCCTGCAAGCCCGCCGAGAAGAACTCGAAGACCGCATCATCGCATTTCTAGGACAAGTAGATGAGCGCAGCGGGGTCGCCGCCAGCGCGGCTGGGCTGTTGTTAAATCAGGTGCGCGCACTCGGTGATTCCCTCGATTGGTTGTGCGCCCAAGAGATCGATGCGCTGTGTACACCTGCTGGCGTGGAACCGCCCGCCCGGTTAGCGGACTATTCCGATCTTCCGTTGGATACAGTCCACGAAATCAACCTCGCCCAAGCCAGCGAGCACGTATCTCAGCTAGCCAGGCAGAACCCGGATATGCGGGTGCTAGAAACTAGCGACGGACGGCTCGTAGCCATGGTGGACCCCGGCGGTTTTCGGACTACGCCGGCATCACTTACCACCTTCGTGGAAGGAGTTCACTCCTCCGATCCAGAAACCTGGCAGCGCGCGGTGGACCGCGGCCGCAATCTAGCCAAGGCCAGCGGCGGGCCGGCGGTGGTGTGGTTGGGTTACCAGGCGCCATCCTCCCTGCCCCGTGCGGTTCACGCCACTCCCGCGCGCACTGCCAGTCAAGAACTCGCCCGGTTTCAGCGCTCGCTCGGTACACGCTATCCGCAGGCCAAGCGCACCGTAGTGGGATATTCCTATGGTTCCGTCGTCACCGGGCACGCCGCAAAGCAAGAAAGGATTGCTGAGGACGTAGTGCTCGTCGGCAGTCCCGGCACCGGCGCTGACCACGCCTCAGAACTGCATGGCCGCATCTGGGCAGCCACAAATGCCAACGACCCCATCGCTATTACGACGGGGCCTCACGCCGGCATCCATGGTCCCGATCCCACCGTTGATACCTTTGGCGCCACTCCCCTTCCCGGTGCGGATGGCCTCCCTGGCGATCATGGCTCCTATTGGGAGGACCCGCGGTTCTTGCGTGGTCTAGGCCAAGTGGCGCGCGCGAACTAGTCCGATGGGTACGGCCTTTAGAACAGACCGGCCGGCTGATCCGAATAGGAGACCAACATATTCTTAGTCTCCTGATAGTGGCCCAGCATCATCAAGTGGTTCTCACGGCCAAGGCCAGATTCCTTGTAACCACCAAACGCGCTATGTGCTGGGTAGTCGTGGTAGTGATTGACCCACACGCGGCCGGCCTGGATATCGCGGCCTGCGCGGTAGCAGATGTTTTGGCTGCGCGACCATACGCCCGCCCCAAGGCCGAAGTTGGTGGCGTTTGCGATTGCGATCGCCTCGTCATAATCCTTGAACGTAGCTACGGAGAGCACCGGGCCAAAGATCTCTTCCTGGAAGATGCGCATGTCGTTATTTCCCTTAAACACGGTGGGCTCGATGTAGTAGCCCTTTTCCAAGCCTTCCACCTTGTTGACGTGGCCGCCCACAAGAGTCTCCGCACCTTCTTGCGGACCAATCTCCAGGTACTGCTTGATCTTGTCCATCTGCTCCTGGGAGGCCTGCGCGCCCATCATGGTTTCGGTATCAAGCGGGTGACCAATCTTAATCTTCTTGACTCGCTCAACGGCCAGTTCCAAGAACTTATCCGCAATGTCTTCGTGCACCAGTGCGCGCGACGGGCACGTGCAGACCTCGCCTTGGTTAAGGGCAAACATCACAAAGCCCTCCACGCACTTTTCCAGGTAGGAATCGTCTTCATCCATGATGTCTTTGAAGAAGATGGACGGGGATTTACCACCCAGCTCCAAGGTGACGGGGATGACCTTGTCAGCGGCAGCCTTGTTGATGATCTTTCCTACCGGGGTAGAGCCGGTGAAGGCGATTTTGGCAATGCGGTCCGAACCGGATAGTGCCGCACCGGCTTCATCTCCCAGGCCATTGACGATATTGAGCACGCCGGCAGGAAGAAGATCACCGATGATATCGATGAGCAACAGGATGGATGCTGGGGTTTGCTCAGCCGGCTTCATGACAATGCAGTTTCCAGCAGCCAGCGCTGGCGCAATCTTCCAGGCGGCCATGAGCAACGGGAAATTCCACGGGATAATCTGGCCTACGACGCCGAGCGGCTCATGGTAGTGATAGGCCACGGTGTCCTGGTTGAGCTGGGAAAGCCGGCCCTCCTGGGCGCGGATGGCGCCAGCGAAGTAGCGGAAGTGATCCACGGCCAGCGGAATATCAGCGGCCAGAGTTTCGCGTACGGCCTTGCCATTCTCCCAAGTTTCCGCGACCGCAATCTTTTCCAGGTTTTCCTCGATGCGGTCCGCAATGCGATGCAGAAGCAATGCACGCTCGGCCGGGGTGGTTTTACCGAAGGTTTCGAAAGCCTTTTCCGCGGCATCGATAGCCAGGTTGATATCGGCTTCTTTGCCGCGAGCTACCCGGCAAAATACCTCGCCGTTTACTGGACTGATGTTGTCCATGTATTCACCATCGACGGGCGCCACCCACTGGCCGCCGATGTAGTTGTCATAGCTTTCGCGGTAGTCAACGATGGAACCTTCGGTTCCCGGGGCTGCATACAGGGTCATGGTGCGTGTCCTTTCCTGGAGAAGATTACAGGTGAAGGTGTTGCACAACACTATTACCGATCTCTGTGTTGCACATCACCTGCCTGCTAGTCATCCTAACCCTAAACTTTGCAATGCGCACTGATTACAGTTACCCCCTTTGCAAATATTCACATGCCACCGCGAGTACGTAGGCAGAAGAAAACCCCGCATCCAGCGGGGAAGCTGGTTGCGGGGTTGGGTGTACTCGTCTGCAGAGCGAGAGTTAGTCTTGGCCGTATCCACGGCTGCGGGAGCGCTTGCGCTCACGCGCGGTGCGCGGGCTCCACATCACCACGGAAGTGGACCGTGGGACATGGACAAGCTCACCGCTGCGCTGCGGACGGCGTCCAGCGGCCTGCTCGCGCAGGGCCCGGACCTCTTCAGCTAAAGCGTCGCGCTCGGCCTCGAGTCGATCGCGTTCCTCGGTCAACTCGATAATGGACTTGATGCCGGCAAGGTTTACACCATCGTCTTGGGATAGTGCTTGAATCTTGCGCAGCAGCTCGATATCCCGGTCGGAGTAGCGGCGGCCGCCGCCACGGGTACGAGCCGGGGAGACTAAGCCCATGCGGTCATAGGTGCGCAGGGTTTGGGCGTGCATTCCGGATAGTTCCGCAGCTACCGAGATGACGTAGACCGCGGTGCCGGAATCTTCTGCCTTTCCAGTGCTCATCTTTCAACACACCTCCTGCCTTAAGCATTCTCGGCGCCGGCCCAACCCGCACGCGGGTTGAAACCGGAGTCCTTTTCCGCTTGAGCATAGGTGCGCAGAGCGCTAGAGGCTGCAGCATCGAGCTTGGTGGGCACGGTAACCTGCACGGTAACCAGCAGATCACCGGAGTTGCCACCGCGCTTGGCGATGCCCCTTCCGCGCACCCGCAGCGTGCGTCCATCCGGCGTACCAGCGGGGATCTTCACGCGCACCGGGTTATCCAAAGTAGGAACCGCGATGGTATCGCCCAAGGCCAGCTCCGTGAAGGAAACCGGAACGGCGACATGGAGGTCATCGCCCTCGCGAGTAAAGACCTTGTCCGGCTTTACAGTCACCGCCACGAAGAGGTCACCGGCCGGAGTGCCGTTGGGACCTGCTTCGCCTTGGCCAGCGAGGCGGACCTTTTGTCCATCGATGACGCCGGCGGGGATGCGCACGGTGATATTGCGGGTGCGGTGAACCGTGCCGGTGCCGTGGCAATCCTTGCACGGATCCGTGATGCGTCGGCCGGTGCCATCGCAGTCCTTGCACGGGGCAGAGAAACCGAACGCGCCGCGGTTTTCCGAGGTAAAACCGGTACCGCTGCAGGTGCCACAGGTAGAGGTCTTGCCGGAAGCGGAACCCGAGCCGTGGCACGTGGTGCACGGCGCATTGCCGCTGAGCGCCAGGGGAATGGTGGTTCCCTTAGCGGCCTCGCGGAAGTCGAGGGTTATTTCCGTTTCGACGTCGGCCCCCCGCGACGGTTTAGCTGAGTGGCCAGCACTACCGCCGCGGTTGAAAACGCTACCGAAGATATCCCCAACACCGCCGCCTTGAGCCGATCCTCCAGCGGATCCTCCGAAGAGGTCCGAGAGGTCGAATTCTTGCGCACCTTGTCCACCCATGCGCGTGGATCGAAACCCGCCGGGAAATCCGGCGCCTCCCATCCGTCCAAAGCCGCCTCCATTGCGAAGCATGGCCTTGAACTGGTCATATTCCTTGCGCTCGGTGGCGTCGGAAAGCACGTCGTAGGCTTCCGCAACCTTCTTGAACCGTTCCGCTGCTGCGGGGTCGTCCGGGTGGGTATCGGGGTGATTTTCGCGCGCTAGCTTGCGGTAGGCACGCTTAATCTCGTTCTGGTCTGCGGACGAGGAGACCCCCAGATCCGCATAGTAATCTTTGTCTGCCCATTCGGGTTTAGCGCTCACTGGGCATCTCCTCCTTTCAAAGAGAATCGATACAAGTTAAGTAAAAGGGCGCCGCGGGAAAGTCACTAGTCAATTCCCAGGGCGCCCTTTATGTTATTTACTCGGACTCTTCCGAGCTGCCGGACTCATCGCTGGGGTCCGCGATGATGACCATGGCATTGCGTACGAGCCTGTCGCCCACGCGGTAGCCCTTGCGCAGCACGGTGCCAAGCACCTGCTCATCGCCGGAGGACAAGTCCTGCACGGCTTCGTGGACCTCAGGGTCGAAGGCATCGCCTTCCTCACCAAAGGCAGCGAGGTCGTGCTTTTCCAACGTGCCGTGGAGCTTATCTGCAAACGCCTTGAGCGGGCCTTCCAAGTCGCCGTGTTCACGAGCCAGTTCCAGGTCATCAAGGACAGGCAGCATATCTGCGATGACCTTGGCCTTGGCAGTCTCGATTACGGCCTGGCGGTCGCGCTCGGTGCGGCGGCGGTAGTTGGTGTATTCCGCATTGAGACGCTGCAGGTCTTCTGTGCGTTCTGCCAACTGTGCTTCCACATCGCTAGCGCCGGTGCCTGCGGGCTCTTCGCCCGCTGCTTCGGCTTCTACCTCATCAGCGTTGACATCTGCCAGCGCTTCTTCGAGGTCAGCATCGAGGGTGGGATCCAGCTCGGCTTCTTCGGTGGCGTCAGCCTGTGCTTCCTGCGCAGCCTGGGCCTCCTCGGCCTGCTCGGCAGCAGCCTCAGCGCGGTCAGCCGAGGTAGCCTCCGGATCCGTGTTTTCCGGGTCGCCTGGGTTGTGCGGCATTCCGCTGTCCTGAGTCATTACTTGTTGCCATCCTTGTTCTCGTCCTCGTCAACGACCTCAGCGTCGACGACGTTCGGGTCACCCTGCGCAGCACCAGCATCGGCAGCACCCTCGG
The DNA here is from genome assembly GCF_030228885.1 of Corynebacterium sp. MSK195. Classification (NCBI taxonomy): domain Bacteria; kingdom Bacillati; phylum Actinomycetota; class Actinomycetes; order Mycobacteriales; family Corynebacteriaceae; genus Corynebacterium; species Corynebacterium sp. MSK195. Next base: position 113,648 of record NZ_JASPGT010000005.1, on the reverse strand, counting down.
CGCCTGCCTCAGCAGCCTGTGCCTCGTAGATCTGCTTGCCCATCTCCTGGGATTCGGTGGACAGCTTCTCCACTGCGGACTTGATGGCCTCGAGGTCATCGCCCTTCAGAGCCTCATCAACGGCGTCAGCAGCCTCGGTGACCTTGGTCTTAACATCCTCGGATACCTTGTCAGCATTGTCATCCAAGAACTTGCGGGTCTGGTAGGAGGTGGACTCTGCGTTATTGCGTAGCTCCTGCTCCTCGCGGCGCTTCTTGTCCTCTTCAGCGTGCTGCTCAGCATCCTTGACCATGCGGTCGATTTCTTCCTGGGACAGGCCGGAACCATCCTGAATCTTGATGGTGTTTTCCTTGCCGGTGCCCTTGTCCTTTGCGGTCACGTGGACGATGCCGTTGGCATCGATATCGAAAGTGACCTCAATCTGGGGAACACCGCGCGGTGCCGGAGCAATACCGCCGAGCTCGAAGGAGCCGAGCAGCTTGTTAGCAGTAGCCATCTCGCGCTCGCCCTGGAAGACCTGAATCTGTACGGAAGGCTGGTTGTCTTCCGCGGTAGTGAAGGTCTCGGACTTCTTGGTCGGGATGGTGGTATTGCGCTCGATGAGCTTGGTCATCACGCCACCCTTGGTCTCAATGCCGAGGGACAGCGGGGTGACGTCGAGAAGCAGCACGTCCTTAACCTCGCCGCGCAGCACGCCTGCCTGCAGGGCAGCGCCGACTGCAACAACCTCGTCCGGGTTAACACCCTTGTTGGCATCCTTGCCGGTCAGCTCCTTAACCAGGTCAGATACGGCTGGCATACGGGTGGAGCCACCAACGAGAACAACGTGGTCGATATCGCCGACGGAAAGGTCAGCGTCCTTGATGACCTGGTTGAACGGAGCCTTGGTGCGGTCCAGCAGATCCTGGGTGATCTTCTGGAACTCGGTGCGGGTCAGGGTCTCATCCAAGAACAGCGGGTTCTTATCGGAGTCAACGGTGATGTACGGCAGGTTGATGTTGGCCTGCTGGGAGGAGGACAGCTCAATCTTGGCCTTCTCTGCAGCCTCGCGTAGACGCTGCACGGCGCGCTTATCCTTGGTCAGGTCAACGCCCTGGGAGGTCTTGAAGCGGTCTACCAGCCAATCGACGATGCGCTGATCCCAGTCATCGCCACCCAGCTCGTTATCGCCGGCGGTGGCCATAACCTCGACGACACCATCGCCGATTTCCAGCAAGGAGACGTCGAAAGTGCCGCCACCCAGGTCGAATACCAGGATGGTCTGCTCCTGCTCGCCCTTTTCCAGGCCATAAGCCAAAGCAGCTGCGGTTGGCTCGTTAACGATACGGAGCACGTTCAGGCCTGCAATCTGGCCAGCTTCCTTGGTGGCCTGACGCTGTGCGTCCTCAAAGTATGCAGGAACGGTAATAACGGCGTCAGTAACGTCCTCACCGAGGTAAGCCTCTGCGTCGCGCTTCAGCTTCATCAGCGTGCGAGCGGAGATCTCCTGGGAGGTGTAATCCTTATCATCAATGTTGATCTTCCAGTCGGTGCCGATGTGGCGCTTGACGGAGCGAATGGTGCGGTCAACATTGGTTACCGCCTGGTTCTTAGCGGACTGGCCGACCAGGATTTCGCCGTTCTTTGCAAAAGCAACGACGGAAGGGGTGGTGCGGGAGCCCTCAGAGTTAGCGATAACGGTGGACTCGCCACCTTCCAGTACGGAAACGACGGAGTTCGTCGTACCAAGGTCAATACCTACTGCGCGTCCCATGATTTCTTCTCCTTTTATCTTGGGGTAATTAATAAAGTTGACTGTCAGTGACTCAACTTCTCGTTGCGTCCGAGCGCTACTGTAACAGAACTTCTACGCTCGGTCACACAACCTTGAGCCTGTGTCACTCAATCCTTACAACGGGTAGCCTACAAAAGTTATTCCCCGCGACTCAACTTTTCTTGTAAACCTTGCCTTTGTGCAGCTCAGCCCCACCCCTACCCTCCGCACAATCACCCCCTTCACCCAACACTGCCCCATATCCAAACGGAGATCCTTAAATAACCCTAAGAGGATCCAAAAGTCACCTCAGAAAGGATCCAAAAGAGGATTGGCAGCCCGCCCCCGCTACCGCATACTAGGAATCACAGCAGTTAAGAGCTGCTACCCCAGAGAGAGATTGTAGTTTTACTCCGCCGATCCGAAAGGAATGTATATGTTCGATACCCTCGCAGACCTCAGCTCCGCCATCGACTGGGAAGCACTCGTTAAGGGCATCAAGGGCCTCATCGACGCTTCCTCCGAGTCCAACACCGACTCCGAGGGCCTGTCCTCCGTATTCGAGGGCCTGTCCTCCAAGGATGACGCAGAGGCTGCTGCAGAAGCTAAGTAATTAGCCTTCTGTACTCCTTCATGAAGACCAGCTAAACCCCCTCACCTTCTTCCTCCGCTCGGAACCCACCACAAGGAACCGCGCACGAAGGTGCGGGGGTTTCGCTGTTTTCAATCGCTGTTTCACGTTCGCTGTACTTACACTAGGGAGATAAAACCCATTGAGCCTTAGCATCCAGGAAGCGTGGACCGCACAGTGTCGAAACCTTCACAGCCGCCCCTTCACCAACGCATCCGCGCGGCCATGACCCTGCAGCGAACAGCGGCTTTAACGGCGTTCTTCTGTGTAATACTCGCCTTCCTCGGCGCATTCTTTTCCCCCACCGAGGACCAGCTATCTTCCGCGGTACTCGGCCTCACACTCACCGTCGTCACGACTTGTGCTTACCGCTGGCCTATCAACATGTCAGTGGCTTTCGTTGTCATCTGGGTAGCTGCAACACTACTGACCAAGACTCCATTTATTAGCTCGGTATTCTTAGCGCCGATTTTTCTTGCCGTCATTGCATATCATGGACACCACGGGCGTACTTTCCTGATCGGAATGGTCCTTTGGCTGGGTGGCCTAATTGACCCCACAGAGCCCAGCATGAATATCGACCCAGCACCAGCCTTCACTTGGGCCATGCTGATCACTATTGGCGGAGTCATCGGTGGTACGTTCGCCCATTCTGCTGATCGTTATAGGTCCGCCATGGTGGAATGGAACAATGATGTCAAGCGACGCCAATCTGACCTCGCAGAGACTCTGCACAATTCGGTAGTTTCTAACCTGACAGTAAATACTATGCAGCTAGAAGCCCTAAGCCTCGAGTACGCTAACCAGCCAGAGCTAGCCCAGAGTCTCGATAAACTTAGCGATTCCATGCGCTCTTCAATGTCTGAAGTCCGTGCACTTACCAAGGTTTTGCGCAACGACATCGATGGCATTAACGACGGTACAAGCTTTGCAACCACCACGAAGCCTTCGAACTTTGCTCAGCTTCTGTCAGAAGAGCAGGAACGCCTGTCACGTCTTAACCGAGCACCAGTCGTAGAGGTTTCCGGCGAAGAATTCGCGCCTGAATTCCCCCGAGAAATCCTGGATCCAATCGCAGCAATTACTACTGAGGCCTGCCTCAATGCTGTCAAGTATTCGCCACCTGGCGCAGAAATTCTGATTTCTGTCCGACCTCATCTGGGGTGGACACTGGTCTCAATTACCAACCCCGTAGCGAAACCGACAACCACAAATGCTGATATGTCTTCCGGCATTGGACTATCCTCAATGAATCGTATAGCCGCGACTATAGATGCTCGTGTCGACACCAACCTAGAAGATGGCAGTTGGGTTTTCACGCTGTCGCTGCCGCCAAGCACGCACAAGGCACGTTAGATCCAGCACTCTGCCTAGCAAACACCGAGTTCGTCCATTAAGCTATCGCTTGTTTCTAACTAAATTGGTTTTTATCGAAGGAGCCCGCAGATGCAGGCCACACTCGCTACTTTTCTCGCACCACTAATGCTGTCCACTTCATTCCTGGGTGGTCTCGCACCTGGAGACCTTTCCTCCACAACTGAGTACAAGTCTGCCGTGGATATTGCATTCGGATGCCCCGCACCATGGTGCCCGAAATCGAAGTAAAAACGTCCCTCTTGGTCGTCGATGACGACCCACTTGTCCTTGAGGCCCTAGGGCGCTACTTCGCCTCGGCCGAGGACATGGAGGTGCGCGCCACCGCAGAAAATGGCAAGGTCGCCCTCGCACTTTTGCAAGAGCAGGACTTCGACGTCATTGTCGCGGACATCCATATGCCCGAGATGGATGGCACGACCCTCTTGCGCGAGGTTAACAAGCTGGAAGACCCACCGGTCTTTGTCGCGATGACCGCGATGGACAATGACGAGACCCTCAAAGAGGTCATGTCTAATAAGGCTGCGGCCTATATTCTGAAAAGCTCCAAGCCGGTCTACATTTTGGATACCGTACGCGAGGCCGTGCGCGGCGGCACGGTAGTCACCCCACAGTCGCTTACCCGTTTGTTTGAGCAGCTACCTGATTGGAACGCTGAGGGAACCAGCGCCGATGCCGCAGCCGCAAACGCAAAAATCAAGGACAATCACCACATCTCCCCTGCGCTAGAGCAGGTCCTGGACTTGGTCTGCCAAGGAAAGTCCAACGAAGAGATTGCCAAGAGCACACACTATGCACCGGGCACGGTGAAGAAATATGTGTCCACCCTGCTCAGTGAATTCCACGCCAAGTCCCGCCTCGAGCTGGCGGTGAAGGCACTCAAGGCTGGCTACGGTTCTTAAACCCCGATTGCTGGACAATCCGGGGGTGGAATACCCCCGGATGAGTCAATACCCCCTCTAAACCCCACATGCTGGGGTTTATTTTTTGTTTTTCTACCCCCGTCTACCATTTACCGAAGGAGACTAGCATCACGTTTGGCGCTTCCCTATAATTACGGCAACACAAAAGTTCATAGTATTTCCCAGGCAACAATTGGAACCTGAACCTGCAGGGTTGCCGCACGTCAGAGCGCTAAGCCGCTCGCGTTTCTTCCTCTGCCCACCCATAGCCACGTCATAGAAAGCAGGTGAGAGTTGAACACCAACTTGGCGCGCGTTCGTCGCAGCAGCGATAGGCCTCCCGTCCGCATTCGGCCCGCATAGTGGCCCGCTGAACATCGCACTTCACTCCGAATCCCTGCGACCCTCACTTTGCGTCGCGCGCACCCGCGTGTTCGCTCCTCACCCGGCTGCCCTCTGCAGCACCACATAGCTCACCGCTTACGTCCCAGCCGCCCGTATCGCCCGGCAGCCCACTGTCCGGCACGAATACTGCTAGCGGCTCCGGGGATGTGACCCGTTTGAAAAAGAGGTAGAACCCATATGACTTCTCCTGCCAATACCCGCTTGCCCATCTCGGATGATGTGGAAGCAGTCCTGCCCGCAGCGATTAGCCGCGCACACGACTGGTTGAAGTCCACTGCGGACGAAGAAGATAAGGCCACCGAACAGCTCGCGGACCTGCTGCGCGATGAGGACGGCGTGAAGTTCACCATGGACTTCGTCGACCGCGTCATGCGACCAGAAGATGACAAGGTTGCCGCGCACGCGCTGAAGGATATTTCTTCCCACTATGACCCGTCGTTCCTGGGCAGCATCAATGGTGCACTCGTTGGCGCCGGCGGTTTCTTCGGCCCCATCCTGCCGAACCTGGTCATGCCGGTGGCCCGCCTGTACATGCGCAAGATGGTAGGCCACCTGGTTCTGGACGCCGAGTCTGATGCCCTCAACAAGATCCTGGACAAGGCCGCCGAATCCGGTGAGCAGCTTAACCTCAACCTGCTGGGTGAGGCCGTACTCGGTGAGGAAGAGGCGAAGTCCCGCGCGGAGCGCACCCTCAAGCTCATCAAAAACCCCCGCGTGACCTACGTATCGGTTAAGGCTTCCTCCATGGTGGCCCAGCTCAACCACTGGGATATCGATGGCTCGGTAGAGCGCCTCAAGGAGCGCTTGCGCCCGCTGTACCAGGCTGCGGCTGACCGCACCGACAAGGTCTTTATCAACATGGACATGGAGGAGTACCACGATCTCCACCTGACCATCCGCCTGTTCAAGGAGCTGCTCAGTGAGCCGGAATTCCTCACCCTGGATGCCGGCATCGTGCTGCAGGCTTACCTGCCAGATACCTTCGATGCGCTCAAGGATGTCGCCGACTTTGCCAAGGAGCGCGTGGCTAGGGGCGGCGGCAAGGTCAAGGTGCGCATTGTAAAGGGCGCGAACCTATCCATGGAAACCGTGCAGGGCGAGGTCCACGATTGGCCGCTGGCTACCTACACCAACAAGCTCGACGTGGACGCCAACTACTACCGCCTATTGGATTTCATCCTGCGCGACGAGTACGCCGATAGCGTCCGCATCGGTGTAGCAACCCACAACCTCTACACCGCGGCAATGGCCTATGAACTGGGCAAGAAGCGCGGCGTGCTGCACATGATGGACTCGGAGATGCTGCAGGGCATGTCCCCAGCCCAGCAGGCAGCGGTGCGCAAGGTCTTTGACGGCCGCCAAATCCTCTACACCCCGGTTGTCCACGCAGAAGACTTCGACGTCGCCGTGTCCTACCTGGTGCGCCGCCTAGAGGAGAACTCCGCGCCGCAAAACTTCCTCTACGCCCTCTTCGCCCCGGGCGAGGAGCCATTGGCGGACCAGGAAGAGACGTTCCGTCGGGCCGTCGCCAAGCGCTGGGACACCTTCGCTGGTGCCCGTCGCACCCAGAATCGCCTCGAGGAAGACGGCCGCCAAGCACCGCGTACCGGCCGCTTTACCAACGAGGCAGATACTGACCCGGCGCTCGCGCCGAACCGCCAGTGGGCGCTGGAAGCGCTCAAGCGCAATCCGGGCGAGCACGGCATCGCGGAGGTCACCGATCCTGCCGCGGTCGAAGGTCACATCGCTCGCGCCAAGGAGCTGGGCACCGAGTGGGGCAAGCGCCCTGCCGCCGAGCGCGCCGCCGCACTGGAGGCCGTGGCAGATCAGATTGCGTCCCAGCGCGGCAAGTTCATCTCCGTGGCTGCGTATGAGGCCAATAAGACCGTCACCCAAACCGACCCTGAGGTCTCTGAGGCGATTGACTTCTGCACCTACTACGGCCAGTCCGCGCGCCTGCTGGAAGAGTCCTACTCCGAGTTCACCCCGCACACCGTCACCGTGGTGACCCCGCCCTGGAACTTCCCCATTGCCATCCCCACTGGCGGCATTGCTGCCTCCTTGGCGGCGGGCTCGGCGGTCATCGTCAAGCCAGCACCGCAGGTGGTTCACTGCGGCAAGCTCGTGGTGGAGGCCTTCCGCACCGCCCTCGAGGCGCAGGGACTAGACCCGGACCTGGTCCAGCTCGTGCTTACTGATGAAGGCGAAGCCGGCAAGGCTCTGCTCTCCCACGATGACGTGGACAATGTCATCCTCACCGGCGCGTCCGATACCGGTGCGCTCTTCCGTTCTTGGAAGCCGAAGATGAACATTATGGCGGAGACTTCCGGCAAGAATGCGCTCATCATCACCCCAGCCGCGGACCCGGATCTGGCCATCGATGATCTCTACAACTCCGCCTTTGGCCACTCCGGCCAGAAGTGCTCGGCGGCCTCCCTGGTTATCTTCGTCGGCGCGGCCGGCAAGTCCGAGCGCCTGCGCACCCAGCTGCTGGATGCTGTCAAGACCCTTAAGCCGGGCCCGGGCTTCGATATCACCACCACCATGAACGGCCTGGCGGAAGAGCCGAGCGAGAAGCTCCTGCGCGGTTTGACCCAGCTCGAGCCGGGCGAGAAGTGGCTGCTCAAGCCGGAAAAGCTCAACCAGGAGGGCACCCTGTGGTCCCCGGGCATCCGCGATAATGTGCAGCCGGGCTCTTGGTACCACAAGAACGAGTGCTTCGGCCCCATCCTGGGCATCATGTACGCCGATACTTTGGAAGAGGCCATTGCCTGGCAGAACGACACCGGCTATGGCCTGACCGGCGGCATTCACTCGCTTGACGACGCCGAAATTGAGTACTGGATCGACAATGTTGAGGTGGGCAATGCCTACGTCAACCGCGGCATCACCGGCGCGATTGTCCAGCGCCAGTCCTTCGGCGGTTGGAAGAAGTCAGTCATGGGACCGGGCGCCAAGGCTGGCGGCCCGAACTACGTGGCGCAGATGGGCGAGTGGGCCGATGGCGAGCTCAAGCCGCGCAATGTGGACATTGCCCCAGCAAGCCTCGCCGCGCTGCACCGCCTGCGCGATAACCTCTCTGGCAAACTCACCGAGGAGGACATCACCTGGCTGTGGCGCGCCGCTGAACTGGACCAGGTGGCGTGGCAGGAAGAGTTTGGCCGCAACCACGACCGCACCGGTTTGGTTTCTGAGGCCAATATCTTCCGCTACCGACCACTTCTGACCAAGCTGCGTGTGCGCGTGGGCGAGGGCTACGAGCTGCGCGAGGTCGCTCGCCAGGTGCTAGCCGCTGCGATTACCGGTACCGCCACGGAAATCTCCGCTACCCCGGAGGTTGCCGCCCAGCTGCAGGAGCTTGGTTTCGATGTCAAGGCCATCACCGACGAGGCTTTTGCCACCGACGTGGCCAATGACGCCTCCTCCCGCGTGCGCGCCCTTGGCACCGTGCCGGATTCCATCTACGAGGCCGCGGTGCGCTCCAACTCCGTGGTGCTGGACCAGCCCGTGCTTGCCGACGGCCGCCGTGAGCTCATGCCTTACCTGCTTGAGCAGGCAGTCTCCGTGACCATGCACCGCTTCGGCATTATCCGCAACGTAGGTAACCTGCGCGACGAGTAATTCCCGGACGCGTTGAAGGAACTGCACGGAGGTAGCGCCCGGCCCCTGGGCCGCTACCTCCTTTTTCGTATATGCGCTGCGAGTTTTATGTGGCATAGTGGTAGACAATGTCTACGTCACATAATTCGTCTTCCCGCGACGAGGCCAAGCGCCCGTCTGCGCCGGAAAAAGGCAACGCAACCCAGATCCAAAAGCCAGGCGAGGAAGATTCTCATACCCTCGTCGCTTATGACGACGCGCACCTTGGTGCAGAGGCTGCCAGCGAGCACCCTGCCGAGCGCGACGATAAATCCGCCGTCCTGGCTAAGGACTTCCGCACCATGGCCAAGGTCTCGGTAGTCTTCATCCTCATCGTCGCCGGCCTGGCGCTGGCCGGCTACCTGCTCAAGTTCATTTGGGTAGGCCTGCTGCCGGTCTTGCTCGCCGTGCTCGTCTCCACAGTGCTCTATCCAGTAAGCGCATGGCTGCGGAGCAAGGGATTCCCGCGCTCGCTCGCGGCGGTGAGCACCTTGCTCGGCCTCATCATCATCTTCTGCGGCGTCTTTGCCGCCATGGCCCCCGTAGTCACTAGCCAGAGCCAAACGCTCATTGACCAAGCCGAGGATGGCATTAACCAGCTGACGGAGATGGTGGAAAAGTCCCCCATCGACATCCAAAGTGACCAGCTGCAATCCGTACTGCAAGATGCGGTTAAGTTTGCCAAGGGCCAAGCCTCTACCATCGCCACCGGCGTTATCTCTGGTTTCTCGATGGCCAGCTCCATCGTCGTGGCCGCGCTGATCATGCTCTTTGTTACCTTCTTCATCATTAAAGACGGCGACAAATTCCTGCCCTGGCTGCGCAAGTACACCGGCAACTCCACCGGCTGGCACGTTACCGAGCTCGGCGCGCGCATCTGGAAGACCTTGTCGGGCTTCATCCAAGCGCAGGCCGCCGTGGCCATGGTGGACGCTATCCTCATCGGTCTTGGCCTGTGGGTTCTGCAAGTTCCGCTTGCGCTCGTCATTGCCGTAGTGACGTTCTTCGCCAGCTTCATCCCGATCATCGGTGCGGTCACCGCCGGTGCCCTCGCCGTCATCGTTGCGCTGGTCTCCAATGGCCTGACCAACGCGCTGCTGGCGCTTGCACTTATCATCATCGTCCAGCAGGTAGAAGGCAACGTCCTCCAGCCCATGCTGCAGTCCAAGGCAATGGGCCTGCACGCCGCCGTCGTCTTACTTTCCGTAACCATCGGCTCCACGCTGGCAGGCATCGTCGGCGCCTTCCTCGCCGTCCCCGTGGCCGCAACCATCGCTGTTGTCGTGCGCTACCACGCCGAGATGGCCGCACTGCGCTCCGGGGAAGTCGACCCTTCAGATATAGACATCATCACCGGCTCCAAGGACGACCCTGAAGACTTCAGCGACGTCACTTACGAGCACTCCGAGACCCCACGCGACAAGGTAGAGCAGCTCTACCAGTACATGAGCCCGCTGAGCTAAGACTCAGCCACCACTAGCAGCGCGCCGGCCCTCCCCCGGCGCGCTTTTAGTTTCTAGTGCAGAAAGCCTAGGTCCGTAGCGGCCGAGGCGAGCTGGCGCGCACCGCGGTCCAGGACGTTGGCCCAGGTGCCTTTGGATTCCTCGTTGGCGGAATCGGACACCTGCTTAAGCAGGGTGCAGGGCACATTGAAGCGCTGGCATACCGCGGCGATGGAGTAGCCTTCCATGTCGCACAGCTGCGACTTCTTGGCCAGCTCGGTACGCAAGGCGGTATCGGAGACAAACATGTCGCCCGTGGCCAGTCCGCGCACCGGCAGGCGGCCAGAGGTCTCGAGCTCGATGACCTCTGGCAGCAGGTAGCGGTTGATATCGGTAAGCACTTCTAGCTTGAAGTCATGCTTGGTGACCTTATTGACTTCGAAGACGCCAGCCATGCCGTCGACAAGCGCGCCGGCCGTGCCAATGTTGACCACGCGATCGGGAAGGGCGCCGTTAGCGCGGGCGTCGGCAAGAGCTTCCGTCAGCGCAATGGCCGCCGGAACCGTACCGATTCCGGTAATGAGCAGGGGTTCGCCTTCCGGAATGTGGGCGGCTTCCGCATCCACGGCGGCGACGAAAAGGGTGCGTCCGTTGAGATTCTCCATGCCTGCGAGAATACCTGCCCGCCCTAGTCAAAGTTCAATGTGCGGTTCTTCTGGCGCAGGCGAATCGTAATGTTTTTCTGGCCGGCGCCAAGGGCGATGATTTTCCCACTGAGCACCCGCGCGACGGCCAGGTCTTCCTCCGTCGGCGGTTCGGCCGCGACCCGCGCCGTAGGCAGCCAAGCATCGTGCGGGTCTGGCGCGCCGAGGTGAATGAGCCGTTCGCGCTCCACGTCGATCCAATAGCCTTCCGTGGCCATGAAGCGATCGTGGCTTCCCTCGAAGGAATCGCGGCGCCACCCGCCCTCGGCCACGCGGAAGACAAAGGGGCAATAGCCAAAGCGCGAAGGCACGATATAGCGCGTCTGGGGGCTCACGCGCCAATGGCCGCGCGCGGAACTCCACACCTGACGGTAGGTATCGGCCAGGCTCATGCCCAGACGCAGGCGCTGCTGCCTGTCCTCATCCAGCCCGGCATCTTCTACCTGGGTGTTTAGCTCCCCTAGCCGCGTGGCATCGGCCACGTACATGCCCAGCCACGCTTCCTCCGGAGTGGTGTATGGCCCGGTGATATCACGGTGGAAGGAATCCGGCACAGCTCTTTCCGCGTCCTGGGGCAGGCGCTGGCGCGCGGCAAAGGCCCACAGGCGCGGATGCCCCATGCGGTACAACATCACCGTCGCCCGCGGTAGGCGGTCGTGCACCTGCTGGCGCGTCAGGTAATCACCGGCGCTTATGCGCCGCAGCAGCTGCTTAGCGACGTCCCCCTCTACCTGCTGTTCCACACCCGGCGCGACTTCCATCTCCGGCAGCTGGCTCAGCAGCATCAAATCGATGATGTCTCCCAGATCAAAGACCTTGCTCAATTCCGTCTGCGCCTCTGGGCCAAAAGCCTCAATTGCGTCATACCCCAGGGCACCGCCCAAGCGGCGGATGAGATCCGGGGACACGCTCACCCGGTTGCGGGTCGCGTGCAATTCCGCGGCGTTGAGATTACGGTCCAGGCCCACGAGGGCTCCTTCCTCCCCCTCATCGGGGATTTAATTCTTGGTCATGCTTGGGATTAAGCCGGACATTGGTCTTACCCGGTGCCCTTCATTGGGGTCTTGTCTTGGGAAGAAGGCAGCCTTTCTAGGAGATTTTGGGACTCCTCAGCTTCGTCGCTGTTGGTTCTCGGTCACGCAGCTAATGGCGTACTTAATCCCTACGAGTTACATCGAAGCAAAGTAACGCGTTGCAAATACCCCTTTCATAGTCCCATTCGAGAGAATTTTTGCAATTCTTATGCCTATAGTATGACGCGGAATGATTTTTAATCATTCCCTCTCTTTCGCATTTCTCTTTCTGGACAGCGCACAAAGGAGCCTCACCTTTGAACGACAAGAATTCTTGGGGTTCATCAGACTCAACCCCATATTCAAATTCGAACGGACCTGAATCCCCTATGCAGGACTCCGGTACCGGAACCAACGCAGGATCTTCAGGCAAAGGCACGCGCACCGCCATTATTGTCGTTGCCGCCCTCGCCATCATTGCGCTTATTGGCGGTGGTGCCTGGGCACTAACGGGAAACAAAGATTCTGATGATTCGAGCAGCGCTGAACCGAATTTTCATTCTCAAGAAAACAGCAGCGCGGAAACCACCGAAGAGGCGACTTCTGCGAAAGAGTCCACGGCTGAGAAGAAAGCTGAGACTACACAAGCTAAGGGCGCTAGCGCTGGACCTTCCACAGAGGAGAAGTGTGGAACGCTAGCCAATAACCTAATGGACGTTCCAATTGGCACGCTTCAGCTGTTTTGCGATGGCACCTGGCTTTACATGGCCCAAAAGCAATCCTCAAATTATGCACTGTTCTACTGGACCGATAATGAGTGGAAGGTGTACCGGTATGACGATACGACTGGAGACTCCGTCAATCAGTGCTACGACAAGGGCAAGTTGGACACGGCTGGCGCCCCGAAGGAGCTGACCAACCAGCTCCAACTCTGCGATGCACAGCAAACGCAAACTCCAAAGGTCCGCGACAAGCCTATTACCGCCGAGGAGGAATTTCCGCCCGAAGATTATTGGTATGGCGAATGCGATGGTAGCTACGTGCTCATCGTGGAATCGGTCATCATCCCGTCGGCAACTGATCCGATTTCTGAGCCCTACCGAGTACACAAGAAGTACCCCGGCTCCAAGATCATCAAGGGCGGCACATGTAGTTCCCTGCGCAGCCGCACTGAAGGCGGCTCTATCTATGCCATCATCTACGAAGCCGGCCACAGCGTGGACAAAGTCTGCGAGCTCAAGGCCAAGTACGGCGGCAATGCCCGTTCCCTCAATAATGACGCGGATTTCTCTGACCCCTGCTAACCCAGATTCCGCGCTCAATTCCCTGTCACTCCCCTTCTGCTGCGTTGACTCCCTAACCCCGCTACAGCGCAGCGTGTTCCCCTTTGACCTTTCATCTACCGCCTCAATGTGAAAGCAATATCTTATGCCTAAATCATCTGCCCACCTAGGACAAATAAGCCGCATAGGCATTGCAACAAGTGTCGCCCTCATTAGTTTCTCGTTGGCTTCCTGCGCTGACGAAACGTCGGATACAACCGCACAAAAGTTTTCAGTGGAGTCGGCGACGATGTCCGCTACAGAAGAAAACAGCGATGCCAAGCCGAAAGAATCGCCCACTGACTCAGCTGCGACGGAAGAAGAACCTACTCGGCCGGTGCCCCCGAACGTCGTGATGGATGACGAACAGCCGGGCTTGGAAGCTGACACCACTTCGTCGTGTGGCGCAGCTGATGCCCAAACGGCATTCTCCGAGGGAGTATCCCAAGTCGCTCCGTGGGGCACCATCGGATGGGAACTTTTCGATTCCTCCGGTTATGACCCCTGCGCATCCCTATCGTGGGAAACCCTAATGATTGAGGGAGGAACTAGTTCTTCGCCTTTCCACATCATGCTGTTTAATCACGGCGAATACTTAGGCACCGCAACGGCAAAGCCCTATGGATTCGCCCCCACTATTGAACGCGTGAGTGATTCCGAGATCGCGGTAACCTACCACTGGCCGCGCGAAGGTGAAGGCAATGCCAACCGCTCGGGTACGACCAATGCCGGTTTCCGGTGGGATGAAGGCCAGCAGAAGGTCATCATGTCCGGCGACGTACCACCTATGCAATAGTTCAATGTAAAACAAGCACGTTTCGCTAAAATGTCACCAGTTAGGCGGCGAAACGTGCTTGTTTTGTGCGCTGCGTGACGCCAAGTGGCGGTGGGGCATCAAGGGCGTGCGGAAGCCAAGAAATGGCCACGTTCTAGGCTTTCGCGGGGAGCTAGGGGCGGTTATCGTGGCCGTAACGTAGCCGAAGGAGAGATAAGAATGAGCGAGATGACGTTTCAGCAGAAGTTCGGGGCTTTCGCGCTGGTGGCGGCGCTTGTCCCGCTGATCGTGAACTTGACCGTAGTAGGGCCTACGGTATTCGGTATCTCCACGCCGCTGCTGCTCGGTATCACGGGCATCATAATGATGCGCGGTGAGAGAAGCAGCAGCGGCACAAAGGGTGACTAGCGCAGGCGGTGGCCTACGAAGCCGGCGGCAAGGGTGTTGCCGGAGGATTGATCGATGAGCAGGAAGTTGCCCACCGCGCCGCGGGCGGCATAGTCCTCGACGGGGAGCTCGGCCTGGGTCTGGATGGTGATGTGGGCGATGTCGTTCATGGCGACGGACTCGGGGTCCTCCACGTCGGAAACGCCATCAAGATCCAGGGTACGGGTGACGGCGGCGACGCGGGCCTTGACCAGGGAAGAGCCGTAGCGCAGCTTGAGCATCTGGCCGGGCTTAATGTCCTTTTCGGTCAGGCCCACAACGGTGGCGTCGAATTCGCGGGTGGCCGCGGGGCGCTGGGAGCCGGCGAGGAGATCGCCGCGGGCGAGATCGACGTCGTCGGCAAGCAGGAGCGTCACGGAGTCGCCGGTGGCGGCGGAGTCGGCTGGGCCGTCAGCAGTGTCGATCTGGGTGATGGTGCTGGTGCGGCCTTCAGGGAGGCGAACCTCGTCGCCCACGGAGATGGAGCCCGCCTTCACGCGACCGGCGTAGCCGCGGTAATCGGAAGCGTGCTCGCGGATGACGTACTGGATGGGGAAACGGAAGTCCAGCTCATCGGCGCGGCCGGTGGCCACGGGGACGGTCTCGAGAACCTCGAGGACGGTCGGGCCGGTGTACCACGGCATAGTGGTGGAGCGCTCGACCACGTTATCGCCCTTGAGCGCGGAAATCGGTACCACGGTGGTATCGGTAATCCCCAGGCGGGTGGCGATCTGGTTGAACTCGGACTCGATATCGCGGAAGACCTGCTCGTCGTAGTCCACCAGGTCGATCTTGTTCACCGCGAGGACCACGTGGCGCACGCCGAGGAGGGCGGCCACGTTGAGGTGGCGGCGGGTTTGCTCGACAACGCCATGGCGGGCGTCGATAAGAAGCACCACCACCTGGGAGGTGGACATGCCGGTGACTGTGTTGCGCGTGTACTGCACGTGGCCGGGGGTATCGGCGAGGATGAAGGTGCGCTTATCCGTGGCGAAATAGCGGTAGGCCACGTCGATGGTAATGCCCTGCTCGCGCTCGGCACGCAGGCCGTCAACAAGCAAGGAAAGGTCCATGCCGTCGAAGCCACGGTCGGTGGAGGTGCGCTCCATGGACTCGACCTGGTCCGCGAGCACGGACTTGGTGTCATAGAGCAGGCGGCCGACGAAGGTGGACTTGCCGTCATCAACGGAGCCGGCGGTGCACAGGCGCAGGGTATCGCGCTGCTTGAGGGCGCCGACATTCGGCGTGAGGGTCGTGGTCATCAGAAGTAGCCTTCCTTCTTGCGGTCCTCCATGGCGGACTCGGAAAGTTTGTCATCGGCGCGGGTGGCGCCGCGCTCGGAAAGGGTGGAAATGGAGATCTCCGCGAGCACCTCGTCCGGGGTCGACGCGGTAGACTCTACGGCGCCGGTGCAGGACATATCGCCCACGGTGCGGTAGCGCACGGTGCGGGTTTCCAGCTCCTCGCCTTCGGCCGGTCCGCCCCATTCACCAGGCGCTAGCCACATGCCATTGCGCTTAAATACCTCGCGCTCGTGGGAGTAGTAGATGGAGGGCAGCTCCAGTTTACGGGCGCCGATGTATTCCCAAATATCGGACTCGGTCCAGTTGGAGATGGGGAAGACGCGGACGTTTTCGCCGGCCATCTTGCCGCCGTTGTAGAGGTCCCACAGCTCGGGGCGCTGGCGGCGGGGATCCCACCCGCCGAAGGAATCGCGGATGGAGAAGATGCGCTCCTTAGCGCGGGCGCGCTCCTCATCGCGGCGGGCGCCACCGCATACGGCGTCATACTCGCGCTCGGCGATGGTCTCTACCAGCGGCACGGACTGCAGCGGGTTGCGGGTGCCATCGGGGCGTTCTTGCAGGTCGCCGCGGTCGATCCAGTCCTGGACGCGGGCGACGTGGAGGCGAGCGCCGGATTCTTCCACGAGGCGGTCACGGAAATCGATAACCTCAGGGAAGTTGTGGCCGGTATCGACGTGGAGCAGCTCAAACGGCACCGTGGCTGGGGCGAAGGCGCGGCGGGCTAGCTCGAAGACAACGACGGAGTCCTTGCCGCCGGAAAAGAGGATGCCTACCTTGTCAAACTGCCCGGCCACCTCGCGCAGGATGTGGATGGACTCGTTTTCTAGGTCTTTTAAGTGTGGAGAAAGTGTGCTCATTATTCGTGTAACCCGCATTCTGTCTTGCCGTCTGCAAATACGCGCCCGGATCGGGCATCGTCGCCTTCACCAACCGGGAAGGTCAGCGGGGCGCAGCCGATGGAGCGGTATCCCTGCAGGGTGAGTGGGTGGATGATGAGGTCGTTGTCCTCGATGTAGCGGTCCGTATCATCTAGATCCCAGGTGATGATGGGCGAGATCTTCAACCGGCCAGTGCGGTCGAGGCTCAGCGCCGGGGCGGTGGCGCGGTGCTCGGAATCGGCGCGGCGCAGGCCGGTGACCCAGCCGGCATAAGGGTCCATGGCCATGTTCAGCGGCTCGACCTTGCGCATGCGGTTATAGGCCGCGGTATCGCGGGCGTAGAGGCGCGGGCCGTATACCTCGTCTTGTTCCTCGGGGCTAAGCAAAGGCAGCACGCGTACGAGCGGAAGGTCCGGGTAGCGCTTTTCTACCTCGTCGGCTACCTGCAGGGTTTCCGGGAAGTGCCAGCCAGTATCGATGAAAAGCAGGTCTGCATCGAGCCCGGCGCGGTGAGCGAGCTCGGCCAAGACCGTGTTCTCCATGGACATGGTCACGGCCAGGCGGCCGGGTGCGTGCTCGGCGGCCCATTCGGTAATGGTTTCCGCTGAGGCGTCGTAAAGCTTATCCGCCCACTGGTCCACCAATTGCTGGTTGCGCGCGGCTACCTCGGCGTCCAGCGGCGCGGTATCGCGCGTGCCTTCCGGGGAGATGCTGGGGTCGCGGTAGTTCTTGCCACCGTCCAGCAGGTTCGTCGTTGGGTTCATGCCGTCACACATTAGGCAAAACCCCAAGGCGGCGCAGCGGATTCTGGGCGAAAAGCCGCTGAGCTTGGCGGGAGGTGCGAATAAAAAGTTTCCAATCCGTACCAAGCGGACTAGATTTACAGACAAGACAGTCTATTGCGGGCGTCCGCGCCCCGCACAAGGAGGCACTTTCATGCAGCGTATAGCCATCATCGGGGAGGGCCCGGCAGCCCTATCCACCGCCGAGAAGCTTATCAGCGCTGGCATGTGTGCGGACCTCATTACCCAGTGCACCGCACCATTCGGTCTACTTCGCCGCTTTGCGGGCTTGGCGGGCGTGCTGGGCGACGCCGTCACGGGCTCCCACTGCGGCCCCGGCACCACTCCCCCGCTTGCGCCTTATCGGCAACGTGCGGGTAGGGCCCGACGGCGATATCACGCATAACGAAATCCACCGGCTAGCCGTCTCTGGCAACCGCGAGCTACTCGTCTTGGAACTCAAGGCCCGCGGCGTGGCCGTCACCACGTGGGAAGGCCTATGCGCCCCACTACAGGATTTTGAAGACTGGCGCAGCGTCATCACCCGCGCACAGCTGGCTCACGTGGGGATTTAGCAGCAGTTATCAACTAGCGCCCCACCCACCACCGGTATAAACTTGCACGGCTACCCAGCCACGGCAAGGAAAGGGGCGCGAGTCCATGGATCTGGTTCGCATTCTCATTACACGGTCGGCGCCATATACGCCGTATTTCATCGCGGTGCTTGTCCTGCAGGCCTTATCTACGGCCGCCACGCTGTACCTTCCATCCCTTAATGCCAAGATCATCGATGAAGGTGTATCTCAGGGCGATGTGGACTTCATCTGGCGCACCGGCGGCATCATGCTGGCCGTCGCGTTTGCCCAAGTCATCACCGCCATCGGCGCGGTATGGTGCGGCAGCCGCACCGCCATGGGTGTCGGCCGGGATCTGCGCGGCGAGGTTTTTCGACACGTTAATTCCCTGTCCACTGAGGACATAAGCCGCTTTGGCACGCCTACGCTCATTACCCGCGGCACCAATGATGTCCAGCAGGTGCAGATGGTCTACATGATGATGCTGAATTTCATGGTGACCGCACCCATCATGTCCATCGGCGGCATCATCATGGCCGTGCGCGAAGACGCCGGAATGTCCTGGCTGGTGTGGGTGTCCGTGGCGGTGTTGCTCGGCACCATCTCCGTTATCATTTCCCGCCTCATGCCGCTCTTCCGTTCCATGCAGGACAAGCTGGATTCCATCAATGGCACCTTGCGCGAGCAGATCACCGGCATCCGCGTGGTGCGCGCCTTCGTGCGCGAGGCCTATGAGTCCGAGCGTTTCACCGAAGAAAATAAGAACATCACCCGCCTGTCCTTGAACATCGGCCGGCTTTTCGTGGTGATGTTCCCGCTCATTACGGTGATCCTCAACGTGGCCACGGGCGCGGTCCTGTGGTTCGGCGGACACCGCGTGGATGAAGGTTTAGTCAACGTCGGCTCGCTCACCGCATTCCTGCAGTACCTGCTGCAGATTCTGGCGGCGGTGATGATGGGTACCTTCATGGCGATGATGCTGCCGCGCGCCATTATCTGTGCCCGCCGCATCACCGAGGTGCTCCAGCACGAGCCCTCCATTACCCCACCCAGCTCCACCACCTCTCCGGAGGCCTGCGCGGGCACGGTGGAATTTCGCAACGTGAGCTTTTCCTATGCCGGTGCGGATGCGCCGGTGCTAGAAGACATCTCCTTTACCGCCCAGCCCGGCACCACTACCGCCATCATCGGCTCGACGGGCTCGGGCAAGACCACCTTGGTTTCCCTCATCCCACGCCTGTACGTGCCCACTGAGGGCCAGGTGCTTATCGACGCCACCCCTACCACCTCCCTGGCCCGCCAGGACATCGTCCAGCGCGTCTCCCTCGTCCCGCAGAAGGCTTACCTATTTAGCGGCACTGTGGCCTCCAACCTGCGCTTGGGCCGCCCCGAAGCCACCGATGACGAGCTCTGGGAGGCGCTGCGCGTGGCCCAGGCGGACTTCGTAGAAGACCTAGACATGCCCATCGCACAGGGCGGCACCAACGTCTCCGGTGGCCAGCGCCAGCGCCTGTCCATCGCGCGCATGCTTGTTGCCCGCCCGCTGATCTATCTCTTTGATGATTCCTTCTCCGCCCTGGACGTGGCTACCGATGCCAAGGTGCGCGCCGCAATGCGCGCCTCCTTTGCCGAGCGCGAGCAGCCGGTGACCAGCATTATCGTCGCCCAGCGCGTGGCGTCAATCCGCGATGCAGACCAGATCCTGGTGCTGGACGCCGGCCGCATTGTTGACCGCGGCACCCACAAGGAGCTCCTTGGCCGCTGCGCGGTCTACCAAGAAATCGTTCATTCCCAAGAAACCGCCGGTGTTGCAGGAGGCGAAAACTAATGGCTGAAAACACCACCTCTACCGCCGAGTCCACGGATGCCGGTTTTGATCCGATGAGCGGCTCCGCACCCCGCCAGGCCAAGAATTTCTGGCCCTCCACCAAACGCCTTTTCTCCCTGCTTGCTCCCTTCAAGCGCCACCTGTGGGCCGTCGCGGCAATGAACATCATCTGCATCTTCTTGGCCGTGGTAGCCCCGAAGATCATGGGCAAGGCCATGGACGTCATCTTTGCCGGCGTCATTTCGCGCAACCTGCCCTCTAATATTTCCGCCGAGCAAGCCATTGCGGGCATGCGCGCTGAGGGCCAGGACCGCTTTGCGGATATGGCTTCCGCGATGGACTTCGTCCCCGGTGAAGGCATCGATTTTAACCGCCTGGGCACGCTCATCATCACCGTGATCGCGATGTACATCGTCTCCTCTGGCTTCCAGTGGTGGCAGGGAGCCATCCTCAACAAGTTAAGCATGGATATCGTGTTTGACCTGCGCGAGCGCGTGGAGGCGAAGATTAATGCGCTGCCTCTCAACTACTTTGATTCCCAGCAGCGCGGCGATATCCTCTCGCGTACCACCAATGACATCGACAACGTGCAGCAGGCCCTGCAGCAGGCGCTATCGCAGCTTTTTTATGACGCGCTGCTGGTCATTGGCATCACCATCATGATGTTCAGCGTTTCGTGGCAGCTCGCTCTGGTGGCTCTACTGTCCCTGCCGCTTACCGGCTTAGTCATTGGTGTCATCGGCAGCCGCTCGCAGCGCCAGTTCAAAACGCAGTGGCGCTCCACCGGTCAGCTCAACGGCCAGGTAGAAGAATCCTTCTCCGGCCACGACCTAGCCATCGTCTTCGGCCGTACCGAGGCCATGAGGGAGGAATTCGACAAGCGCAACGAAGAGCTCTACCACTCCGCAGCTAAGGCTCAGTTCCTGTCCGGCATCATGATGCCCATCATGCAGTTCCTGTCCTACCTGTCTTATGTGGCCATTGCGGTCCTGGGCGGTCTGCGCGTGGCCAATGGACACATGACTTTGGGCGCTGCCACCGCATTTATCCAGTACTCCCGCGAGTTCAACCAGCCGCTCGGCCAGCTCGGCGGCATGATGCAGCAGGTGCAGTCCGGTGTGGCCTCGGCCGAGCGCGTCTTTGAGCTTCTCGACGCCGAAGAGCAAGCCCCCGACACCACCGACGAGGACCTTCCCGGCCGTGCCCAGGGGCTCGTGGAGTTCCAGGACGTTGACTTCTCCTACGCAGAGGAGAAGGAGCTCATCACCGGCCTCAACCTGCGCGTGGAGCCCGGCCAGACCGCGGCCATTGTCGGCCCCACCGGTGCCGGCAAAACCACCCTGGTCAACCTGCTCATGCGCTTCTATGAGCTAGATGGTGGTCAGATTCTCATTGATGGGCACGACATCGCCCGCATGCCTCGCCATACCCTGCGTTCCCAGGTGGGCATGGTGCTCCAGGACGCCGTGCTCTTTAAGGGCTCGATCATGGAAAATATCCGCTACGGCCGCTTGGATGCGACGGACGAAGAAGTCATTGCGGCGGCAAAGGCAACCTATGTGGACCGCTTCGTTCACGCGCTGCCCGATGGCTACGACACCATCATCGACCAAGACGGCGGCGCAATCTCCGCCGGCGAGCGCCAGCTCATCACCATCGCCCGCGCGTTCTTGGCCCAGCCCGCGCTGCTCATCCTCGATGAGGCCACCTCTTCGGTCGATACCCGTACCGAGGTCCTCGTCCAAGAGGCGATGAACGCATTGCGCGCGGACCGCACCTCCTTC
This sequence comes from Corynebacterium sp. MSK195, assembly GCF_030228885.1. Lineage (NCBI taxonomy): Bacteria > Bacillati > Actinomycetota > Actinomycetes > Mycobacteriales > Corynebacteriaceae > Corynebacterium > Corynebacterium sp. MSK195. Next base: position 92,111 of record NZ_JASPGT010000005.1, on the reverse strand, counting down.
GTCATTGCCCACCGCTTGTCCACCATTCGCGATGCTGACCTCATCCTCGTCATGGAAAACGGCACCATCGTGGAACAAGGCTCGCACGACGATCTCCTTGCGGCCCAAGGCGCATACTGGCGCCTGCATCAATCCCAGTTCGCTCAAGGGTAGGTCTTCCCCGGCGGTGAGCTACTCCAGCCCTACCGTCACGGTCGGCGCGTTAAAGTGAGCACCCTTGAGGTTTACCAGCTCAAGGGTGACATCGCGCAGCTCGAAATGCTCCATGATTACATCGGGCACTTCCGCATCGGGGACGGGATGCGGCTCTGGAACACCAAGTTTGTCCAACACGGCATTGATATCGTCGCGGCTTAAATCGATATTCGCCCGGGGTGCAGAAACCTTACCCACCGCCGGGGTGGCTGTGAGCTCGGTAGCCATAATGGTCACCGGTCCGCCGCGTACCTCGGTGGTATCCCCTCCCGTGGTCAGCATGCCAACGCCGTAGCGGCCAGGCAGCGTGATGCCAAGGTTGTCGATGTCGAGGTTCTCGCCCTTCAGCTCTAGAACCCGCACATCACCGCTGGCGGTGGGGAAAGTACCCAAAGAAACGGTGACATTTTTCGTCAGCGTCACCTTATCCGCGAAGACGGTACTGAAGTACGGAACCGCCGGGGCATCTTGCGCATTAACCCGTTCGGAACCACTCACACCACCCACCACCAGGGCACAGGTGAGTACGGCCAAGCAGCTACGCGCCGCCCGCGGCATCGCCCTCGTCATTGCTCTGCTGCTTCCTTAGGGCGGCGCTTTTGCTCCCCCGGCTGCCACGCAAAGGTAAAGGCCCCGCCAATGATGCCGAGCAGGGAGCCGATGACGAAGCCGCCCAAATTGGACGTCGGCAAGGCGATAATGGCCACGATGATGCCTAGCACACCGACATAAGTCGAGGTTGCCGGCTGGAACCACGCACCAAGGCCGAACATGGCCAACAAGACGCCGATAAGCAGCGTAGAGACGCCAGAGATGGTGGAAATCATCACCAAAAGGTCAGAGATCCGAATGGTGATATAGGCCGGCGCGGCAATGATGATGCCGGACAAAATAAGCAATAGCCCGGGAAGGAAGGGCCGACCACTGCGCCAGTGGCGGAAGCGCTGCCACAGGCTGGGCTTAGATTCCTCCTCGCCCGTTGCCTCCGCCGCCGGGAGGGTCTGTGTTTCTTCCGTGCTGGACTCAGCAGCCATTATCGGACCCCCTCCTCACCGTCACTCCCACATTCTTGGCAGAAAGGCGCTGCGCGCCCACGGAGGTGGCCTTCACATCATCCGCTTTGAGGGAAACTTGCTTGGAATAGAGACCCCAGGCGCCGGGATCGGCGGTATCGCTGAGCTGATTCGCATCGATGCCCACGTTGACATCCTGCATCACCAAGGAACCATCCACGTCGGTCGCACCGACCAGCAGGCTATCGGATTCCACACTGCCCTCGCCCTCAGCCTTCAGCGCTAGGGTGGCCTCCCCACCAACGCCGGGCACCTTGGGAACCGTCACGGAAAGGCAGAGATCAGAGACCTTCGCATGCTCCAGTTTGATACGCGCGACGGGAAGGTGCTCTTCGGCCTTTTGATCATCATCAACAAAAAGCGAAAAGCCCTCTCCATCCAAGTGCCCCATGGTGATTTTAAAGAAGCTACCGGAAAGGGCCAGGTTCGCGGTCAAGCCGCCCTGCGCCACGGCGAATCCAGTAACACCAAAGGCAGCAAGGCCTGCGGTCAAGGCCACCGCGGCCTTGGTGATATTGGTTTTGCCCATGGCGGTTTACCCTTTCTGCGGCAGTCTCGGTCTTCTTCTTGCCCGGCCACATTACGGACGCCGACACTGTATTATTCCGCCGCCGTGCACAGCACGTTTAGCAGAATATGGCGGCCGAGTTTCTCATCTTGACAGTGTACAGCCCACCCTGCCGTGATACCGCACTGAATGCAGACTCTCTGATTTCCACCCCTAGGCTTTAAGGTAGATAACAACGTGGAGCATCAGTAATAAAGGAGCACGCATGACCACCGTGTTCGGTTGGATAGCTATAGCCGCATCGATTCCGGTGTGGCTGTACTTTTTCACCCGCGTATGGGCCCTCTTTAAGTTCATCCGCTCGGGCGGACCCACCCAGCTCAAGCGCACCGATAGTCCGGGTAAGCGTTTATGGCGCGTAATTGCGGAGGTCTTTGGCCACTCCCACTTCAAGGGTAAACCGCTGGTCAATGCCGCCCACTGGCTGGTAATGGTGGGCTTCCTCTTTGGCATTTTGGTGTGGTTTGAGGCCTATATCCAAACCTTTGCGCCGGATAAGGGCTGGCCGTGGCTCAGCCACTGGCCGGTCTACCACTTCGTCGAGGAAGTCTTAGGCATCGCGACGGTCCTCGGTATTGGCTTCCTTATCGGCGTGCGCCTCAAACTCGGCGATACCGAGCGCGGCAGCCGCTTCTTCAATTCCCAGACCGCCTCAGCGCGCTGGGTAGAGTTCATTGTCTTTTCTGAAGGACTCGGCATGATCCTGGTGAAGTCCACCAAGATCGCCACCTACGGGGGCGGCTCCGCCTGGGCGGATTTCTTGAGCGTCCACCTTGCCAAGCTCTTCCCTGCATCCCCAGCATTGGTGAGCTTCTTCGCCCTGTTCAAGCTGCTATCCGGCATGCTGTTTATCGTCTTCATTTCCCGCAATTTCCAGTGGGGCGTGATGTGGCACCGCTTCACCAGCTTCTTCAATATCTTCTTCCAGCGCAACGCCACCGGTGAAAAGGCGCTGCAATCCCTGCCCACCCCGGACTTGGAGGAAGACATCACCCCGGGTAGCTGGAAGATGCTGCTGGATTCCACCTCGTGTACCGAGTGCGGCCGCTGCCAAGAGCTATGCCCGGCGTGGAATACCGAAAAGCCGCTGAGCCCCAAAAAGTTCATGATGGACCTGCGCCAGGGCGCACTGGATAACTACAATCCGCACGAGGGCCTGGATGTGCTGTCCATGGCCGGCGTTATCGATGATGACGTGCTCTGGTCTTGTACCAACTGCGGTGCCTGCGTGGATCAGTGCCCAACCGATATTGAGCACATCGACCACATTGCGGACCTGCGCCGCTTCAAGGTGCTTGCGGAATCGGACTTCCCTTCCGAGCTCACCGGCTTGTTCAAGAATATGGAAAACAAGGGCAATCCATGGGGCCGGAATAACTCTGAGCGCCGCGCCTGGATCGATGAGGCCCGCGCCGATGGCATCGACGTCCCCATCATTGGTGAAGACGAGGCCGATTTCTCCGATATGGAATACCTGCTCTGGGTGGGCTGCGCCGGTGCTTATGATGACGATGGCCGCCGCACCACCCGTGCCGTAGTAGACCTGCTGCATACCGCAGGCGTGAAGTTTGGCGTGCTCTCCACGGGTGAGACCTGTACGGGTGACCCTGCCCGCCGCGCCGGCAACGAGTTTCTTTTCCAGATGATGGCGCAGCAAAACGTAGAGACCCTCAACAACGCCTTCGACGGCGTACCGGAGGGCCAGCGCAAGATCATCACCACCTGCCCGCACTGCTTTAACACCATCCGCAATGAGTACCCGGACTTTGACGGGCACTTCGACGTCTTCCACCACACCCAGCTGCTCAACCGGCTGGTCCGCGAAGGCTTGCTCAAGCCGGTGCCACGCACGCCGGAGAACCGCAAGCCCATTACCTACCACGATCCGTGCTTCCTCGGCCGCCACAATAAGGTCTTCGATCCTCCGCGCGAGCTGCTCGAGGCCACCGGCGTGGAGCTGCGCGAGATGGACAAGAACCGCGACGAGGCCTTCTGCTGTGGCGCCGGCGGTGCCCGCATGTTCATGGAGGAAAAGCTCGGCACCCGCATCAATGACTTCCGCACCGAGCAGGCCCTAGAGACCGGCGCGGAAGAAATCGCCACCGGCTGCCCCTTCTGCAATGTCATGATGACCGGCGGCGTGAAGTCCTTGGCGCAGGATTCCACCCCCACCACCAAGGTCAATGACGTGGCGGTTATGCTGCGCAATTCCATCGCGCTCGACGAGTCCGGCACCCTGCCGGAGCCCCACCCCAAGGCGTTCCTGGCCACCCCTGTGCGCCACCAAAAGTCCGAGGGCACCACTGACGCCCCGCTTGCCGACGCCCCCACTTCCGTCGCTCCTAGCGCCCCCGCCCCGTCCGCCTCGGCACCAGCAGCTCCAAGCACACCCGCAGTATCGGCTGCACCCGCACCAAAAGCACCAGCCGCTCCAACACCACCAAGCGCTCCCGCAGCACCCGTAGCACCGGCTGCGCCCGCGCCAAGTGCACCACCTGCTCCGTCGACGCCGACTCCGCATGCAGCACCAGCCGCTCCAACACCACCAAACGCACCCGCAGCGCCCGCAGCACCGACGCCTCCAGCGGCGCCGAAACCACCACAGGCGCCAGCTGCTCCGAAGCCCCCGCAGGCTGCGCCGCCAGCACCACCGGCAGCTCCGGCACCGCCGGCGTCGGAAAGCGTGCCCAATCCACCTGAATCTGAGTAGGCGCGCAGGGGCATTGGTGCGTACGCTGTAGTCCATGCATTTTAATGCGGGACTCCCCACCGATGCCCTGCTGCTGGCGGCAGGCGCGACCGAAAATACAAATTCCCTCGTCTCTTTCGCCTGGATTATGGCCGCGGCTCTACTCGCGCCGCTGGTCTCTTATATGTTGGGCTACCGCCTGCCGTCGGTGGCCCTTTTGCTGATTTTCGGCATGATTATTGGCCCTTCCGTCCTCGACCTCGCGGCCGAGGATGAAGGCATCGAAATGCTCAAGGAGCTCGGCGTGGGAGCGTTATTTCTCCTCGCGGGCTTTGAAATTCAAATCTCCACCCTCAAAACCAAAGAAGCCGGAACGGCGCTATCCACCTGGGCAATCTGTGCCCTCGCCTGTGGGGTAGGCGCCTACTTCCTGGTAGATAACGTGCCAGGTGCCATCGTCGTCGCCTTGGCGCTTACATCAACGGCGCTGGGCACGCTCACACCGATGCTAAAACAGGACCGCATTCTAGGCACCAAGGTGGGCAATTCGGTGATGATTCATGGTGCCATTGGTGAGGTCGCCCCCATTACCGCTATGGCGCTGTTGCTGGGTACTCGTTCCACGCTGACGACGATGATCATCTTATTGTTCTTCATCATCATCGCTGTAGCCGTTGCCATCATGCCAGCAGCTATCGCTTCGGCGATCCCCTGGGTGAAAACCGCCTTTATCTCCGGTGCGGGCTCCACCAACCAGACGATTCTGCGTCTTATCATCCTGATTCTGGCCATCCTCATGGCGGTTACGGCAGTCTTTGAACTCGATATCGTGCTCGGTGCCTTTGCCGCTGGCATTATCCTGAATCGCATCATCCCGGATGAGTTCCACCGCCGCCTAGAGCACCGCCTTGATGTGGTGTTTTATTCCATGCTCATCCCAGTTTTCTTCGTGGTCTCTGGCATGAGCATTAGCTGGGATACCATCGCCAATAATCCGTGGAAGGTGCTGGGCATTCCAGCCCTTATTCTGGTTACGCGTGGTCTGCCGGTCTTTCTGCGCGAAAATGTGGCGCATACCGGATCCGATATTGAAACCATCCGCGAGCGCCTCCAAGTGGGATTGTATTCCGCCACTGGTCTTCCGATCATCGTGGCGGTGACCACCTTGGCGGTGAACTCGAAGATTATGGAACCCGAAAATGCCTCCATCTTCGTCTCTGGCGGTGCGCTTACCGTCGCCCTCTTCCCATTCCTGGCTAGCCTGGTAGGCGGAAAGAAGAAGCCGGAAAAGAAGGACGAGGCGAACTCCACCGCTGAGACAAAGGACCTATAGGCAGCGTTCGCTAAGAGCACGCCCCTAGCAGGGAGGAAATTTCCTAAACTGGGAGGCGTGAGTAATAACTTTGGTTCTTCCCCTATCAATCGGACCATGCGCCTGTCCGATTCCGAGCGCAACGATGCCATCAATGACCTCGCCCGCGCCGTGGGTGAAGGCCGGTTAACCATGGAGGAGTTCGAGGACCGCTCGGACGACGTCATGCGCGCCCACACCCACCAAGACCTCGTGCCCATCTTTCAAGACATTCCGGCGCGTGGTTCTCACGAGGTCAAGGTCTATTCCCGCGGTGAGGTCACACGCGCCCATAATGCAGGCAAGAAACCAAAGTTTGCGACCGCACTTTCCGGTTCGGTGCTGCTTGCCGTTGCCAGCCCAACGCTTATCGTGATGAGCGCTACCTTGAGCAACCCATGGCTTTTGCTAGGAGGCGCGGCAGCAGCCGCGCTCATCCCTATCCTGTGGATTCTGCTCTACGTTGCCAAGGTGGGCCCATCCTCGTGGCACGCCCCATCTGTACGCCAGATTGAGAAAGAACAATTGCGCGAGATTCGCGCGCTCACGGCGCATGAGCGCGCACAGCAAAAGATGATCGAAGAAAAGATGTGGGCCGATCGACGCATGCAAGCCGGCGAAATTACCGGACAGGCTATGGATCTGGCCAAGCGCAAGTTCAACGAGTGGAATAAAAAATAGTCATTGCCGCTGTTAAAGCGTTTTGTGTGGCTGTGATCGTGGCACAATATTCCCATGACTTCTCCGAAACACCGCATCTTTGACCAGTCCGACAAGCTCAAGGGCGTCGCGTATGACATTCGCGGCGAGGTCTCTGCGGAAGCGGAACGCATGGAGCTCGATGGGCACACCATCTTGAAACTCAACACCGGTAACCCAGCCGTCTTTGGCTTCGAGGCTCCCGATGTCATCATGCGCGATATGATCGCTGCCCTGCCTACTTCCCAGGGCTATTCCACCTCCAAGGGAATCATTTCTGCTCGTCGGTCCATTGTTACCCGCTACGAGCTTGAAGATTTTCCGCCCTTTGATATCAACGATGTCTTCTTGGGCAATGGCGTCTCCGAGCTCATCAGCATGACCACCCAGGCGCTGCTTAATAATGGCGATGAGGTTCTCATTCCGGCGCCGGATTATCCGCTGTGGACCGCAGCTACGTCCCTGGCAGGCGGTACCCCAGTGCACTACCTGTGCGATGAGGAGGACGACTGGAACCCATCGATCGAGGACATCGAGTCTAAGATCACGGATAAGACCAAGGCCATCGTGGTCATTAACCCGAATAACCCAACGGGTGCGGTCTACTCGCGCGAAGTTTTGCAGAAGATTGTCAACATCGCCCGCGAGCATAACCTGCTCATCTTGGCTGATGAGATCTATGACCGCATTCTTTATGACGGCGCGCAGCACATCTCCATCGCTTCGCTGGCCCCAGACCTGCTCACCATCACATTTAATGGCTTGTCCAAGGCCTACCGCGTGTGTGGCTACCGCGCTGGTTGGATGGTGCTCACCGGCCCTAAACACCACGCCCGTGGCTTCATCGAGGGATTGGAGCTTCTCGCCGGAACGCGCCTGTGCCCGAATGTGCCGGCGCAGCACGCTATCCAGGTGGCGCTAGGTGGCCGGCAGTCCATCTACGAGCTCACCGGTACCGGCGGGCGCCTTTTGCGCCAGCGCAATATTGCCTACGAAAAGCTCAACGAGATTCCGGGCGTTTCTGCGGTAAAGCCCATGGGCTCGCTCTACCTCTTCCCGCGCTTGGATCCGAACGTGTATGAGATTCATGATGATGCCAAGCTCATGCTGGATATTTTGAAGGCAGAAAAGATCCTCATGGTGCAAGGCACCGGCTTTAACTGGCCGAACCCGGATCACTTCCGCGTGGTGACGCTGCCGTGGGCATCCCAAATCGAAAACGCCATTGAGCGCCTAGGTAACTTCCTAGTGAGCTACAAGCAGTAGTTTCCCACCAGTTGCTAACGATAGTGATAATCCATAACAATATGGTGCATGGGAAGACATTCTGCGGGACCTAAACCTCAGCCGACCCCTAGTTCATGGCGTCGGCTCTCTGCTTCGATAACTCAGCATCCATGGCGATTAACTTTGCTCGGTGTGCTCGTCACAGCGCTTATTGCCACCATTGCGGGCATGGCAGTGCTGTGGCCTCAGAGTCCAGCTTCCGAGCACACCTCCACTGAGTTTCAGCAAACCTATGCCCTCAACCACCCACAGGTGGAGGGCACGGTCGATACGACAGACCACTCGGCTTGCCAATCGGAACTTACTGGGCAGGCCTTCGATACGCCGCCACTTATTCCTGGGACTGAGGAAGTGCAGTGCGACCGTGCCCTGGTCAATATCACCTCCGGCGAGGACGAAGGTCGCATGACCCAATTGGTCACCTACGGCAATGCCGGCGATCCGCAGCTTAAACCGGGCGACAAAATTGTTCTTTCCAAAGCAGATGACCCTTCCGGCGCTGCGTCCTATGCTTTTGCTGATTATCAGCGCACCAGAAGCCTAGCTCTGTGGGCAGTTATCGTGGCCGTCGTCATTATCGCTTTTGCGGCCTGGCATGGCGTGCGCGCCCTTATCGGCTTGACGCTCAGCCTAGGCGTGATCTTTGCGTTCCTCGTCCCCGCTCTTATCGACGCCCATAACCCCCTCTGGTCCGCCCTTGTTGCCTGTTCCGCCATCATTCTGTTCGCCGTTCCTCTCGTCCATGGACTGAATTGGAAATCGGCATCGGCGGTGGGCGGCTCCCTTATCGCTCTCATTCTTGCAGCAGCGTTAGCGTGGGCCGCTATCGATAGTTCGCAGCTACAAGGCTATAGTTCCGAGGACAACCTGAAGCTACTTCTTTATATGCCCAACGTGTCCATCGTGGGCGTGCTCTTATGCGGTTTTGTGGTCGGTGCCTTGGGCAGCCTTGCCGACGCCGCCGTGGCCCAAGCATCCACCATTACCGAACTCCACGGAGCGGACCCTGATGCTCGCCCTTCACAGCTTTTCCTCTCCGCAATGAAGGTGGGCCGCGACCATATTGCCTCAATGGTTTATACGCTAATTCTGACCTATACCGGTGCGACCTTGCCACTGCTCATGTTGATCACCGCAGCGGAGCGCCCCGCAGGCCAGATTTTAAGCAGCGATCTCGTCGCAACGGAGCTGCTGCGTTCCGGAGTAGGTGCGATGGCATTGACCCTCGCGGTTCCCATCACTACAGCCATTGCAGCTTTCACAGTGCCACAGCGCGCACAATCTTAGGGCCCTTATGTAGAAGGCTGAGCAGCGCAATAATCACGCTGCTCAGCCTTTGTATCTCAGAAGTAGAGGACCTAGAGGGTGCGCCCCAAGGCATCGACCTTCCAGCCCGCCTGTTGCCAGTCTGCAACAGGCAGCACATTGCGGCCATCGATAATGTGCTTATTGTCCACGAGCTGGCCCGCTTGCTGCGGATCCAATTCCTTGAACTGCTTCCACTCGGTTGCCAGAATAACTAGCTCAGCCTCGCGCAGGGCATCGTCAGTGTCCGCGGCGTAATCCAAGGTGGGGAATACCTTCTTCGCGTTGTCCATGCCTTCTGGGTCATAGACGGTTACTGCCGCGCCAGCCAGCGACAGGGAACCGGCAACGGCAAGGGCAGGCGAATCGCGCACGTCATCGGAATTCGGCTTAAACGCACAGCCCAATACGGTCACGCGGTGGCCAAGCAGGGAGCCATTGAAGGCTTCCTTGGCAAGGTCCACCACGCGGTCACGGCGGCGCATATTGATAGCATCCACCTCACGCAGGAAGGTCAGCGCCTGGTCGGCGCCAAGCTCGCCAGCACGGGCCATGAAGGCGCGGATGTCCTTGGGCAGGCAACCGCCACCAAAGCCGAGGCCAGCGCCCAGGAACTTGCGGCCGATGCGTTCGTCGAGCCCAATGGCGTCGGCAAGAGCGGTAACGTCCGCGCCTGCAATCTCGCAGATCTCAGAAACGGCGTTGATAAAGGAAATCTTGGTGGCCAGGAACGCATTAGCGGAGACCTTGACCAGCTCGGCGGTCTGCCAATCCGTCACGATGAATGGGGTGTCCTGCGATAGCGGCTGAGCATAAACCTCGCGCGCTACCTCTTCGGCACGGCTTTCGCCCTCGCGCACACCGAGAACGATGCGGTCTGGGGTGATGGTGTCCTTGACGGCATACCCCTCACGCAGGAACTCCGGGTTCCATGCGATTTCCACGGTGGTGCCTTCTGGGGCAAGCTCATTGGCTAGCTCTTGGAGCTCCGCCGCGGTTCCTACCGGAACGGTGGACTTACCAAAGATGATGTGATCGCCCTTGAGCTTGGGCACCAGATCCGTGATCACGGCCTTCACGTAGGTCATATCGGCCGCATAGGAACCGCGGCGCTGCGGGGTACCTACGCCCAAAAAGTGCAGGTTGCCGAACGCGGCTGCTTCTTCATAGTCCGTGCTGAAGTCGAGGCGGCCGGCCTCGATATTGCGCTCGAGAACCTCCGGCAGGCCCGGTTCATAGAACGGAACCTTGCCCGATCTAAGAGCGGAAATTTTATTGTCATCTACGTCCACGCCTAGTACTTCATGGCCGAGCTCGGCCATGCAGGCAGCATGGGTTGCACCCAAGTATCCGGTGCCGATTACAGTCATACGCATAAAGCCCCATATTAGAGGCTCTATGTGAATGCCGGTTTAAGCCTATCGAAAATTCAGGTAAGACTTCGATGGCGTCGGGCCGCGCTGCCCCTGGTACTTCGAGCCCAGCGAGCCGGTGCCATATGGGCTTTCCGCTGGTGAAGTCATCTTGAAGATAGCCAGCTGCCCCACCTTCATGCCCGGCCACAGGGCAATAGGCAGGTTGGCGGTATTAGAAAGCTCGAGCGTGATGTGGCCGGAAAAGCCTGGGTCAATAAAGCCCGCGGTGGAGTGGGTCAACAATCCCAGGCGGCCAAGGGAAGACTTGCCCTCCAATCGACCGGCCAAGTCTGCCGGCAGTGTGAATTTTTCCAGCGTGGCGCCGAGCACGAACTCGCCTGGGTGCAGGATGAAGGACTGATCTTCTTCTACCTCCACCAAGGTGGTGAGATCCGGCATTTCCTCTTTGGGGTCAATATGCGTGTACCGCGAGTTATTGAAGACCCGGAAATACTTATCTAGGCGCACATCTACGGACGAGGGCTGGATGAGCTCGCCGTCGAAGGGTTCGATGCCCAATTCTTCGGCGTCAATGGCGGCACGGATATCACGATCTGAAAGAAGCACGGCCCCAATTCTACTCATGCCGAAGGCCGCGGTGTATAGTAGGCCGGAGCGTGCAAGCGCGCAGTGCCGACGTAGTTTAATGGTAGAACTGCAGCTTCCCAAGCTGCTGGCGCGGGTTCGATTCCCGTCGTCGGCTCCACTTGTTTTCCCATTTCATGGACTAATTTCATACCTACAGGATGGACCATGACAGCCCCTATCTTCACGCCTAAAACCACAGCGGATCTTCGCGCTGAGCGTGAGCATGTACTTCAAGATCTTGCGCCCCGCACAATCGATGAGCTCCACGAACAGCGCGCGGTTGATCAAATCTTGGTCATCGACGAGGCAACTCTGAATCGGTATGAAGCCCTGTGCTTTGTTATCGGCGACTAGACAGACACGTTTTCTCTCAGAGCTACATCGTCCCTAGCCTGAGATTCAAAAACTACCCCCACGTCAGTACCAGGGCGTGCGGTCACAAACCCCACAGGCAGGACACAATGGGCAAGCACGAACCAGCGGAAATCATCGACGCACCCAAGAAGAAGCGCGTCAACCCCAACGCCATCATTGCGTTAATTCTGATCCTCGTCGGCCTTGGCGTCCTGCTCTACCCCGTCGTGGCCACGCAGTGGAACAACCACACCCAATCCCGCGCCGCGGAGGAATACGCCAAGCTGGAAAAGCAAGCCCCGCCTGAGGTACTGCACACCGCGTGGGACGAGGCGCAGTCTTACAACGCGCAGCTGGGCCAAATCAGTGTGGAAGACGCTTGGACCACCACCGATGACGAAGACTCCCCCAAGTACCAGCGCTACCGCCAATACCTGTCTGTGCTGTCGGAGACCGATGCCATGGGCCGCATTGTTATCCCCTCCATCGATTCCGATCTGCCCATTTATCATGGCACCTCAGAAAAAGCACTCTCCCGCGGCGCTGGCCACCTCTACGGCACGGACCTACCTGTCGGCGGCGTCGGTGGTGGAGAGGGCCGGCACGCAGCACTTTCCGCTCACACTGGCCTACAAAATGCCACGCTGTGGGACAACCTCACCAAGGTCAAGAAGGGCGATGCTTTCTACATCGCCGCCGGCGGCGAGAAGCTCAAGTACGAGGTGCACGATATTCGGGTCGTCGAGCCTGCGGACACCAGCTCGCTCCACCGTGAGCCAGGCCAGGACCTCGTTACGCTCATTACCTGCACCCCCTACGGTGTAAATACCCACCGCTTGCTCGTCACCGGCCACCGAGTGCCAATGGATCCGGAAGACGAGGCCGCATTCAACAGCTCTGGTATTCACTGGCAGTGGTGGATGTGGGCCATTCTGGCTGCCGCTGCCATCATCGTGCTTCTTCTCATCTACTGGTGGCGCAAATATGTGGGCAACGGCAAGGGCGCCGCGCTTGACGACGACCCGCAGGACTCCTACCCGACAATGCGCATGCAATAAGGCCCGCCCTTCCCTGGTTATTGGAAAAGCGGGCCTTTTCTAAAGTTGCCGCAAGCGGTGGTTCTATGCCCAGCGGCGTCGCAAAGCGAGGCACCCTGCCGCGACAATCGCGCCACCAGCGAGCGCCCACAGGCCTACGCCCTCACCACCGGTCTTGGGCAGTGCACCCTTGGTGATGTCAGCGACCTGAAGGACGCCGATTTTCTTCACACAGTTGGCAGAGGTGTCAGATTCAGCGCACCTATTACTGGTGATCGCGGTCCCCCCGGAGAGCACCTTGATGACTGCATTGCCATTCTGATCCCACTCCGTCGAGAACTTGATCGGCGCGGGCAGCAGATTATAGCCGTTCGGTGCCTTGGTCTCGATGAGGTAATAAACGCCAGGGGCGTCCAAGCCTTCGAGCTTGACGCGGCCTGTGGTGGTGGTCGTGGACTGCTTCACCACGGGGTTAGCATCAGCGTTGACGCTGCCATCCGCGTTTAGCTTCAGGTTGCCGTTAGCATCACCGCGGTGGACGGTGAACTGCGCGCCGCCAAGCAACCCGTCGGTTTGGATCTCGTCCGGGTTGTCCGGATTATAGCTCGCCTTTTCGAGCAGGACGTCCATAGTTTCCTTGGTCTCCAGCGGGATACAGTCAGTATCCTTCCAGCCGCCTATTTCTGCCTCGTTCATGAGTCCAAAGTTGGGCTCGTGCAGGCCATCCTTGGTGTAGCAGCGGGTGTTTCCTGCAGGTTGGCTCGGGTACCCGGCGGGTACAGAGGTGCTGTCCAGCTTTGAACGATCCAGCTTGAAACGCACCGTCACCTCGTAGACATGCTGCCCTGTACTTCCGCCAACACCCTTGGATTTAGGTTTAATGATCTTCGGAGTGTCATTCTTGTTGAGCTCAAAGGGGCCGGCACCTTGGTACGCACGCGGCTGGCTGGTCTTGTTGAACTCGTCCTTGAAGATCACAGTGGCCCCAGTAACCGTGGCAGCACCAACAAACCTCGGGGTGTCCGTGAGCTTGCCGTAGATCACGTCGTTGGTGTCGAAGCCAGGTGCGTCCGGTGCCTCAACTACGACGTTGTACTTCGCGGTATATTCATTCGCTGCACCAGGAACAGGTTGCGGTGTGCTGTCGACGGCAACCTTATTGAAACAGGCTTCAGTAGCGACGTTGTCATCTTCAGCCGGGCTAGACTCCCCGTCCGTAGCCTGGAAAGCAACCTTGTTCGGACTACATACCGTCTTGAGGTTCCCGTATTCATCTGTTCGCACCGGCGCAGAGACGACATACTCTACCTTCGCGTGTCCGGGAAGGGTACCCACGTAACCCTTCATGTACCCCACCTCACCACTTGTGGCTGACGGCACGTCCATCCCGGCGTAAATGCCGCTCTCAGGTTTGATCTCATTGGGCCCCGGACCACGGCCGTTGACCACGGTAGATCCCGGACCAAAGCCCTCAAACTTTGCCGTGGGGTCGGTAGCGTTCACACCATAGTGAGTATCCGTTGGTAGGTATTCCCAGAATGTGCCGCCCGAACTGGTGTTATCCGTGGTGTTTTCCACGGAGATGGTCCAGAAAGTACGCACCTCGCCGTTTACCACCTTGGTCTCCGAGCGTTGCTTCTTCACCGCAATGTTTGATTGCAGCCCTGGCGGTGGCGGAACTAGGTCGGAGGCCGCGTCCGTGTTAAATGAAGCAGGCAGGTTGTTCATTATGTTGACCAGCTCGAACTTCGGGCTATCATCATCTGGGTTGGTGATCTTTAGCTCAAAGCCCAGCTGATTCGCATTCGCACTACCCGAGCCAAAACCCAGGTTTCCATTGGAGTAGGTCCACGCCTTGCCCCAAGAAGCAGAGGGGTTCGAGATCGTGCGCCCATCCAAGGTCTTGATGCCGGTGAGATCCCAGGTCCTGATGTCGCCGGTCTGTGTGTCAATGCGTTCAAGGATAAGCTTGTCGCCTGCCTGAGCCTTACTCTGGAAACCCCACATATACTTCTGGGCTTGCGGGAGCACCGCCCAGTCCTCCGAGTAGGACTTCTGGCTTCCTAGCACGCGTTGAGCCGTGACTTTGTCGACGTCGACCTTATAAAGGTGACGGCTACCAGAAGTGGACGTGTTGGCCACAAAGAATCCCTCGCTGGTGTACACGCCAGCGTTGAGGACATCCCGGTCGCCGCTCGTTTCAAACGGGGTACCGGTACTTCCGGCCTTTAAAATAGGCCCAAGATTATATACTTCACCGGTTGCCGGATTGATCTGAAGGAGATTTCCTGCCGGGTAGCAAGGATCACCATTTCGGCCGCGACTCTGGCTCACCGCATAGAGCCAGTTATCACTCGAATCAAAGGCTAGAGCATTGTACACCCAGGGAGTGGACTCTCCCACCTGGCGAAAGTCTCGGCCTTGGTTGACTTGACGGCTCAGAATGGAAGTGTCTCGGCGAAGATCCTTAGGTTCACTGGTTACAACGTAGACAGGGCTACCGTCGGCAAATTCAGCTGGGGTGAGATCGCGCTTTGGCTGTCTGCTTGTAACCGGATCTTGGCACTCCTCTTTCGCAGGAACGGTGAAGGAAGCTGTAAACACTGTATCGGCTGGCCCGCGGTGAACACCCTTAAACTGAATCTGTGCGGTGCCACCAATAGTAATCTGCGGCAGGATGACTTGGTATTCCTTGGCGCTAATCCTTTTGTAGGTCACCTTCGCCTCATACCAACCTCCGTTGGCACCGGTGTAATAGATCGTCAGGTCATCAGGGTTAGTCGATAAATAACTGTTAACGCTGGATTTGAGGGTAACCACCGTGCCTTGCGGAATGGACAGCTGGCCGCCAAAAAGCTCACCGGCCGGAATCTTAAAGTTCGGGATATAGCGGCTTCCCTTGAGCACGTATCCATCGTTTACCATCGTGATGGTGCGGTCGCCTGCAGCGTACGGGGTAATGTTCGGTGCCGCCATCAGACGGGCTGGGGCCGCGTCAACGTCAGCAATATCAAGCGGCTCAGTCACCTCCGAAGGGGCTTCTAAGGCTTCGCTGGATTCAGGTGATGACGTGCTGGTAGTCTCCTCGGCTACTCCACGCACGTCGACGGACATCCCGCTCAGTTCGGATTCCTCTGCGACCGCTGGGATCTTCAATGCGAAAGCTGCTCCCGCTGACACGTCAGTAGAAAGGCCAGTGATTCGGAAAGTCACTGAAGAGCTGGTCGATTTTACAACGAGGTTGTCTCCTTCGCGGACGGGGATCGCTTCGCCGTCGATAGTCAGTGTGTAGGCCGAGCCGTCGAACTCCAGTCCTGCAGTCTCAACAGTGAATTCCAACTCCTCCACGGTTCCGGCGTCAACAAAGTGGCCTTCAAATGTTGCGGAGTCGCCAACAGTCAGGCTCAGTTGGTCTGCGGAATCGAGCTTGGTGCGCAGGGTTGTGGTTTGTGCTTCGGCTACGGCACCAACGATTCCGGGCAGAGCAGCCGGTGCAGCAACACCAACAACGAGAGCCAGTGCAGCAATGAACGCCGCAAGAGCACGCCAGCGGTACACAACCGGCTCGACCGGATGAGAATCTGTCCAGGACATTAGCGTCCCTCGCTTTCTGAATTCTTCCTACGGCTAAAGGCAATCATCACGAAACCAGTGGCAATCAATGCCAACGCTGCGGCTACTACACCGATTACCTGTGCACCGGTCATCGCCAATGAGCCACCATTGCCCGACGACGTTACTGGGGTTGAGGTCTTACCGGCACTTGGAGTACCCGGCGGCGTTGTCTCGGGTTGGTGAGGTGGCTTCCCTGGTTTAGTCGGTGGATAGTTCGGAGGTGTTTGCGGGGTATCCGGGCGTGACGGCGGAGCGCTCGGAGCAGATGACGACGTGGGTGGCGTCGGCGTTTCACCCGGTTTGTGGGTCTTAGCCACGATTACTCCTGGTACTGGTTTCGGGTTATCTACCACCGTGTGGAATGGAACCGCCACCACAAACGGGTTTATCTCTCGGTAGGAATCATCCGGCGCTGTAGACGTCACCACATAGAAGCCATGAGCTAGACCATCAAACGTCACCTCGCCATTGGCATTGGTGACCAGATCCACGTGCACATCGGTGCGCCAATCACGAACCTCGTCGAGATTCGCGTTCCGTACGCGGGCTGCGTCGTCAGCGTTGGTCGGGTCCAAGCCGGCAAGCCGGTCCAGATGAATTGTGACACCTTGGATTTTTCCCGAGGGCGGCTGGCCATCGTCGTTGGGATTGCCTTGTGTCAGCCGGATTGTCACTGTATCCGTAGCCGAAGTGCGTTCCGCACCAGTGGACTGCTGCCCGGCAACCTGCACCGCTTCTGCAGCAACGACGCCCGGCCCTGCGAACGCAACCGCACACGCTACTCCGACGGCAACCACTCGGGCCGACCATGCATTTGTCAACCTCTTCATCGCCTTACTCCCGCACGCTACTTTCCTTATTAATAACTTCTTGCACCCCGGTAGCCGCCTTCTGGCGACGCAGCCACCACACCAGCCAACACCCAATGACAATCACCGCAGCCAACAGCGCGTACATCCACCATTGCCAGCCCGGACCATGGGAGTTTTCAAACACCGACTCCTCCCCAGGCTCCATAGGAACCTGATGGCCACGCACCAGCAAGCGATGCGTGTTGATCCCGTACGGGGTGCACGTAATCAGTGTGACGTAATCCTGATCAGCGACTGGCCGTAGGCCATCTACCTCGCTCGGCAGCACAACTTGAATGTCGTCTACGACGTACTTCAATTTGTGGCCAGCAACCTGGATATAGAACACATCTCCCTCGGTGGCAGAGTCGAGGTGATCAAACATCGTCGAATTTGCCAGACCCGTATGCCCCGTAATGACGGAATGGGTTCCTGATCCACCGACCGGCAGGTCAGAACCATACAAATGCCCCAAACCACGCTGCAGTGTCTTATCTGCGGTGCCATGAAACACCGGAAGATCAACGTCTACTGCTGGGAACACGAGGCGGGCCATCGCTTCGGTCTCACCCAACTGCTTCAAATAAGCCTCATAGTCGGGATTGTCTACCCCGATACGGTTCAGCCACGGATCCAAGATCGGACCCGACGTATGTTCTTCGTTGTATGCATGTGCAGCATCCCACACCGAATCCTGCACCTGCGCCGGTGTCTCTTTATCCAGTCGCGCATATTCCTGCGCCACTCTTGAGGCGTTCCAATTGTTCCATGCGGTCGAGACCACTGGGTACAGCATCACCAACAACCCAACGACAACGATTACCGCCGGAAGGACTAGGCCTCCACGGCGCCTGTGCCGTCGGCCTGCATTTTGGCCTACCACCGTAGTCAACGACCCGCACCACCCAAAACAATGCCCCACGCGCTAGCGCAGCGCGACCGGGATTACAACGAAAGAGAATGAAGGGGACTGAAGTCTATACCTAGCCCAGTCCCCTCACTGGGTCGAGCACCATATTTTGATTACCCGACCCGCAGCGCAGACCATCATGGACAGTCTGCGCCACCGGAACTACGCCCGGCTATTAGTTGCGCGCGGTACGACGAGCGAACCAAGCACCAGCAGCAACAATTGCTGCGCCAATAGCAGCCAGGATGCCCACACCGGCACCACCGGTCATCGGCAGGTTCGGGGTGTCGCGCTTGATGTTTTCAATTTCAGAAACAAGGGTGACGGCGTCGTCACCCTCGAGCTCACCAGTCTTCGCGATGTTCTCGCGGGTGAACTCAATTTCGGTAACAGGGTTTTCCGGCAGTGCGTAGCCCGCTGGAGCCTTGGTTTCCTTCAGACAGAACTTCTTGATGTCGGTGACCTGTGCGTTATCTGCGAAGTCGGTGACGTGCAGTCCGTCGATGGTGATGGTGCCGTCAGCACCGGTGGTCCACTTGTCCTGCTCCTTGACGGTCAACTTACCGCCCAGCTTATTTGCCGCGGTGCACTGGTATAGCTCGAACTCAGCACCTTCCAGGACCTTACCGTCCTCCTTGCCGTCCTTCTTCACAACCTTCAGCTTGCCGTGGTAGGTCACGACCTCATTGGTCTTGTTCTTGACCTCGTTGCCGGTGTTCGGGTTGTTGAAGATGACGTCAGCCTGGTTCTTCAGCTCAGTGGTGTCGCCCACTTCCTTGCGCTTGACCTCGAAGGTCAGAGACATCTTGTCACCGGACTTAACCTTGGCAAGGCCCTGGTCGGTCAGCTTAACGACGAGCTTGTTTCCGTTCTCAGCCGGATTGTTGACCTCGTAGTCACCGGCACCCAGAGCGGTCTCTCCAGCCTTGACCTCGGTGACCTTCTGGAAGTCCAAACGCTGGTCCAGCTGATCCTCGAAGCGGAAGGCGGTCAGGCTCTTACCCGCACCCCAGGTCGGAGCATCCGCGTTGATGGTGTAGGAGTATGCATCCTGGATGTTCTTATCCGCGTCCTTGACGGTCTTCTCGGTCTTGGTCTCGGTGTTCTTCGGGTAGGCCACCACATCGTAGTTCCACGCATCCGATGCCTCGTTGACCATCGGGACCGACACGATGAACGGAGCACCAGCAACGATGCCGGCCGGAGCGTTAGTTTCCTCTACCAAGTAGATGCCCAATGGCAGATCAGAGAACTTCGCCTCACCCTCGCCGGCGGTGGTTTTCTCGAAGGTGGTATCGGTCTTATCTCCGTCCTTGACATCTGCAGCAGCCTTCGGGAACTTGGACCAGTCACCATTCTGCAGGTCGTAATTCAGCTTGGTGATCTTGTAGGTGACGCCAGCGAGCGGTTCGCCCGGAACGCCTTCCATCTTTTGACCGGTAGCTGCAGTACCAGACTCAGCACCCTTCTTCTTGAAGAGGGTGATAGAGCCCTTTTTGTTGAAATTGATGTTTGCCTTGTTCACGGCGCCCTGCTCAGCAGCAGGCTGTGCATCGACAGCACCGTCTTGCGCCAGGGCCCCCGGAGCGGAGATACCCATAGAGAGGCCAACGACGGCAGCGAAAGTAACCGAACGAGCGGTACGAGAGATCTTGTTCACGGAAACTGGTCCTTTACACGAGTTCTGAAATGAGGCACCGCGCCTCATTGGCTGTGTGCAATCCATTCCCCACGGTTCACGCACCATGACCTGACTCGTTGCTAAGAATCTTTCGCCTGCCGAGAGTAGGAGTAGTTTTCAGGTGGAAACGTCTACGCAGGCCCCAACCTTAACTAACGATAGCCTGTGGATTACATAACTAGATTCTACCCCAGCGTGTTGGGCAAAGTCCCCGACTAAAGCTCCTCCCCCGCAAAACCGGCTAAACTTCTCAAGAATCCGCACGGTCCACCCAAACGTGAAGACTCCTTCTGCAGTTCAACTAATGCTTTCGAGACGTCATCTAGTTTTGTGTGAAACTGAACACATTGCCCCTTTAAGGGGGTAAGCCTGCTCGATTTTACACCCGTTACATAGAATGCAAGCTTCACGCAGGAGAGTAGCTTCCCAGAGAGCACCTTCCAACGACGACGAAACGAACCATATATGCTGCCAATACCACCAGGTAGAACATCCCCTTTGATGACCCATAAAAGGAAGCGTCACCAAGAGCGCTCAAGGTACCCTGAACTCATTTAGATTCTCAGCCTTCAACAGCCCACGTACCAAAGAGTTAATAGCGTTAAGATTCCTGACAAGAGCTCTCTACGTACTCTGAGCCTCGTCGACAGCACGAAGAAGCGCCGCATAGGCACCGCCGCACGCAAGCAGCTCGGCGTGGGTGCCGCGCTCGACCACGCGGCCAGCGTCGAGGACGATGATCTGGTCGGCATCGCGGATAGTGGACAGGCGGTGGGCGATGACCAAGCGGGTAGCATCCGCGCCAAGCACTGCCTCCTGGATGGCGCGCTCCGTCTCGTTGTCGAGGGCGGAGGTGGCCTCATCCAAGATGAGCACCCGTGGTTGGCGCAGCAACGTGCGGGCAAGCGAAAGGCGCTGCTGCTCACCGCCGGAGAAGCGGTAGCCGCGCGAGCCCACCACTGTGTCCAGACCTTCCGGCAGCGCGGCGATGACCTCGTCCACGCGCGCGGCGTTAAGCGCCGCCCACATCTGTTCCTCACTCGCATTCGGCTGCGCGAAGAGGAGGTTCTCCCGCACCGTGCCGTGAATCAGGTAGGTCTCCTGGGAGACCACGCCAATGACCTCCGCGCGCTGCTCAGGTGGAATATCGCGCAGGTCGACCCCGCCCAGGTGCACGGTGCCTTCGGTCGGATCGGTAAGGCGCGCAAAAAGTGCGGCCACCGTGGACTTGCCGGACCCGGTATGCCCCACTAGCGCGGTGGTGGTGTGGGCGGGGATGGAAAGGGAGACGTCGGAAAGCGCGTCGGTGTCGGTGCCGGGGTAGCGGTAGGAGACGTGCTGGAGGGTGAGGGAGGCGTCGGCAAGCTGGGCGGGCTGGGTGGCCTCGGTGAGTTCGGGCTCCAGGTCCAGGTACTCGAAGATGCGGCTAAACAGCGCCATCGACGCCACCCACTGCGCGCCCACGTTGAGCAGGCCGGTAATGGGACGGAAGATCTGGGTCTGCAGGGTGGAAAAGGCGATGAGCGTGCCAATCGTAATGCCCGGGCGCAAGCCGGCCGCCAGGTAAATCAGGGCCGGCATCACGCCGAAGATGATTTGCGTCAGCGCCATGCGCCAGCGCCCGGCCAACTGCGATTCCAGCTCCAAACGGATGAGGGAGCGGGAGGTTTTCTCAAAGCCGTCATAGACGCGCTCCTGCGCACCCAGCGTGGCCGCCAGGCGCATGCCGGACACGGACAGGTTCTCCGAAATGGTCTGCTGCAGCGTCGCCTGCGCGCGGCTGTTTTTCTCCATGAGGCTGCGGCGCAGAACGGCGGCGCGGCGGGTCAGCCACACTGCAGGCGGCAGTACCACCAGGGACAAAAGCGAGAGGGTAGGCGAAAGCGCCACCATCGCCATCAACGTAGCCACAGTCATGGTGAGGTTGCTGGCCACGGATGTCGCGGTTGTGGTCACCATGCCGCGCATCGCCGCGATGTCATTGGTCAGGCGCGACTGAATCTCACCGCCGCGGTTATTGGTAAAGAACTGCAGCGACTGGCGCTGCAGGTTGGCAAAGACCTGCGTGCGCAGCTCGTGCATGATGGTGTGCCCCACCCGCGCCGACAGAAAGGACTGGATAACGCCGATGGCCTGGGAGACCACGGTGATGGCCAGCATGCCGCCGACGAGCCACAGCAGCAGCGCGGTGTCGTGTTCAGGAATGGCCTCATCCACGGTGCGGCGCACCAGGAAAGGCTGCACCACCGTCAGCCCGGAGGTGGCGATGATGAGTGCCACCACCAGCAACAGCGTGCCGCGGTGCGGGCGAAACAGGCCGGCGACGCGGCGGAAGGCAACCGGGTGCTGGGCCAGCTGATCGATGTCCGCCGGGTCCTTCACCGCGGTGTGCATCGGCCGGGTCATGGCTTAACCGCAGGTAACGATGGGCTGCGGGTCGTAGACCGTGGTGGTGGTCTCCCGGGAGATCTCCTTGCCGGAGAGGTCCTTGATCACGCGGGTATCCGAGGTGGTGAAGCCCGGCGCGCCAGACGACGGCGAGCAATCCTCGCTCACCGACTTGCGCTGCGGCTCCGTCTTGGCCCAGCGGCCGTTGTTCACAGACTCAACGTCGACCGTCTTCGTGCCCTTTAGGCGCACGGTAATCTTGCCGCCACCAAAGTCGGTCTCGATGCGGACCGGGGTATTGAAGGTATTAGTGAACTGCAGGTCGATGGCGCCCTCGTACACGGTGGCCTCGCGGCCGGCGGGGTAGCGGGAAATGTAGTACGAGTGCGGGGTGTGGGCAGTATCTTCCATGCCTGCAAAGTAGGCAGCGTTGTACAAGGTGGTGGCGAACTGGGAAATGCCGCCGCCCACGGCGGAGCCGGAGTGGCCATCAATAATGATGCCGGACTCAACGTAGCCTTGCGCCGTGCCGCGCGGGCCGGTGTGGCCGTTGAGGGAGAAGGTCTCGCCCGGGTTGACCACGGCGCCGTTGACCTGTTGGGCCACCAGCTCGATATTCTTGCCAGAGGCAGCGGAGTAGCCCTCGGTGGTGAACTCGCCCACGGTGTCGTTGAAGGTCGCCTTCTTAGCATCGTCGGTGGTGAACTCTGCTGGGTCCGGCTTGTAGGTAGCATCCCACTCGCGGTCGTCGCCGGTCACGCGCTTGTCAAAGTCCTTCATGGTCGGCTCCCAATCGATGATCTCGCCATCTTCGGACGGGGTGATCTGCTTGTCGTTGCCGTTGAAGGAAATCTTGGCATTTACGCCGGGGACATCGGCGCCCTCGGAGCGCTCGGCCAGCAGCTCCTGCGCGCGGTTGGTATCCACGGCGAGCTTAAGCTTGCCGTCCTTCTTTTCAATGCTGGTGAACTGGGAGATTTCCGGCTTATTCAGGGTAGCGCTGACATTATTCTTGGCCTTCAAGGTAATGGGATTATCCAGCGCCTTGGCGGCATCGCCGGTGCGCATGGCCTCGATGGCTTCATCATTGATGGCTGGTTCTACCTCTTGTGGGTCCACGTCTACGCCCTCGGAATCGAGCCAATTATCCGTAACCGCATTGTGCAGGGCGCCGGCATCCACGGTTTGGCCAAGCTTGGGGTCGGTGACCTTGAGCTCACCATTGTTGAGCTCCAGCATGCCATCGACTGGATCGGTAGAGAGATCTTTCTTCACGCGGTCCAGAGCCGGTTGTAGCTGTGCCTCATCCACGTTGGTCTCCACCGGAATATCCCGGGTGGAGCGGAAGAAGCTATACAGGCGGGTAAAAGGATTGAGGGAAGGCTCCTCAATATTGTCCACGGCGCGCTGATTATCCAGGGCGAGGCCCGACTCGGAGGGAACGAAATCGGTGTGCAGGTCGCCCGAGGTAACACTCACGGGCTCGGTTTCTACGCCCGCAAGCTCATCTTCGAGCTTCTCCACGGCGGCGGTGCGATCCATGGCGGAGATATCCACGCCGTTGACGGAAACGGCGCGCGGAATCTTGTCCTGGTTTGCTGCGACATCCCAGGCATAAGCAATGCCCGCGATTAGGACAAGGCCGACCAATACGCCGAGCGCGATGAGCCAGCCTTTAGCACCGTTTTTTCCTTCTGCCTTTTTCACGCCTTAAAGGTTAACGGTTTTAGTGGCATTTTTCCTAGTCCTGTGCGGGCTCGGGTGCAGCGCCGGCCGGGGGAGCGCTGACATGGCGGGCGGCGTCCGCAAGTCGTTCGAGTGGCAGGCGGCCTTGGTCGACGGCGCCAACAACGGCGTCGATCACCGCATTAATGTCACTTTCGGTGGACCACAGGGGCATGTCGGCACCGGCATTGAGGGAGGCCACGACGGCGTCGGCAAGCGGGAGCGAATCCGCAATCGCCTTCATGCCGCCGATATCATCGGTATAGATGGGCCCGTCGTACTGCAGGGTCTCGCGGGCTAGGCCATAGGCTTCCGGCAGGATGGAAGCAGGCGTCTGACCATCACCCAGGCCGGGCACGGCGAGGTGGCCCATCATGAGCGCGGCATTGGGCGCTTGGGGAAGAGCGGTTTTAAAAGGAATGAACTCATGGCCTTCTAGTTCTTCCAGCGGCGGGGTAACGGCCTCGGCCAGGTGGGTATCGCCAGAAGCACGGCCGTGGCCCGGGAAATGCTTGAACACGGCCTTGACCCCGGCGGAATCCAGCCCGCGGGCAAAGGCCGCGCCATACTCGCCTGCTTGGACCGGATCGGTGGAAAATGATCGATCGCCCACAACTTCTAGGCCGTTGCCATCGACGTCGAGCACCGGTGCAAAGTCCACATTGATGCCATGTGCCTTAAGGCTCATACCAATCTCGTGCGCGAGCTGCTCCACCTCTTGTGGGGAACGCTCGGCCGCCATCTGCTGCGGCGCGGGATACTCGCCCAGGATCTCCGAGAAACGTTGCACGCGCCCGCCCTCAAAATCGATAGAGACCTCAAAGTCGCGGCCCACATCCTGGCGCAGGGCATTAATATCGCGACCCTCTTCCTGCAGCAGGTTTGGATCCGCCCAGCTAGGGATAAAGATTCCGCCCACACCGGCCTCCAGCTTGGCCTTAGCGTCGTCGTAGTTGGTGACCGGCGGCATCAGCACAGAGGCAGCCATGGCGCGGATGTCCTGCTGCGGGGCCTCTTCCTGCGAGGTCTCTTCGTGCGTTTCATTCGTTGCAGCAGGTGAGCTCGACGCAGCCGGAGTGGTGGAGTCCTGGCTCTCGTTATCCTCCGGGGTGGAGGTAGAGCAGGCTCCCAGGGCCGTCACGAGGGCGAGGCTGGCAAGGATGCGCGGAGTTTTCATGCCTTCTAGTGTGCAATATTCCTCGCGTTCTGTCGCAAGCGGTGGGTAGACTAGTGACATGAGTAACGGCGAGACAATGCTAATTGCCTACGATGGCACCGAACGAGCCGGCCGCGCCCTCGAGTACGCGGCCCAGCTGCTGCGGCCCACCACGGTAGAAATCCTCACCGCCTGGGAGCCGGTAGCCCGGCAAACCGCCCGCGCCGTCAGCCGCACCGGAATACACCAGTCCACCGTCTCCCCGGATGGCGTCGAGGAGGATCCGGCCTATGAAGAGGCACTAAAGATTTGCCGCCAGGGCATCGAGCTGGCCGAAAGCCTGGGCCTAGCCGGCCGCGCCCACTTGGTGGAATCCGCCACCACCATCTCCTCCGCCATCATTGATGCCGCGCATGAGCTGGACGTGGACGTCATCGTGACCGGTACCCGCGCCCTGACCGGGTTCCGCGCGTGGTGGACCAACTCCACCGCCGACCAGATTGTGCGCAATGCCGGCCTTCCCGTCTTCATCGTGCCGCAGGAAAACGAGGATGACGCGGACGATGATGAGGCAGAATACTTCTAAATAGCTGCTAATATCTTTAGCCATGGCTCTGGAAACCGATTCTTTGAACAAGCGCACCCTTGGCCCTGCCATCGGTAGCGCTGTTGTGGGCATCGCGCTCGGCGTCATCACCATCATCGGCATCGCACAATTCTCCGGCACCGATACCGTGCCAGAAGGCAATGCGGTTTCTGCTTCCGATGCGGTTTTGGGCGGCCCTGAGTACGGATCCCGCAACTAGGTGTGCGTACCCTCCGCGGGCGGCTTGCCCGCCCCTACCCGCTCGGGATTTTTGCCCTAGCGCTCATCCTTCTCGTGCAGCCGTGGGGGTTGACGGCGGCCGATACCAAGCATGATCTGGCGGCCGATCCGCTGCACTTTCTCCGCGGGGCGCTCAGCGCCTATACGGATACCTTTACCCTGGGGCAGCTGCAGAATCAGGCCTATGGCTACCTCTTTCCCCAGGGCCCATTCTTCGTTTTAACCCAGCCACTGCCCGATTGGGTGGCCCAGCGCCTGTGGTGGTTGCTGGTCTTGAGCGTCGGCTTCATCGGCTTCCATAAGCTCGCTTGCAAGGTGGGCCTGCGTGGCTGGTGGGTCTGGGTGGCAGCAATGCTCTACGCGCTCTCTCCTCGCGCGCTTTCTACCCTGACCGCCATTTCTTCTGAGACCTGGCCGGTCATGCTCGCTCCCTGGGTTATCCTGCCCTTCCTCAACGCCAAGCTCACCTGGCGCGATGCCGCCGCGGCCACCATCCCGGTGGCGCTGATGGGTGCGGTCAATGCCACCGCGACCATCGCGGCGTGTATCCCGGCCGCTGTAATCCTGCTCTACCGCCGCGCCTTCACGCCCGGCGCGGCCTGGCTCTTAGGCTGCCTGGCGGTATCGGCGTGGTGGATCGGCCCGCTCGTCGTGCTTGGCCGCTATGCCCCGCCGTTTACGGAGTTCATCGAATCCGCGCGCGTGACCACGCGCTGGCTCAACTTGCCAGAGATTCTGCGCGGCACCACGAGCTGGACGCCGTTTGTCGATACCGAGCGCGTAGCCGGCTATGAGCTAGCCACCGAGTCCTTCTTTGTGCTGGTCACCATGGGCATCGCGGCCGTGGGCATCTACGGTCTTAGCAAGCTGCCGCGCGTGTGGTCCGTCATGCTGGTGGTGGGCATCGCGGTGCTGGGCTGCCAGATGGCGTGGTACCTCGATGCGCTCGATGGACCGCTGGCCGCGCTGCGCAACCTGCATAAATTCGATCCGCTGGTGCGCATCCCGCTGCTGTTAGGCGTGGCGCGCGCCTGCGCCCATCTTCCACTACCGAGGAGTTTGCGCCCCACCAAGAGGCAGACGGTGGGTGCACTGACGCTGCTGTTGTGCATCGCGGTGGTCTCCCCGGCATGGTCACAGCGCTTGCTGCCGCTGGGTGCCTATAAAGAGGTGCCCTCCTATTGGCACGAGGCCACGGACTTTATCAATACCCATGCCGCCGATACCCGCACGCTTATCTACCCTGAGGCGTCCTTTGCCCGGCAAACCTGGGGGTGGACGCGCGACGAGCCGGCCCAGCCGCTGCTCGATGTCCCCTGGGCCGTGCGCGATGCCATTCCGCTCGTGCCGCCAGAAGCCATCCGCGGGCTCGACGGCGTCATGGCCGCGCTCAAGGAGGACCCAGCCACGGGCGTTCGCTCCCTGCAGCGCCTGGGCATCGGCGCGGTCATGGTGCGCCATGATCTCTTCACCGGCGAGGACGAGGCCCTGGCCAGCAAGTTTGGCGGCGAGGTCCATCGCTTCGGCGACGTCGACGTCGTCCTACTCAACCACGCCGGCATGTCCTTAGGGCCGACAGAGCCAGTCCGCGTGGCCGGCGGCGGGGAAGCCTTGGCGCTTCTCGACGCCCACTCCACCCCCACCACCCGCCAGCTCGTCGATCACGACGCCGATATCGTCACCGATACCCCGACGCTCACGGACCGCAACTACGGCACCCTCGATGGCCCCATCTCCGCGCCCATGGCCGCGGACGACCCCAGCCACGTGAATAACCGCCTGCGCGATTATCCCTCCGCTGGGCCGCTTACCCAGGTGGAAACCCACGGCGGTTCGGTAGCAGTCTCTTCCTCGGCCGCCGATGCCACGGCCTTTGGCGGGGCCCAACCGAAAAAGTCCGCCACGGCCGCCGTGGACGGGGAGAACTCCACCGCCTGGTGGCCCGCGCCGGGCGATGACTCCGGGTGGATTGAGCTGCGCGGATCTTTCACCCAGCCGCGCCTCAATCTCATGGCCACCAGCGCCACCACGGTAACCGTGCGCTCTGGCAGCGCGGCCGTAGACGTGGACTTACAGCCCTTCCGCTCGCAGGAAGTCCGCGTTCCCGGCGGCGATACCGAGTCCATCCGCGTGGAGTTATCCCACCGCACCGGCATCGCGGAGTTAGGGGTGGAAGGCCAGCCGGTCGAGCGCGTGGTGACCGTCCCGGATACCTCCCCCAATGTGCACCAATTCTTCTTCCAGCGCATGCTGCAGGATACCGGCGTGCTCATCCGCGATTTCACGGCGCCGCGCCCCATGCGCGTGACGGTGGATTCCACCAAGCCCGTGCTTATCGACGCCCACCGCTACTCCCCCGGCGATTCCCTCACCCTCAGCCCTGGCACGCACCGCGTGCGCACCACGGGGCCGTGGGTGAGCCTGCGCGAGGAGGGCTGGCAACCAGCAGGCTCTTCCGAGCCCACCGGGTACTCGATTGCAGCCGCTGATGAGGATCGCCTCTTGGTCACTGGTCGCGCCTTCAATAAGGGCCTGCGCGGCTACCTAGGCGAGGAAGAGCTCACCCCGCGCGAGATCGATGCGGCCACCCAAGCTTTTGTCATTCCGGCCGGCCGCTCCGGTGACTTCCGCATCACCTTTAGCGCCCAACCGGTTTACCGCGCCACCCTCCTCTTCGGCGGTGCGCTGGGGTTACTTGCCCTCGGCCTAAGCATCCTGGCGGCCATGCGGCGCCCGTCCCAGCCCACTTGGCGCGCGCCGCAAGGCGGCGCTGCCTCGGCCGTGGTCGCGCTCGGCGCGCTGGCCCTCACCGGCTGGCCGGCCGCGGTCGCGGCCGTTGCCGCTTGGTTGGTGCTGCGCTGGACCACCATCCCGCGCGCCTACCTCGCGCCCGGTGTCGTGGCGGCGGCCGGGGCGATCCTCGCCCGCGCGCCGTGGACATCAGGATCCTATGCGGGCGATTCGCTCCTGCTTAGCTGCTTGTGTGCCGCGGGCGTGGCCTGTCTTTTCGCCTCCGACCGAGGAGAAGATCCCGGCCGGGACGCTCGATGAGCGTATAGCTCGCGGCCGAGACCACCACGGTGGCCACCACCGTTACAGCCAAAATCACCCAAAAGTCCAGGGGCTTCCCGCTAAACAGCGGCACCCCGGTAAGCGGAAACGCCAGTCCCAGAATGGCCACATGCCATAAGAAGATGGAATAGGACCACGCGCCCAGTGCCTGCATGAGCGGGCTGGTCAGCCAGGACTTATCCCGTGGGGCGAGCGCTACCGGGATCACCACGACTGCGGCAAAGGCCGCTCCCGCAATGATCCGGCGGGAAAATTCCGCGGGTTCTGGATGGATAAGCCCCTGCGGCCCGAACCACTCACGGCTGGAAATCCACAGCACCACCGCTGCCACGAGCCACCATGCCCAGCGCGGCCGCAGCACGCGTTGCACGCGCCGGCTAACACCGGCCTCTTCGCATTCCGCGGCCAGCATTCCCACGGCAAACCACGAAGCATACGCCGGTGGCCAAATCTGCGAATTGACCTGGTCCTTGGCGTAATCGGCCACAAAGGGAACGAAGCCCCAAGTCCAACTAATCACAGCGCCCAGCGCGATGGCCGCTACCCGCCAGCGCCGCGGCAGCGTTCCAAGAAGCCACACCAACACAGGCAGGGCAAGGTAGAAGAAGAACTCCACGCATAGCGACCACAGGTGGGTAAGCCCCGGTGCTAGCCCGTCCACCACATAGATCTGGGTAGAGGTGAGGTTGCTCAGCAGTTGGGTGAGGGTGAGCGAGTGAGCGTCGGGAAGCAGGAGCATCACCGCCACCACGCAGGCATAATATGCCGGTAACAGGCGGGCCACGCGCGAGCGCGCATAGCCGGATAAGGTGTGCAAGCCGCGGCGGCGCCACAGCAGGAAGGCACTGAGGGCAAAGAAAACGGCGACAAAAAAGTCGAAGCGCCCCGCAAAGCCCCACCCGGTTCCGGTCTGAAAAGACACGTGGGTGACAATGATTCCAAGGGAAGCGACCGCGCGTAGACCGTCTAGCTCCGGCAGATGCTGGGGTACGCTTTTCACAGATGCCTGCGGCTGCACGCTTGCTCCTAACCCCGGATCGACCTGAAACTGATTGGACATATTACTGCAATGAAACGCTACCTTTGGCCACGCTCGCCACTGGCGTGGGTTGTCATTGCCGCCGTCATTTTCTTGGTGCTGGGCACCGTGGTGCCGCCGCTGTATAACAATCAGACTCGGCCGCTGGCCTTCGACCAAAACATCAACACCGTCACCGCGCCGTCGGCCGGGGTGTGGATGGAAGCGCCCGAGTTCATCGCCGGGGCCAAAGCCTCTAGCGATAGCAAGGACCCGCAGTGCCAAGAAAAGCAGGCACCCATGTGGTGCTATCTGCACCACGATCTGCTCACTATCGAGCGCAATACCACCACCTCTGAGGTGGCAGAAGATGATGCGCTCGCTAATTCCGATTCGCTCTCTCGCCTGCTCGCCGGCAATACTCCCCTTGCCCAAATCACGGAGCATTCCGTGTTGAACCGCGAGTCCACCTACCCAGTCGCTGCGCCAAAGGATAAATGGGACTTTGTCCTACCGGCGCTGGATATCGGCATGGCCCGTACCGACTTCGAGCGCGATGGAATCAACTACTTCTTTCCCTCCGGTACCGAGCAGCGCTCCTATCCGTTTTTCGATCTAGCGACGCAATCCTCCACAGCGGTGGACTTCACCACGACGGAAAAGCTCGACGGTATCCCTACCTATTCTTTCCACCACGATATCCAGCCCATTTCCTTGGCTGATATGCGCAAAAGCATTACCACTGAGGTCGATACCGGCACCGGCGATAAGCAACTAGCGGCCAAGGATTTCCGCATCTCCGGGCCAGCGAAGCGGTTCTACGACGCCGAGTCGCGCGAACTCCTCGGCTTAGATGCCACTGACCGCGTCACGGTGGAGCCCTTCTACACTATCGGCCGCGATATCTCCGTCGAGCCCACCACCGGCACCATGGTGGACCTGCGGGAGAACATCAAAATCTTCTTCGCCGCGGACGAAAAGCAGGCCGGCACCATGGTGGCGAATGATGATACAGAGGACCGTTCCATCTTTGCCGCCGATTTGCGCTGGTCCGATGACACCCGCGCGGAGCGCCTTGATGAGGTGCGCCCCGTCATTCGTACTATTCGCGCCTTGATGGTGGTCGGCTGGGCCGGCAAGGCCATCGGCGTTGGCCTATTGCTCTGTGCCGCCTATATGTACATGCGCCACCATCGTGAAGGCTAGGCGGCTTTTACTCCTTATCTGGGGCACCCTCCTCGTGGCCGCGGTGTGCTGGCCCTTTGCTTTGCCCGGCGAGTTCTTGTGGCGCGATATGGCATTGCTTGACCATCCGGCGCTTTCCCCTTCTGCCTTTGGCGGCGGCAGTCTGCCTGCCCGCAACGCACCGCAAGACGGTTTCCTTGCTCTCGTAGGCGGCGCGTGGGCGGCACGGGTGCTCATTGTTGCCGCCGCCGCGTCCTCCGCGCTCACCGCGGCGCGCTGGGCGCGCTCTACGGTCGCCGCGGTGAGCGCGATGGCGGTGGCGGTGGCCAATCCCTTCGTCATCGAGCGTCTCTTGCAGGGCCAGTGGTCGCTTGCGGTGGCTGCGTGGCTGTTGCCGGTCATCGCGTGGGCAGGAAGAAAGCACAGCTGGGTGGCGTGGCTAGCCATGTGGGGAGCATCGCTTACCCCTACGGGTGGTCTCTTTGCCGTGGTGACCGCGGCGGCGACCTGCCGCAAGCGGGTAGCGCTCGGCGGCGTGATTCTGTGCTTGCCGTGGGCCATTCCGGGCATGTTCAACCCCGCCGCGCCCGGCGATACCGCGGCGGCGGTGGCCGCGTTTGGCCCGCGGGCAGAAGACTACGTCGGCACCGCGGGCGCACTGCTGCGGCTCGGCGGCATCTGGAATGCGGAAGCGGCCATCGGGTTCGCTGTGTGCGGTGTCATCATGGCAGTCATCGCCTTGCTCGGGGCGTGGCGGGTTCCCGCGCGGTTAAGCGTCCTCGCGGCGATAGGGCTCGGCGGGGCGATGTTCTTCTGGCTGGTTCCCGGCGCTCTGGTGTGGTCCATCGATCACGTACCGGGGGCGGCGCTGCTGCGCGATAGCGGGAAACTGACCATGTTGGCGTTGCCGCTCTATGTGGCCTCGCTGGGGGCGCTGCCGAATCTGCCAGCGGCACTGGCCACCGTGGCTGCGACCGTGCAGCTGCTGCCCGTTCCGGGACGCCTCGCGGTACTCGCGCCGCGGGATACGGGGATAGATGAGCAATTGGTGCGCGCGATTGACGGCCGCGTGGCCTTCTTCCCAGAACGCGCCAACCTCGTGGAGGTTCCCGGCGGCGTGGCCGTCGACCCCTACTCCAAGGCGGTGGCCATGGTGGAATCGGGGGAATTAAGCGTAGACGGGACCGTGGTGGACCAAGCCTCGCCGCAGTACCGGGCGGCACTGCGCGCGTGGGAAGAGCACGATATGGACCGGTTGGCCGAGATCGGCGTCGGTGTAGTCGTGGTGGACGGTGCCATAGCCGCGGAGACTAATGCGCCGCGGCCGCAGGTTCCGTGGGCGCTTACCGCTTTGTGGATGGCGTGTCCGCTACTAGCCCTTGCAGCAATTCCGCGAACTGCTCGCCGGTCTTCTCCCACGAGAAGCTAGCGGCAAAATCCCGCGCGTTGGAGCCGAGGGTGCGGCGAAGAGGGGCGTCGGCAAGCAGCTGCTTGGTGGCCGCCACGAAGTCCTCTTCGCGCTCTACCAGGATGCCGGTCTTGCCGTTAATAACGCTGTCACGCAGGCCAAACGTATATCCTACGGCCGGCACCCCATGTTGGGCCGCCTCCATTACTGCCAAACCCCACCCCTCTTTGCGCGAGGGCATAAGCAAGGCATCGGCGCGGGCCAGCAGGGCGTGCTTATAGTCCTCGGTCACCTGGCCGCGGAAGCGCACGCGATCGCTTACCCCATGCTCCTCGGCATAGGCGCGCAGGTTAGCCTCCCACCAACCGGAACCGATGACGTCCAGGACCGCGCCCGGGGTCTGCGCCACCGTATCCATGGCATGCTCGATCTGCTTATGTGGCACTAGGCGCGAGAGCGTGACTAGATGCACCTCGGCCTCTCGTTCCAAGGAAGGAACGTGATCCGGAACCGGGTCCAGGCCATTGGCGATGATGTGCGCGCCCTTAATACCCAGCGCCTCCAAATCCTCGCGGGAGGCCTCAGACACAGTGACATAGGGAGCGCCGCAATACACGCGCGGGGCCACCCGGGACTCAAGGAACCAACCGAGCCGGCCCAAGAGGGGACCCGCCACCGGCCACTGTTCACGGTGGCAATGGTGAGTAAGCAGCACCGTCGGCACTCCGGACACCAGCCGAGCGAAGAAGGGGATGCCATTTTGTGTATCAATCACCGCATCCACGCCGCGCAGATCTCCCAGCCCCAGGCGGCCGGCCAGCATCGCCGCCCAGGCACGCGGATACACGCCAAATTTGGCGCCGCCGCGGCTATAGCGCACGCCGTCGCGCACCTCCCGGCGCGCGGCATTCATGTGCTTGGAGGTGCGAAAGACCACCTCGTGGCCCTGGGACGCCAGGTACTCGCCCACGCGCTCCAAGTAGCGCTCCGAGCCACCACCTTGCGGGTGGGTGGAATCGCGCCAGCATAGTAAAAGAATCTTCATCGTGAGGTATTAGCCTAGTGGGTTATGAGACATACCCGTGAGATGGCCACGCTCCGCCGCTCCATTCAGCTGCTGCGTTCCTTCCGCTTTGAGCAGACGCGCCCGGAGATTTTTTACGGCGGGCTCGCGGAGGATACAGCCGCGCTGGTGGATAACCTCGGCCGCGACCTGGACGTGCAGCTTCCTGGGGCACGGGTGCTCGATGTCGGCGGTGGCCCGGGCTATTTTGCGGATGCCTTTGCCCGGCGCGGCGCCCGCTACGTGGGATTGGAGCCGGATGCCGGCGAGATGTCTGCGGCCGGCATCCACTTGAGTAATTCCGTGCGCGGCGATGGCACCAACCTGCCCTTTGCCGATAATTCCTTTGACGTGGTCTATTCCTCCAACGTGGCCGAGCACATCCCCAATCCCTGGGATATGGGCGAGGAGATGCTGCGCGTGACCCGCCCCGGTGGCCTCACCATCCTGAGCTACACGGTGTGGCTCGGCCCCTTTGGCGGCCACGAGACCGGCCTGTGGGAGCACTACATTGGCGGCGAGTTTGCCCGCGATCGCTATACCCGCCGCCACGGACATCCACCTAAGAACGTCTTTGGCACTTCGCTTTTCGACGTCCCCTGCTCCGCCGGCCTTGCCTGGGCACAGCGCACCGGCGCGCTCAAACTCGCCTTCCCCCGCTACCACCCCAGCTGGGCTTGGTGGCTCACCCGCGTACCAGGGGTGCGGGAGTTTGCGGTGTCTAACCTGACGTTGGTATTGCAACCTAAAAGTTTCAATGGCAATACGCGCTGAGCTCGAATACCTCGCTACATTGATCCCGGACTCGATCATCGTGGGTAACCACGATGACAGCAGCACCAGCAGCGGCTTGCTCCTGCAGTAGGGACAGCACGCGGTCGCTGTTCTTACTGTCGAGAGCCGCAGTTGGCTCATCCGCCAAGATGAGGCTCGGGGTGCGTACCAAGATACGGGCAAAAGAAGCTCGCTGCTGTTCGCCACCGCTTAAGGAAAATGCTTTCTCCTTCTCTCGCCCAGCTAAGCCCACCTGCTCCAGCGCACCGGAAATAATTTCTGACTTCTTAGCCTGCGGCGTCTTAGGAGGCAATGCTACAGCCAAATTATCGGCAACCGAATCGGTATCAACCAGAGCAAAATCCTGAAACAGATAGCCAATATCGTTGCGACGCACTTTTCGCGCCTGCCTTTCTTTCATACGCGTAGCATCGTGACCGAGCACTTCCATGCTTCCGCCGGTGAGCGAGTCCAGAAGACCTAAGCAATTTAATAGCGTGGTTTTTCCGCAGCCCGAAGGCCCAGTTAAGGCGACTACTTGCCCTGGCGCGATATCTATATCCACGCCGGACCACAAGGTGCGTTTAGCAATGGAGTAGCGACCTTCCCGAATCTTTATTACGGCCTCATTCATTCTTCTATCTCTTTCCTGCCCGATATGAGATGTGCACCATTGTCATTACTGAAACGACAGCCACAAGAATCGAAAGCCCAACCCCGTAGGCCATTGCTTCTGGCGTTACTTTCAGCTGAGCGACGACGGCGGGCATACTATTCATGCGTTCTAGCTCTCGTGCTTGGCCGCCTTTGAACCATAGATAAGCGATGGTGACGCAACAGATTGCGGCGTCAGCAAGCCATAAATATCGATACGCCCGAGTCATGGGGATTCCCATGAACCGGTAGACGCGAAGCCGCTGTGCAAACAACTTTCGATACAAAAAGCCCGCAATGACCGCCATGGTTAGCGCAATCAGAGCCGCAGCAATGACACCGAGGACCAACGCAACGGTATCGGCACGCAGCGATGCATTTCCCTTGGCCCATAGATGTGCAGCCGAGTTGGTCTTCAAAACGAAGTTGCTAAGGTCCGGATCACCGCGAAGCTCAGGCGGAACCCCACCCAGAAAGCCAGTGCCATTCTGAGTCATGCCGGCAACAATGGTTCTATCTGACGGCAGCTGGTCGTCCGGATAGATGGTCATCACCGGCCCCGCAGTTTTTATCTGTTCTTCCCAACCAGTTTCGTCTATCTGCCAAGTAGCTACGTCAAAGTCATCACTATCGAGGATCTCCACTGGGCATTCGTGCTCGCTGCAATAGAAGTCCTTCGGGACCGAATCTGCAATGCCTTCCAGTCCTCGCGGAATATACCTCGTGGGCTCGTGCGGCGGATTCTTCTGCAATTCCTCGCGCAGTGGGCCTTCCACCGAACGCATCGCTGCCGTGTAATTGAAACTGAGCATATCCCGGCCGACTCCACCGAACTCTGCCGGTGAGTCCTCAGAAAACTGTACATATTGAAACTGACCAACCGCAGATTTAGCCCGCGCAAGCTCGGCTAACTTGTGTGTTGAATCTACGATGCCATCGCTATCACGCGCCCCTGAAAGTTCCAGGAGCTGCAAATCATCGGCTTGCTTCCAGAAGTTACCAACGCCATTCTGCACCTCCACTTCATGCAGGTGGTTCAGTGCTGGGGC
This sequence comes from Corynebacterium sp. MSK195, assembly GCF_030228885.1. NCBI lineage: Bacteria > Bacillati > Actinomycetota > Actinomycetes > Mycobacteriales > Corynebacteriaceae > Corynebacterium > Corynebacterium sp. MSK195. Next base: position 56,175 of record NZ_JASPGT010000005.1, on the reverse strand, counting down.
TATGAGTCCTACAGCTGCAATGCAGGGCACGAGTTTCAACAAAACCACAATTGCCACGGTACTGCGCTGCGGCAGCTTCCCTTTGAGCCGATCCCTCAACGCTAGCTTTTTACACGCCCATGTAGTCAGGAGGAATGCCACCACCATGACAACGAGAAGCGGAAACAGAAATACTGCCGAGTAGCGCATAATCCCTAGCATCACTCGTGGTGAAACTAATATTGCGCATAGCACCAACGCCACCGCCCCGATGGCCAGTGCACTAAGAAATGCACTTGCATAAGAACGCCGAAACTCACGTGCAAATATGACGCTAGGCGATAGTCCCATGAGCTGCCACACGGCATAATCCCTCGTTCGCGCGATCGCGCCGGCCACGACGACAGCAAAGCACGTGGCCAGAATCAAAAAATAAATTCCGGCTAGCGCGGTATCCGTAAAAAGGAACGACCACTCTAGGCTTTCGAGTTCCTGATGCTGCGCGCTGTAAGCATCCAGAATCCCATACACTGTATTTTTGAAATCCTCGCCTCCGGACAGTTGGAGAAGCTGACGCGGATCCTCATCCGGTAATTCCGACAGATCGTGTACGCGAACTGGACTGCCCGGCGCAATCGTGTCGTACCAACTGCTGCCAAAGTCCCCTGCGGCGTAGACGTCGGTATGGTCCGGTTGCTCGAGCTCCACTGCAATGCGCTCACCCTTCGATTGCGCAGCCTCATCGAGTGCAGCAAGAATTTCAGAGCCCTGGCCATCATTCGATCCGACGTTAATGAAAGAGCCGGTTTCAAATATTCCCTCCGACTGCGTCATCGCAAACGCCCAATACCCCAAGAACAATGCGGATAGTACGCAAAATGCGGCGAGAATTCGTTGAGAAAGGCTAACGCCTTCTTTCATGAAATACTTCCTTAACTAAAGCAAGGGTCGCCCATGACGGCGACCCTTGTGACGCTTACCTTCTATTAACACAAGCGGTAATAAGCGCCATCCGCCCCGAGCCAACGAGATGATGCCTGCGCACGGGCCCACGTATTCGCTGGCTGGCAGCCAGAGTCAACGTACTTGTGGCCATTCACGGAACTACCGTGATTAACACTGGGATGGTGGTAGTTCGACCACACTCGTCCTCCACCCTTACCGTGTTCCCACATACCCCCATCGACAAGTTCTCCTGCCAAAGCAGTTCCCCCAAGTGCACCAGCACCTAGTACAAAAGCAGCGGCTGCGGAAGCCAGACTTTTTTTCCGCATCTATTTCTCTCCTTTTTCCGAAATGAAATACCCGTTTTCCGGGCCGATAAAATAATTTCATAATTATTAATAGTTGTCATCGTTAACGATAAAGAGTTTCACTTTTATTAACTAAGATTAACTTATTGTTTACTTTTTATATCTAGTTAAGGCAATACGAAACCCCCAGCGTCAATGACGTCGCTGGGGGTTGGCTGAGCCTAGTGCTTAGGAGGCGTTTTCAACGCGCTCCTTCAGGGCGCGGAACTGGTCCCACACCTCGGACGGCACGCGGGAGCCCAGGAAGTTGAGGTAGCTGGCGTTATCCTGCATATCGCCTTCCCAGTCCTTCGGGTTGACGGCAAGAGCGGCGCGAACGTCCTCGATATCGAAGTCGATGCCCTCGAGGTCGATATCCTCGGCGCGGGCGGTGTGGCCCACGACGGTTTCCTCGGCCTCAACGTTGCCCTCAATGCGGTCAATGATCCACTTGAGCACGCGGGAGTTCTCGCCGAAGCCCGGCCACAGGAAGCGGCCGTCGTCGCCACGGCGGAACCAGTTAACCAGGAAGATAGACGGCATGCGGTCGCCACCCTTTTCACCCATATCGATCCAGTGCTGCAAGTAGTCACCAGCGTTGTAGCCAATGAACGGCAGCATAGCCATCGGATCGTGGCGCAGGGTGCCGACGCTGCCCTCTGCTGCAGCGGTCTGGCCGGAAGCCAGCAGGGCACCGATCATGGTGCCGTGGTTCCAGTCGAAGGCCTGGGTTACCAGCGGAACGGTGGTCTTGCGGCGGCCACCGAAGAGGATGGCGTCGATCTTCACGCCCTGCCAGTCGTCGTACTCCGGAGCGGCGCTCGGGCACTGAGAAATCGGGACGCAGTAACGAGAATTCGGGTGCGCTGCCTTTGTAGAAGATTCCGGAGTCCAGTCTTCGCCGGTCCAGTCGATGAGGTGCTCTGGTGCCTCCTTGGACATTTCCTCCCACCAGACATCGCCGTCATCAGTAAGCGCAACGTTGGTGAAGATGGTGTTGCCTGGCTCCATGGTCTGCATGGCAATCGGGTTGGAACCGTAGTTGGTACCAGGGGCCACGCCGAAGAAACCGTTTTCCGGGTTAACTGCGTAAAGTCCATCCTCGCGCAGGTGCAGCCAGGCAATATCGTCACCGACGACCTCAGCCTTCCAGCCCGGAATGGTCGGGGTAATCATGGCCAAGTTGGTCTTGCCGCACGCCGAGGGGAAGGCGGCTGCAACGTGGTACTTCTTACCTTCTGGATTGGTGAGCTTCAGGATGAGCATGTGCTCAGCCATCCAGCCTTCTTCCTTGGCCATGACAGAAGCGATGCGCAGCGCGTAGCACTTCTTCGCCAGGATGGCGTTGCCGCCGTATCCGGAACCGTAGGACCAGATTTCCTTGGTTTCAGGGAACTGGGTGATGTACTTGGTGTCATTGCACGGCCACGCAACATCTTCCTGGCCCGGCTCTAGCGGGGCACCCACGGAGTGCAGGGCGTGGACGAAATCGCCGTCGACACCAATCTTGTCCAAGGCTTCCGCACCCATGCGGGTCATGATGCGCATGGAGAGCACCACATAGGCGGAGTCAGTCAACTGCACGCCCAACTTCGGTTCCGGATCGCTAATCGGACCCATGCAGAAGGGAACCACGTACATGGTGCGGCCCTTCATGGAGCCACGGAATGCTTCCGTCATCTCCTCCTTCATCGCAGCTGGCGGTGCCCAGTTATTAGTAGGACCAGCGCCATCTTCGTGCTCGGTGCAGATGAACGTGCGGGATTCCACACGGGCAACGTCGGAAGGATTGGAGCGAGCCAGGTAGGAATTAGGGCGCTTTTCCTCATTCAGCTTGATAAGCGTGCCCTTTTCCACCAGCTCTGCGGCCAAACGGTCAGCCTCGTCCTGGGAGCCGTCTACAAAGACCACCTGGTCCGGCTGGAAGAGCTCAACGTTCTCGCTGATCCAGCCGATAAGCTTTTCGTTTTTAGTCGGCAGCTCTCCGACGAGCCCTGGGATAGTGGCGGTCATTAGTAATTCTCCTGAGGGTGGGTATGAAAATTGGGGAAATAAATCCCCAACTGTGCCTTTCACCTCAAGATTAACGTGCTTGTCCGAATAATTTGCGCAGATTTTGTCACACCGGTTATATCCACCGCGTTTACCAGAACTTCACCAAGCGCAACCACAGATACTGTGTTAAAAATCGCCTTTTCCCATCCCCCTGTCTGGGGGTCTATTACCCTCCCCAGCGGCAATCAAAACGATCATCTTCCACCCCCAACCGGGCCCACTGGTTATACCCGGATTGACCTCGCCACACGTGACCCACGGCGCGGCGTATTGCTTGGCAGGGCTAAGCAGGGAAAAATAGGCCGCAATGAATAACACAGATAACTCTCAAAACACCCGCGCTGGAGAAATGCCTCCAGGTCGCCCGCCACAGACTGACTTCAATGCCGTATTCAACAACGAGCTCGACTACCCACGCCTAGGCAACGTCACCTTCCGCCGCGGCACGCTGACCGAAAATCAGCATGAGCTTTTTGAAAAGCGCTGGCCAGAACTAGGCCGCACACTGGAAGACGAGATCATTGACCTCGATGCCTGGTTTGGCCGCAGCGGCGCCAAGACCATCGTGGAAATTGGATCCGGCACGGGTACCTCTACCGCCGCCATGGCGCCGAAGGAAACCGATACCAATATCATCGCCGTCGAACTCTACAAGCCGGGCTTGGCCAAGCTACTGGGCCAGATCGAGCGCGAGGGCATCGACAATATCCGCATGATTCGCGGCGATGGCATCGAGGTCATGGTGCGCATGTTTGCGCCGGAATCCCTTGATGGCATCCGCGTCTTCTTCCCGGATCCCTGGCCAAAGGCCCGCCACCATAAGCGCCGCATCATCCAGTCGGGCACACTCAACCTTTTTGCTTCCCGCCTGAAGAAGGGCGGCGTGCTGCACGTTGCTACCGACCACGCCGGATACGCCGAGTGGATCGATGAGCTTGTGGACGTAGAGCCGAGCCTGGATTACAAGGGTTGGCCGTGGCCAGAGTGCCCGCAGTTGGTGGACCGTCAGGTCATCACCAAGTTTGAGGGCAAGGGCCTAGATAAAGAACACGTCATCACGGAGTATCTCTGGGAGAAGAAATAAATGAGCACCTACCTACTTGTCTGGGATGCGCCGAATATGGACATGGGCCTGGGCTCCCTGCTCGGCGGCCGCCCCACCGCCGCACACCGCCCGCGCTTCGACGCCATCGGCCGCTGGCTGGTACACCTTGCCCAGGACGTTGATGCGGAGCCGCGCGCCGATGTCTTTACTAATGTCACCCCGGGCGGCGCCGATGTCATCCGCCCATGGGTAGAAGCCATCCGCAACGTAGGCTTCGGCGTTTTTGCCAAGCCCAAGATCCACGAAGACGACGACGTGGATCCGGACATGCTCGACCACATCGAAAGTCTCCGTGAGGATCTAGCCGGCGTGATTGTTGCCTCCGCCGATGGCCAGAATTTCCAGGAGCCTTTGGAAGAGCTCATCGCGGAAGGCCTTCCGGTGACGGTCCTCGGTTTCCATGAGCATGCCGCGTGGGCCGTAGGCCACGCGGATATCAATTTTGTGGACCTAGAAGATATCGAGGGCGTATTCCGCGAGCCGCTACCGCGCGTGAACCTGGATAACCTGCCCGAGGGTGGTGCATGGCTGCAGCCATTCCGTCCCCTGGCTGCGCTGCTTAATAACCGCTAGGAGGCTGCCCCAATGTTTGAAAAATGGGGACGTTTTTCCTATGCGCACCGCCGGCTCATCCCCGCCATCATCGTCGCCGCCATCCTTGCGCTCTTTATCGGCTTTGGCTTGCAGCTCGATGACCGCATGAGCCAGGAGGGCTGGGAGGATCCCAATGCGGCGTCGACAAGCGCGGCCCAGATCGAGCAGGAAGCATTCGGCCGCGATAACTCCGGCGATGTCATCTTGCTCTTCCATTCCCCCGATGAGAACTTCGACGCTGCCAAGCAGCACTTGGCGCAGTTGAAATCGGAGCATCCGGACCAGATTGACTCCGTGACCAGCTACTTCGACACGAAGAACCCGAACCTGGTCAATGCTGATCACTCGCTGGCTTTCGCCGCTATCGGCCTGAAAGGCGATGATGAGCAGACGCTGAAGGATTTCCGCGCCATCGAGGGCGCTCTCACGGATACCACCGCACCGGTGGAGATTGCGGGTGCCACCGCGGTTGCTGATGCCTTGGATGAGGGAATGTCCCACGATATTTCCCGCGCCGAAAAGGCCGCCCTGCCGCTGGTAGGCGTCCTCCTGCTGGTGGTCTTTGGTTCCGTTGTTGCGGCCTGCATGCCGCTGGTGGTCGGTGGGCTCTCCATCTTGGGTTCTTTGGGCATCTTGTCCATCCTGGCCGGCTTCTCGCAGGTCAATGTCTTTGCCCAGGCCGTCGTCACGCTGCTGGGGCTTGGCCTAGCCATCGATTATGGACTCTTTATGGTCTCGCGCTTCCGCGAAGAGCTGGACAAGGGCCGCTCCACGGAGGAGGCGGTGGCCACCACCACCGCGACAGCCGGTCAAACTGTGGTTTTCTCCGCAGCCATGGTCGCCGTTGCGCTTTCCGGCCTCTTCCTCTTCCCCCAGGCCTTCCTGAAATCCGTGGCCTATGGGTCCATTTCTGCAGTCGGCTTGGCCGCGCTCCTTTCGGTCACCGTGCTGCCGTCCATTTTTGGCATGCTCGGCCCCAAGATCGATACCTGGTCCGTGCGCCGCATCTCGCGGACGGCACGCACTATTCAGGACACCTGGTGGTATAAGCTCCCGCGCTGGGCCATGCGCCATGCCCGCGGGCTGACCATCGCGGTATGCGGCCTGCTCATTGCCCTGACCCTGCCCATTATGAGCATCACCTTTGGCGGCATCAACGAGTCTTACCTGCCGCCTGACCAGGACACCCGCGTGGCACAGGATAAATTCAACGAAGAGTTCCCGGCCTTCCGAACGGAGCCGGTCAAGCTCGTGGTAGAAAACGCCTCGAACCAGCAGCTTGTCGACGTCGTCATGCAGGTCCGCGGCCTCGACGGCCTCACCGAGCCCATGGCGCCGACGACTGCCACCAAGGACGGCACTACCGTCCTTTCCGCCGGCATTGAAGACCGCGATGATTACGCGAAGATTGTGCACGAACTGGAAAAGGTCAAGGCCCCTGAGGGTGTGAACCTCTACGTGGGCGGTACTCCCGCCATGGAGGTGGAGTCCCTCGATGCACTCTTCCACACGCTGCCGTGGATGGCGCTCTACGTGGTGCTGGCTACATTCCTGCTCATGGCCCTTGTCTTCGGCTCCTTTGTACTGCCGCTCAAGGCCATTGTGATGACGTTGCTGACCTTGGGCGCAACGCTGGGCATCCTGACGTTAATGTTCGTTGCCGGCTTGGGCTCGGACATCCTCAACTTCACGCCAGGACCGCTCATGAGCCCGATTTTGGTGCTCATCATCGCCATCGTCTACGGCCTGTCCACCGATTACGAGGTCTTTTTGGTCTCCCGCATGGTGGAGGCCCGCCGACGCGGTGCTTCCACCGACGAGTCTATTGCGGCCGGCACCGCGCATACCGGCGGCATTATTACCGCAGCGGCGCTCATCATGATCGTGGTCTCCGGCGCTTTCGGCTTCTCCGATATCGTGATGATGAAATACATTGCCTACGGCATGATTTTTGCCCTGCTTATCGACGCCACCATTGTCCGCATGCTCCTCGTTCCGGCCGTCATGCACTTGCTGCGCGAGGATAACTGGTGGGCCCCTAGCTGGCTGCGCCACGCCACTACCACTTTGACTGGCGGTGCGACGCACCGCGGCAAGACTGTTCCCTTCACTGAACTCAAAAAACGCCTCGAAGGGGGTAAGTAAGTGAAGAATTGGCTGCGCCTCATCGCCTCGCTCATCGTCCTGCTGGTTTTGGTTTATATCTTTCGCGATGAGCTGGACTTCCTGCGCGAAGGCTTCTCGCGGCTGTCTCATTCCAACCCGGCCGCGATAGCACTGGTGATCCTCGCATCCATCATGGCGGTGCTCGCCATGGGCGAGGTCATGCGCTTGCTCATTCGCGCCGGCGGTGTAAAGGTGCCGGCCGCAGAAACCGCAGCACTGACGTTGGCCGCTAATGCCTGGTCCACCACTCTTCCGGCCGGCCCGGCCTTTTCCGCCATCCTCACCTTCTATGTGCAGCGCACATGGGGCGCGTCCGTCATGCTGTGTGGCTGGTTCTTCGTGCTGTCCTCTGCAATTTCCACGATGTGGCTCGTGCTCATTGGCTTGGGCGGCGTGCTCTTTCTGAACGCGGATATGGCGCTCTGGTCCCTCATCGGCACCTTGGTGCTCATGCTGGCGCTTTCTGGCGGTCTGTTCTGGCTGACCAATCACCCGGATAAAATCATTCGCTGGCTCAACCGCCAGAAGTTCATTAAAGGCTCCAAGCGCGAGGCCCTCGTAGACCAGGTCAAGAATCTGGAAGAGGTACACCTTACCCGCCGCCAATTCGCCTGGGTATCTTTTTACTCCCTGGCCAACCGCCTGATCGATATGGTCTCGCTATGGGGCTGTGTGTGGGCCGTTACCGGCCACCTGCCAGCGCTGCACGCGGGCGATGACACCACGACGATGGCCGGCGTGGCGCTGGCCTATCTCACCGCTAAGCTTGCCGGTTCCGCTCAGGTCACGCCGGCCGGCCTCGGTACGGTGGAAGCCGCGATCATCGCCACTCTTGTGGCCACGGGTATGACCGCGGTGGACGCTACCGGCGCGGCCATCATCTACCGCCTTATCTCCTTTGCCTTGATCACCATCATTGGCTGGCTAATCTACTTCTGGCACTATGCCCGCAAGGGCATTACCTACGCCGCCTTGAACCGAAAGGAAAACGCATGAGAATCGCCCCCGTAATCGATATCATCGCCCTGATGCTCTTCGCCGTGGCTGCCCGCCTCGCCCACGGCGGATTGAGCTTTTCCACCTGGGTAGATGCCTTTTGGCCCTGGGCCGTAGGCGCGCTTATCGGCTGGGGCATCATCCTGGCTACCAAAGCGCAAGGCAAGTGGAAGGAAGGCGGAATCGTCTGGCTGAGCACCGTCGTGGGCGGTATGGCGCTGTGGATGCTCGTCAACGGCCGCCTGCCGCACTGGAGCTTCCTTATCGTAGCGACGGTGATGTCCGCACTATTTTTCTTTGGCTGGCGGCTTTTCGCCCGCAAATAAAAATAAGGAGGGTTTAACCCTCCTTATTTTTTGCTCCACTTACTTGGAGATTACCGGTACGCCTGCCTGATTGAGAATATCAACGATGAAACCGATAAGTTCGCTGACGATATCCACAGCGCTAGACAAAATCATAGATAACTCCTTCACTAGGATTAGCTCTTTATATGCTATCCAAGCACAAGGCATTACATCGGCGCAATAGTGTGCTTCTTCGGCAGATCGCTTTCCTGCTTGGTGGCCAGTTGGCGCAGTGCCTGACGGAGCGCCAAGCGCGACTGATTCGGCTGAATCATCGCGTCTAGATAGCCGCGCTCAGCCGCAACATACGGAGCCGTCATGGTCTCATCGTAGAAGTCCATGAACATCTTCTTGGTCATCTCTCGCTGTTCCGGGGTCTCGGCTGCTTCTAGCTGCTTACCTGCAATCATCACCACGGCAGCGGCCGCACCCATCACGGCGATCTGCGCGGTCGGCCACGCCAGGTTGATATCACCGGTCAGGTTCTTCGAGCCCATCACCGCATAGGCACCGCCGTAGGCTTTGCGCACGATGAGCGAGACCTTCGGCACGGTGGCTTCCACCACGGCGAAGGCAAACTTGGCGCCGCGGTGGATAAGTCCCACCTTTTCCTGTTCCACGCCCGGCAGGTAGCCCGGGGTATCCACCACAAAGACCAGCGGAATATTGTAAGCATCGCAGATGCGGATGAAGCGCGCGCCCTTATCGGCGGCGTCGGCATCAATGCAGCCCGCAAGGTGCATGGGGTTATTGGCCACAAAGCCAACGGTCTTGCCATCGATGCGGCCAAAGGCGGTGATCATATTGGGAGCGAAGTTCTCCTGAATCTCAATGAGATCCTCGTCATCGCCCAGCTGGGTCAACAAGTCCATCATGTCGTAGCCAGCATTGGTGTCATCCGGCATGAAAGCATTGAGCTCTTCGTCTTCGGCCACTTCGGCGTCGGCAGGCGCAGCGAACTCCGGCGCCTCATCAAAACAGGTCAGCGGCAGGTGATCGAGGAGATCGCGGACCATATCAAAGGCGTCGTCCTCGGAAGGGACGACCGCCGAGACATTACCGTTGAGCTCCTGCTGGCGAGCACCGCCCAGCTCGGCGGAGGTGATGTCCTCACCGGTAACCTCACGGATGACGTTCGGGCCGGTGACATACATTTCTGCTTCCTCGTCCACGGCAATGACAAAGTCCGTAGTCACAGGAGCATAGACGGCGCCACCGGCGGACTTGCCCATCATGATGGAAATCTGCGGGCTGCGGCCGGACAGCGGGAGCTGGCGGCGGGCGATCTCGGAGTACATGGCCAGCGAGGTCACCGCATCCTGGATGCGGGCGCCGCCGGAATCCTGAATACCGATGACTGGGCAGCCAATCTTGATGGCCATGTCCATGACCTCGGTGACCTTCTTGCCAAAGGTCACGCCGACAGAGCCGCCATAGACGGTCTTATCGTGAGCGTAGATACACACTGGGCGGCCGGAAATACGGCCATAGCCGGTGACTACGCCATCGGAATAAATGGCGTCAGGGTCGCCCGGGGTCTTGCCCAAGGAGCCGGTTTCGACGAAGGAACCCTCATCTAGCAATTCATTGATGCGTTGACGAGGGGTGGTGCGCCCAGCCTCGTCGCGGCGCTTGCGGGAGCGCTCACTGCCTGGGTCCTGCGCCTTGTCCAGACGCTCGCGCAGGTCAGCGAGTTTCTCAGCGGTTGTCTGCTTGGCCGCCACGTATCTTCTCCTCGATCCATTCGTCCATATGCTTGCCCACGATGCCGATGGCCGGCTCGTCGGGCACTGCTAGGTGATCACCTTGCAGCTGCACAATTTCTAGATCCTTAACGATAACTCCCCAACCGCCGTCGGGGTCAATCTCAGCGTAGCGCGGCTCCAGCTCAATCGCACCGTCGTGCATGCGCTCGGAACGGAAAAGCAGAACCGGCACGGTGACATCGGCCCAGCGATGGAAGTCGATCTTGGCCAGAATCTGGTTATCCACGAAGGAAGCGCGCTGGTGCTCCAGAACGCCGGCGGCAAGGCCGTGCTCAGAGGCGTCGGTAGTAGCGAGGAACTCCGCCAACATGGTCATGAGCGCATCTTCGCCCATGGTCTCAAGCATCTCGTACGGCGGCTCGAAGTCCAGGCCGTAGGTCTTCTTAGCAAAGGCCGCGTAGCGCTCCCACCGGGCACGGGTTTCTTCCGGGGTATCCGGCGCTGGGTTCGACGGCTGGGTGGTATCCAGCAGCGCGATGAACGCCACATCCACCGAGTCTTGGCCGCGCTGGGTGCGCTGATGCAGCTGATAGGCCACCTCGTAGGCCAGCGCGCCACCGAAGGACCATCCGCCGAGCACGACCTTGCGGCCGCGAGCGTAGTGCAGGATGTCCTCGATATAAGCCTCAGCGCGCTCCTCCAGCGAGCCCTCAATGCGCTCTACGCCGTAGACTGCCACGTCCTCGGGCAGGCGGCGGGTCAGCGGCTGGTAGACCACAGTGGTGCCGCCAGCTGGGTGGAACATGAATACGGCAGGACCATCAGCCTCGCGCAGGACGCGAATATTGCCTTCTACCTCGGTCTCCAATCCTTCCCGGACGAGGTCGGCCAAAGTCTCTAGCGCCTCAGCCTCGTGGACCTGCTGGGCGGTGACCTCGATGCCGGCACGCTCGGTGAGGCGCTCGGCGATCTGGGTCGCTACCTCATCGCTTACCTCAGGCAGCGCCGAGGTAACGCCCGCAGCTGCCTTACCGGTAAAGGTGGCCCAGGTGCCAAAGACCATGCGCTCCGAGGCATCGCGCGGGGCAACGCCGACGCCCTGGCCGGGTTCGTCTTCTTCTGGTGCAGGGGTGTCCGCAGAAGCAATGTCGCTGGTATCCACACTGCCGCCGGCTACGGCCTCTTCCACCATGGCAATGACGTCGGCCAAAGAGGCGTCGCGAAGCGCCTGCACCTGCAGCGGCGGAATCTGGAAGTCATTTTCCACGCGGTTCTTAATGCGCATGCCCATCAGGGAATCCAGGCCCAAGTCAATGAGCGGCAGCTCGCGCGGTAGGTCAGAGACGTCGTAGCCCATGGATTCCGACACGATGAGCGCGAGACGGTCTTCCACGGTTTCCTCCGCGGGATCCCAGCGCACGGCATCAACTTCTGCGGTTGCTGCAGGCTCGCTTTCAGGCACATCGGCCACGCCCGGGATGGGCGCCACGCCCAAGTCCAAGGCGGAGGCAAAGCCTTCCGCCAAAAGCTCGGTCTGCGCACCCCGGACAGCGTAGACGGCCACGGACATGCCACCGATGGACTGGCTTACCACCGTGGTGACCTCACCGCGCGGTGGCAGATCGGCATGCTCCTCGGTAGCGATGATGCGCGCCCCAGGCTTGACAGCCTCGGCCGCGGCCTCCACGATGGCCAGCGCGGAAGGTGCCTGGTCCGCATTGGTAGAGAAGGCCACCTTTCCCTCTGGCAGGTTGACGCGTGCGCCCGGCAGGTCGGATACGCCGGCCGACGGACGCGCGTTGGTCCAGAAGCGCTGACGGTTGAACTGGGTATAGGGCGCCTCTACGCGCGCACCAGAGCCAAAGACCGCGCCAAAATCTACCGGCATGCCGGCAACATAAAGCTTGCTGAGCAGATCCAGCAAGGACTCGGTGGGCTCCACCTTGCGCTTCAACGCATACAGCAGCTGGGCATCGGCCTTGCCCACGGCGAAGGCGGTGGACATGAGGCCCATCAGCGCTACCGGGTTCGGCGAGATTTCTACCAGCTGGGTGTGGCCGGCGTTGAAGGCCGCCTCGGTGGCATCCTGCAGGTAGACCGAGTGGCGGGTCATGCGCAGCCAGTAATCCTCATCGTGCACGGTGGTACCAGGACGATAAACCTCGCCCTTATCTACGGAGGAAAACAGCGGGGTGTGCAGCGGCTTGGCTTCCATGCCGGCGATGGCTGCATGCAGCTCGCCCAGGATGGGGTCCACGGCCGAAGTATGCCCGGCGGCCTTCACATTGAGCGCACGGGCGAACTTGCCCTCGCCGTCGAGCTTTTCCACCAGGTCCAGCACCTCTTGGCGGGGGCCGCCCACGGTGGTCATACCGGGTCCGGTATACACGGCGGGTTCGATATTGCCGTCGAGCGCGGCAATGTCCTCGGCCGAGAGCTCTACGACGGCCATGGCTCCTTGCTCGGCATCGCTTAGCGACGCCTCACCCTCACCCATCAACCGCGCACGGTGGCAGGCAATGACCATGGCGTCCTCTGCGGAGATGCCGCCTGCGGCATAGGCCGCTGCGATCTCGCCCATGGACATGCCCATCACGCCGGCCGGACGAACGCCAAAGGAAGCGAGCAGGTCCGTCAATGCAATCTGAATGGCGGTGATGGCCACCTGGGCGGTCTCGGTGTCATAGGTTTGGGCGTCGTCGTTGACGATATCCAGGATGGACCAGCCGGACTCAAAGTCCACGATGGCATCCAGCTCTTCCAAGCGGGCCTTGAACTGCGGCGAGAGCGCAATCATGTCCTTGGCCATCTTGCGGTGCTGGGATCCGAAACCGGAGTAAACAAATACTGGGCCCGGGACCTGCGGGGAATCCGCAGCGGCGATGCCAACGGAAACCTTGCCCTCAGCTACCTGGCGCAGACGCTTGACCGCTTCCTCGGTGGAGCTAGCCGTCACGACGGCGCGGGAACGGGAGTGGTTGCGGCGAGCGACGGTTCGGGCGACGTCGACAAGCGCGGGCTTTTCCGCTTCAATGAAGTCTGCCAACAGGGCCGCAGCGCGCGCCCGGCGCGAAGGCAAGAGGCCAGAGACCGGCAATGCCACCGTTTCGGTGGAAAGCTGGGGCTCGCGCTCGGCCGGGGTGCCGCGGTAATCGGTGAGCACAACGTGTGCATTGGTGCCGCCGAAACCAAAGCCGGATACGCCAGCGACCTTGTGGCCGGAGTACTCGGGCCACTCGCGTGGATCCTCGACTACCTCGAGATGCTCGGCCTCGAAATCGATATAGCGGTTCGGCGCCGAGTAATTGATATTGGCCGGAATCACGTCATTGCGCATGGCCTGGATGACCTTAATGAGGCCTACCACACCCGCGGCGGATTCGGAGTGACCGATATTGGTCTTGGCCGAGCCGAGCAAAATAGGAGTATCGACCCCACGCCCCGCGCCGAGCACGCGGCCTAGGGCGGAGGCCTCGATCGGATCGCCCAGAATGGTGCCGGTGCCGTGGGCCTCGATATAGTCCACGTCCTGTGGATTTACGCCCGCATCAGCATAGGCGCGGCGCAGCACATCCTCCTGTGCCTCCGGGTTCGGGGCGGTCAGGCCATTGGAGTGGCCATCGGAGTTGACGGCCGAGCCCTTGATGACGGCGAGGATATCGTCGCCGTCCGCTTCCGCGTCCTCCAAGCGCTTGAGCACGAGGACGCCGGCGGCGTCGGCACGCACGATGCCATCGGCGTCATCCGAAAAGGCGTGAATGGCGCTCGTTGGAGAGGTAACGCCCAACTCCGAGAACGCCGTGGACGCATGCGGGGCGGCCAGAATATTCACGCCGCCGGCCAGCGCCACGTCCGCGCTTCCCGTGCGCAGATCCTTCATCGCCTGGTTCACCGCCACGAGGGAGGAGGAGCAAGCCGTATCCACGTTGATGGAAGGGCCGCGGAAATCCAAGGCATAGGAAATACGGTTGGCCACCACAGCAGAAGAAATGCCAGTTAGCGCATACGGGTGCATCTCGGCGGAATCCGCGCCGATGAGCATGCCGTAGTCATTATTGGTCGATCCCATATACACGCCGGTCTGCGTGCCACGCAGCTCATTGGCGGGAATACCGGCGTTTTCTAGCGCTTCCCACACCAGCTCCAATAGGATGCGCTGCTGGGGATCCATATTGGCGGCCTCAAGTGGGGACAGGCCAAAAAATTCCGCGTCAAAGGAGGCGATGTCTTCAAGGTAACCGCCATCGGTATTCTGCTGAGCGATCTTCTCACTCATGACCGGATCGGCGGAGTACTCGGACCACCGGCCCACTGGCAACGGGCCGGTGCCTGCGCGGGATTCCGCCAACATAGACCAGAACTCTTGGGCATTCTTGGCGCCCGGGAAGCGGCCGGAAAGACCAATGACCGCAACGTCGGATCCCTGCGCGATCCGCGGGGCGTGCTCTTCTGGTTGGGGCGCCGCAGGTGCGTTCAGCAGGCGGTCCGCCAGCAGCTCGATGGTGGGATACTCATATGCCACGGTGGCATCGAGGCGGGTGCCCAGAAGGTTTTCCAGCTCGCCGGATAGCACTACAGCATCCCGCGAGGAGAGGCCATAATTTTCCAAAGGCTTGGAATCTAGGATCTCTTCGGCGGAAACACCGGTGGCCTGGGCGACCCAGTCACGCAGCCATGCTCGCAGTTGCTCGATGGTCATAAAAAGGTCTTTCGTTACGGAAAAATACTAAATGGCGTAGGGGTATATCGCTATATTTTGTCACTTTGTTAGCGATATATCAGAATCCCACATAATTCTTCTTGGCTACGCGGCGCGCAATCTTGCCGGAGGACGTGCGGTTGATTTCGCCAGGCGCCTTCCACACGATGTCATCCGGAGTGATGCCATGGTGGGCAGTGACCGCGGTGCGAATGGCCTCGGTTGCCTCGGCATCGCCGGACGGCTGCGCATCATCGGCTCGCTCCACCAGCAGGACGAGGGACTCAGAGTCATTGCCTTCCACGGAGAAGGCAGCAACGGAATCCGGGCGAACCTGCGTGGAAGCGGCTTGCACCGTGCCCTCAATATCCTGCGGATAATGGTTGCGTCCAGCAATGACGATGAGATCCTTCAGGCGGCCGGTGATATACAGTTCCCCATCCACGATGGCCGCCAAGTCTCCGGTGGCCATCCAGTAATCGTCTTCCGGCAGGCCATCCTGTTGACGCTCACCCAGGGTATTGCGGAAGGTCGCAGCGGTTTCCTCTGGGCGGTTGAGGTAGCCGGTGGCCATGTTGGGACCGTGGACCCAGATTTCTCCGATAACGCCGTCCTTTACCTCGGCGCGAGTTTCCGGATCCACAATGGCGAGGTGCTGGTGCGGAACGCACTGTCCATTGGAGGCGTAAGCGACGGTGTCATCGGATTTCTCCTCGATGACTGCACGACCTGCGGCTAGCTCCGCGCGGTTAAAGTGCGAGATGACCGGGCGCTTGTCAGTTTGCGGGGTAGACACAATAAGCGCCGCTTCTGCCAGACCATAGGACGGGCGCAGTACGGAACGGTCCACGCTGAAGGCTTCGAGGAAGGAGTCCACGGCCGATTCGGTCACCGGCTCGGAACCGATAATGATGCCGCCCACGTGCGAGAAATCTGCATCCTTGGCATGGCGAGCGGCGAGTTCCAAGGCAAAGTTCGGGATGGCGGCATAGGTGGCCTGCTTGCCCGCGGTGAGGCGCCGGACCCAGCGATCCGGGTGCTGGATGAAATCGCGCGGGGTCATCATCTCGAAGTCGAGGCCCAAAATGGTGACGAATACGGCAAGGATGATACCCATATCGTGGTGCATCGGCAGCCAAGAAACGATGCGGGCAGGCATCTGCAGCTGCAGTGCCTGGAAGATCTGCGCCACGTTGGTAATAATCGCGCGATTGGTGAGCTCCACGCCGGCCGGGGTGCGGGTGGAACCGGAAGTGTACTGCAGGAAAGCAGTGTCTTCTGCGGTTCCCTCCACAGGAGTCCAGGAGGAAGCCAAAGAATCAGGAAGGGCGTCGAGGGAAATGATGCGCGGGCGCTCGCGTTGAGCGGAAAAGTACGTGCGCACTGCCGCCGCCGATACGCGGTTAGTCACCACGATGGACGGTTCGCAGTCACCAAATACGGCCTTGAGGTGGTCCGAGTGCCCCGGTTCGTTGGGGTCATATAGCGGAATCGGCACCATGCCCGCATATAGAGCGCCCAAGAAGCCGAAGACGTATTCTGGTGAATTACCAGCCAAGATAGCCACGCGGGTACCAGGCTCTGCCACCTGCTGCAGGCGCGCCGCCACCACCTTGATGCGGTTATTGACCTGTGCGCGGGTGAGCTCCCGGCAGGTTTCTTCCTCACCGTAGATCCACTGGCGCATCACCACGCGGTCTGGGTCGGTCTCCGCTTGGAAGAGCTTCTCTGCCAACTGGGCCAAGGTGAACTCGGGCGCTAAGAACTGCCCCATCTGCGCTTTTAGATCCATCGATTCTCCTTAGGTAAATGGTTTCGGTAATAAAACTATCGGAGTTGGGGGAATGGTTGTTACGCGGCGTCGATAAGCTGGCGGGCCCAGCCCACTACCCACTGGTTGGCAGTCGTGCCATCGATAACGCCACTATTAGAGGCGTACTGCGCATGCACGCCATTCGCAGCAATCAAACCCTGCGCGCGCTCTAGCGCATTAGTCACGTTTGGCGGGGCATCACACACCGAATCATTGGGCGCACAAATCTGGAAAGTGCGATCCGCGAGGCTACCGAACCCATTCTGGCGCGCACCACGCATGGAAGCCCCCGGCACGATGGGCTGAACCAATCCGGATACCGGCTGAAGGGCAATTTCAGCACCCACGCCGCCCACCTTGCGGCCTGGGTTTTGCCCGACGCCATTTTGGCGGCGGCCGTCAGCGATAAGGGCCACGCCTGCGATGTTTTCCGCCGGGACCACGCCCTGGCCGCCACCAATCTCATCGGCAACGTCGCCAGCAATCACGGCACCCTGAGAAAAGCCGCTCACAATGAACTTGGTAGCTGGGCAGCTTTGGTGAACGCTACGCAGCTCGTCATTCATCTTGGCGGTTCCCTCATTGCGGGAATCGTCGTAACTCATCTCATGTTGCGCATTAATGTTTTTAAATTGCGCGGTATAGGGAAGGGTCCAGACCTTCACGTCGTCCCCGTAGGCCTCCTGCAGCGGCTTCGTAATAGACAACATGAACGAGCGCGGGTTCGCAGAAGGATTAATGGGGTCGTCGTCAGCCGCGGACTCCCAGGTACCCGGGGCAGAAATGAACTCCACACGGGGGCACCACTCGGGCTGCTGCGGTTGCGGCGGCGCAGCCTGCTCCGTGGTGTGCGGAGCAGGGGAATCAGTGCCTTGGTTGAGGTAACGCGACGCGCCCACGCCGATGACAGCTAAAACGACGAGGGCCGCGACAACGGTAATAGTTTTTCGCATGGATTAGTTGTACCAGGTAAACCTAGCAAATCCCTGAACGTGCAGAATCCTTGATGAGCTGGGAAAGCTCCTCAAAACTCTGCGTGGTGCGCTGCTGCTCGATGAGCTGGCCAGCAACCGCAGAAATGGTGACCTCATTCTCGTCACAAGCCGCTTTGCCGGCTCCAAGGAGCTGATCCTCTACGCCATCGACGTTAACGCCGGCGTCCTTGAGCTTGTCCAAGTACTTGGCGTCCTGTTCCGGCACCTCAGCGGACGGGATTTCAGAGATCTCACGCGCACCGCGGTCTTCTTGCGACTTAGAGGTGGCCGTCTCCGAAGAAGAGGAAGGGGCCTCGGACTCCCGCTCGAGGGGCGCGACCTCGGTCTCTTGCGGCGGTTCGCTATCCACCGTGGCGGAATCGCAGCCCGCAAGACCCAAGCACAGCGCCGCGCCCACAACTACTAGCTTGCGCATTGCTACTTCTTCTCGGTCCGAACCTGGCCGAGGACCTCGCTGATCTTGCCGTGCTGGAATTCCTGGCTCAGGCCGCCAGCGGCAATCTCGGAATAGTCAGAGGTAGGCCAACCGAACTCGCCCTGCTCCCAGCCAGCCTGGCCCCAACGGTCCATGATCTTGCTCTTCAAGATGTAGTGCGCACCAGTCTTCGGGGACCAGTAGATGCTGCCCTTCTCAAAGGTTTGGAAGAAGCCGCCGTTGACGGCGTTCTCACCGGACGTCGGGAAGCCAAGCGCAGATTCAGCGCCGCCCATGTCCTTGTACTTGGCGCCGATAGCGCCGTGGACTACCTGGTTGGAGCCATCCGGGTTACGGGTCAGGATGCCATCCTGGAATTCCTGCATGTAGCCCTCGCCGACCTTCTTAACCGAGCCAGTCGGGTACTTCAGGTCGCCCTTTTCGTAGCCGTTCTTGCCCCAGGCCTGGAACATATCACCGGTAATCTCCCACGCGCCGGTCTCCGGGGACCAGTAGATGGAGCCGTGCTCGAAGTGCACGAAGCGGCCCTTGCCGTCCGGGGTCTTAGACTCGCCGGTCTTAGGGAAGCCCAGCCAGGAGGTAGGCCCGCCGATTTCGGCGTAGCGAGCGCCAATGCGGCCGAAGAGGGCGTGCGCACCGGTATCCGGGGACCAGTAAGCGGTACCAGACTCGAAGTCCTGGGCTTTGCCCTTCTTGGCGACGTCGTACTCGTTATTCAAGCAAGAGCCAATGACGCCGCTCTTGGTTTCCTTGGCGATGGCACCAATGGCCTCACAGTCCGCACCGCGATCAGCCTTGTCCATCTCGAGGGCATCTGCGATGTAGGGCCATGCCTGCTGCATCTCAAACTGCCAGTATTCCCAGCTGTGCACGCCGGATGGGCGGAACTTAATCACTGGGTTAATCTTGGCGCGCTTTGCGTAGTCCACATAGGTTTGGGTGGACATGCGGGAAATGACCTCCAAGCCCATGCCGGCGAGGTTTGCTTGACCCTTGGCTACGGAGTTGGCGTTGCCAAAATCGTCCTTGCCCGAACCTGCAGAGACATAGACCTTCATGTCCTTCAGGTTTTCAATGCCCAGCTTCGGATCGTGGTCGATCCAGTTTTGGGAACCTGGCTCACCCCACATCTTGCGGGAATCATAACCGCCGGCATCGCGCTGCGCAGCCATGATGGCTTCCGGCATGCCGCGCGTAGTGGTGTCCAGGTAACCGGAGAAGGAACCCACAAAGTTGAACAGGTGCGGGTTGCGCTCAGCCAAGTTCATCGCAGCCGTGCCGCCCATGGACAGGCCGGTGACCGCACGCTTGTGGTTCGAGCGGTACTCATTATCCAAGATGGGGATCAATTCCTTGGTGAGGAAAGTCTCCCACATGTAGCGCTTACCGCGGTCTGCCTGCTCCCAGTCCGAGTAGAAGGAAGACTCGCCGCCAACCGGCATAATCAGGTTGACGTTACGGTCAGCGTACTGGTTCAAAATATTGGTCTCGATGGTCCAGCCGGACTCATCGTCACGTGCACGCAGGCCGTCGAGCGCCCATACCTCTGGGAACTTCTTTTCCGGGTGGGAGTACCAGTCACGAGCCAGCTGGATCTGCACCTTCTGCTCTTTGTCCGGCATAGCCGCGGACTTGATGTAGACCATCAGGTGGCGGTTGGTCAGGTACTCCACGCGGTTGATCTTCACGCCCTCCGGCAGGCCCTTAACATCCGGGTATTCGGTGTTCAGCGGGGTGCGAGCGGGCGGCTCTTTGGGCGCGAAATGATCGGACAGGCTGGAATCGCCGCCGATTGCGGAAGAGAGATCGCCTACGGAAGATTGTGCGGTGGCGTTTGGCAGCAGAGCCAAACCCACGGCAATAGCGGTAGGTACTGCGGCCACTGCAAGGCCCTTGCGAGCTTTGCTCGGGGAAGTGCTTTTGCGCATAGGTAAACGTCCTTGAAGATTTGCCGCGGTACCTTTCCGAGGGTTCCCCTCCCCCGGACCGATGCCTGCGGCGTGAGCTGTCTATCGTGTGCTCAAGTTTAAGTTGAACTTGAGACTTACGCTAGACTGACACGCCGCTACATTGCCGGGGAGTTACCCGGGTTATCCTGTCCGCTGACGCGGTACAGGTGCTCGTTAACAAACTCGCCGACGCCCCAGCGCGCCAGCTCCCGGCCGTAGCCGGAGCGGTTCACGCCACCGAATGGCAGGCCAGCTGCGGTTACCGACGCCTCGTTGACAAACGTCATGCCATCGTTGAGCTGGTTTGCCACCTCGAACGCGGCATCCAGGTCGGTACCCCACACGGAGCTGGACAGACCATACTCCGAGTTATTGGCAATCTCGATGGCCTCTTCAACATCCTTGGCCTTGTAGACAATAGCCACAGGGCCGAAAATCTCGTTGCAGCCTACGTCGGTGGATGGGTCGACGTCGGTAAGCAGCGCAGGCTCCATGTAGGCGCCCTCGCGGTCAATCTTCTTGCCGCCTACGCGAATCTTGGCGTCACCATTGGCCGCGGCCTTTTCCAGGCGCTCCACAATCTCATCGCGAGCACCAATGGAGGACAGCGGACCAATGTCGGCATTCTCGTCGTCATAAGTGCCAACCTTCATGTCCCCAATCTTCTTCTCCAGGTACTCCACGGTGCGGTCGTAGAAGTCCTCCAGAACGATGAGGCGTTTTGGCGCGTTGCAGGCCTGGCCGGTGTTGTACATGCGGATCAGGCTGTACTGATCCAGTACCCACTCCAAGTTCTCATCATCAATAACCAGGAACGGGTCGTTGCCGCCCAGCTCCAGCACGGACTTCTTGTAGTTTTCGCCAGCGGTCTTGGCCACGGCAGCACCCGCGCCCTCCGATCCGGTCAGCGAAACACCCTTGATGCGCTTGTCCGCTACAAAGGCATCCATCTGGGAACCGGAAGCGTAGATGTTGATATACGCGTCCTTCGGCAGACCAGCCTCTTCCAGGATGTCCTGGCATGCCTGGGAAGACAGCGGGCAGATGGAAGCGTGCTTGAGCACAATGGTGTTACCCAACAGCAGGTTAGGCGCCGCGAAGCGGGCTACCTGGTAGTACGGGAAGTTCCACGGCATGATGCCCAGCAGTGGACCGATCGGCTCCTTGCGCACTACGGTCTTGTCGGCATTCTGTGCCGGCAGGTACTCGTCGGCAAGCAGCTCGTGCGCGTGCTCGGAGTAATAGCGGTAAATATCGGCAACAATCTGTACCTCAGCCTTGGCCCAACGGGTCAGCTTGCCCATCTCGCGGCCGATATGATCGGCCAATTCATCAATGCGCTCTTCATAAAGATCAGCCGCGCGGGACAAAACCGCAGCACGCTCCTCGATGCGAGTGGTCCGCCATGCATCGTAGGCCGCGGTGGAGCGGTCTAGGATGTCATCGCGCTGCGAATCATCGATACGTTCAAACTGGTCTTCACTCTTGCCTGTGTTTGGATTCTCAATAGCGAACATGCGCCCCTGTATAGTCCCAACTCACAAGCCTTGCAAAGATCCCCTCCTGAGCTTGAGGAATCGCTCCCACGTCAGCTTCCAATGAATATTCCGGGGTGCGAGAGGACCTGCCGCTCGGTCCACTTCGTAAGTACCATCCTCAAACATCCAGACAATATCTCCGGTAAACGGGTCCATGATGTATCGCACCCGACCATCCGTCTTCACGTTATGGTGATGCTGGCACAGGCTCACCAGATTTCCCACACTGGTGGGCCCTTTGTCGCCGTACTCCACTCGGTGATCCAGTTGACAATAGTGCGCTGGCATTGAACACCCTGGCCACCGGCAGGTCGCATCCCGTCCCTGCACCCAGGCACGTATTTCTTCTGAGGGAACATACTTTTCGACGTCCTTGGCGGTTAGAGTTCGCACTGCAGAGTCATGTGCTAAGTCCTCCCCCAGGTCGCACCATCCTGCGCTAGGAATAAAGACGCGGGAAGGATCCTCGCCGGTGCGATAGGTGTTAATTACCACTTTGGTACTAGTGCGGTTAAAGATCAGATTTTCCAGCGCTTCCGCCTTTGACACCCCGTCTTGTGCTGCCGCTTTATCAACATGCCTGGAGATCGCCGCCGCTGTGGCCTTATCTGTCTTCAACACGATCGTGGCCTGTCCACCCGAATAGGACACCGACACTGCACGCTCGATTTGCGCCGACAAATCTGGCTTCAGCAGCCCATCAATGAATCCGCGCAGGAAATTTCGGATTTCCGGTTCCGTCGGAACATGCTGTCCTGGGTCTTTGGGCGTGAGGAAATCTGCCAAGGCCGCATCAACCAGTTGGATCTGCGCT
Source organism: Corynebacterium sp. MSK195 (assembly GCF_030228885.1). Classification (NCBI taxonomy): domain Bacteria; kingdom Bacillati; phylum Actinomycetota; class Actinomycetes; order Mycobacteriales; family Corynebacteriaceae; genus Corynebacterium; species Corynebacterium sp. MSK195. Next base: position 33,691 of record NZ_JASPGT010000005.1, on the reverse strand, counting down.
TCGCCCTCGCCGAGGGGGCGCAATTCCACGTCAATGACTTGGAGTCGCGGAAGGTCCAAAATCCAGTGTTCCGTTTGTACCGCGGTAGTAAGCGGCAATTCGCGCATCCGAAAGTGGGCTTGGATCGCACTTGATACCCGCCATCGCGAAAGACCGAGCCTCTTAGACAACACGGCCAGCGTGCAATCAACGTCGTCTTCTAACTGTGGCAACACTGCCTGGAACAGTTGCCATGATTGAATTCTTTGCACCATGGCCATGACACACACGGTGTCTTCCATGTCATTGGTAGAAAAATACGCCTGTTTTGGTGGTGCGGTAGCAGTAGTCACGAAAGCTCCCCCTCTAAATAATTTCGCACACCCAATCGAACCGACACCCTTAGGTTAGCGCAACACCGAGACAGCCGCAATAGTTAGACGCATATTTGTTCGATACGCGCCGCAAAAGAAAATCCCCCTTCCATCAGGAAGGAGGATCAGGCCGCGAGAATTACCAGGCGTTCATAACGTTAAGCACCTGTGGCTTAGAGCGGTTGAGCTGGTAGCCAAACTGCTCCCAGTTGTGCAGCCCCTGGGCCGGGTAGCTCACGGTTGGATTGAGACCCTGCAGGCGAGCGGCGCCTTCCCACACGCGCGTGGTGATATTGGAGCCGACCTCAAGTGCGGCACCTGCCGCTTGGTGCTCCGGCAGGTAGTGGCTATCGCCGGCGCCTGGGACACCAGAGGCTGCGGAGATGTACAGGTTGGTATTGCGCAACTTCGGGATAAGCAGCAGCGGATCGTTCTGGAAACGCTTCGGGTTAAACAGGGAACCGTACATAGCGTTGATATTGAACCCGCCCGCATCCAACATGGCTAGACGCATGAATGTCTGTGCACCGGGGACAGTTGTAGTCAGGAAGCCGGAGTAGGACAGCGCCTGACGGAACTGGTTCGGGTGCTTAGCGGCCAGGGTCAGAGCAGCACCGGCGCCCATGGACAGGCCAGCAATGGAGTTGTTGTTGCGGGCAACACCGAAGTTGCGCTCCAAGTAGCCAGGCAGCTCGCTGGTCAGGAAGGTCTCCCACTTGTAGTTGACCGGATTTTCCAGGTCGTAGGTAGCGGGACCCTGCCAGTCAGCATAGAAGGAAGCGGCACCACCGACGGGCATAGCGAGGGTGATGTTGTGCGGCTCGTAGGTCTTGGCAGCATTAACGTCATTTACCCATGCGTTTGTGCGCTCGGTGGCACGCAGGCCATCCAGCAGGTAAAGGGCAGCATTGCCGCCACGCTTTGCCGGCTGAACCTGCACCGGAATGGTGCGGCCCATAGCCTGGGACCATACGTCGCAACGCTGGACCCACCAGCCGACCTTGTCCCACTCACACGTACCAGTGGCGTCACGGCGCAGCCAGTCGCGGTTGGCTGCCTCTGCCGGCTGGGAACCCGCCACTACGGCCAGGCCCAAAGCTACGGCAACTGCCATGATGACTGAAAGGACACGACCCTTGATGGATGCAGTCATCTTTCTCCTTCAAACTACTCGGTGATTGTCACTAAGTTCTATCGTCCGGAACCTGTATACCGTTAACGTCACGGATCGATAACAATGTCACAGAATAGTGTAACTTAGGTTCCCCCTAAAGTCTGCATTTAAAGGGATTAACGCAGGTAGTCAGAGGGATTAGCAGAAAAAGTGAGGGTCCGGCCGTCGGTCAGGGAGAATTTAATATTTTTCCAGAAACGGTCCCAAGTTAAGGGTTCCCTGTATGTGACGAAGAGTTTCTGAAAATCGGCGTCGGCAAGCGCGGCGCGAGCCTTGGCCGCCTCGTACTTATCAATCCACGCCGGGATCTCGTCGATATCGGCCGCGGAATCTGCCACCTGCCACGACATATCCAAGCTCTTGTCGTGCCCAATGCGTCCGCCCTCGATGCGCGGCTGGCGCGCTGCCAAAGGGTTGCTGAGGCCAATATTGTCCAACACGCGAATATCCAGCGGCGCATTCATGGAAGACAGGCCCAAATTGAGCAGGTAAACGGTCGGCGGATCGGTGCGCGAAGGGTCCGCAGGCGTGGCCGTCCACGAGAACCTATCTTCGCCCTTGATATAGCGGAAGGTCATGGCGTCGCCGGCCTCTAGCTCGTCGATTCCCTCCTGGTAATCCTCCATAAACTTGGCACCAAGGAACTCTTCGGCGCGCATGGGAGGATCCTGGCGCTGGGTAGCGTAGGTCCAGAAATCACGCTCGTCCACGATGGAAATCTCATCCGCATAGGTGCCGCGATCCACCGGATGGCCGCGCAGAACGATAACCAGCGCCCACACCGCGCAGAGGACGGAGACGATCCACATGCGTACGCTAACGACAAAAATCGGAAGCAGAAGCGCAAAAAGTGGCAGCAGCAGCATGCGGCCGTGCATAAAGTCTCCGCCTACACGCAAGACGTAAAGCGTATGGATGAGCGCCGCGCCCATAAAAAGATACGTGGCAGTGGCGGTGGATCGCAGAGCGGTGGGCCGCAGGTCCGCCTTCCACAGACCCGCAATGGCCAGCACGATGAGCGGCAGGAAGAGCCAGTACGGCCCAGCAAAGTCCGCCAGGTAGGTAAAGCCCTTGCCCCATTCGGAACCGGCTGCGGACTTGGCCACGGCCGTGTGCGGGGTCAGCAGGCCGTAGTACCCCATGCGGAAAATCTCATAGGCCAACGGCAACGGCACTGCGGCGGCAAGAATCTTCCACCAGCGGTGGGATACGAGCAGCACGATTCCCACTAGGCCGCCGTACAGGGCGAGCTCTGGGCGCACCAGCCAGGACAGCCCGGCCCAGAAGGCGAGCCAATAGGCGTCGCTATTGCTCCCGGAGTGGCGGCGCGGGCGTGACCACCGCAACAACAGCCACCACAGCACCGCAAGGTAAAATATGCACAGTCCCCATTCCAGGCCGGAGGTAAAGAAGTCGCGGGCCGGTGGCGGGGCCAAATATACAAGTGCGCCGGCCGGAAGGACCGCTCCAGAGCGCATGCTTGCCGACGCCCCCGTGCCCACAACCATTGCCGCTACCGCCAAAAAGAGGCCCAAGTAAATGGCGATGCCTTCCAGGTTTGCGTGGGAGACCCAGCGCACGAGGAAGATGAGGTACTGCCATAGCGTGGAAGTATTGGCCTCCACGCGCTCGCCCATATTGAACACGGGCCCGTTTCCAGCTTCGAGATTGCGCACGGTACGCAGGACGATGAGGCCGTCATCGGAAATCCAGCGGCGAGCGAAGCCGCCCCAGAAAGATAAAACACCGATCACAAGAATGACCGCTGGGGTACTCCAGCGGGCGATACTCTTGTGGTCGATGTTAAGCACGGGGAGAAAGTTTATCAGCCCCGCAGAAAATTTCTATATCGATTCCGCTGTGTCTAGAACAACGGCATGATATAAACCGCCATGGCAATGCAGGCAAGCCAAGCCAAGGCGAGAACCTGCAAAGTGCGGTCCTCCAGTGCAATCTCGTCCGGTGCGCCACCCTGGCCGCGGTCCACATCGGCCGCATAGCGGAGGATGGCGATGGTAAACGGCACCATGGAAATCTGGTACCACACGCCACCGGTCTGGGCGTCATTTGCGAGTTCGAAGCCCCACAAGGTGTAGCAGATGACCACAGCGGTGGCGGCTAGGGTCCACACGAAGCGCAGGTAGGTGGGCGTATACCCCTCGAGGGACTTGCGGATTTTCGCGCCGGTCTGTTCTACCAACAGGATTTCCGAGTAGCGCTTGCCGGAGGCCATAAACAGCGAACCGAAGGCCGCCACCAGCAAGAACCACTGGGACAGCTCGATGCCTGCGGCTACGCCACCGGCCATAGTGCGCAGCATGAAACCGGAGGACACCAGCGCAATATCGATCACCGGCATATGCTTCCAGCCAAAGCAATAGCCCAACTGCAACGCGATATAAATCGCCATCACGATAGCCAGCTGCGGGCCGGCAGTGGCAAGGAAAGACAGGCCGATGGACAGGACGATGAGCACTACGGCCATGACATAGGCGAGCTTAATCGGCAGCACGCCCGAGGCAATCGGGCGGAAGCGCTTGGTCGGATGCTCTTGGTCCTCGCGCCAGTCCTTCGCATCGTTAATCAGGTAGATGGAGGAAGCGCCGAGGCAAAAGACGACGAAGGCCAAGAGGACGTCGAGAAGCACGCGGCCATGGAACAACGCATCGGCGCCGGCTGCGGCGGGGGCGGCGAGCACCAGGACGTTTTTGACCCACTGCTTGGGGCGCAGGGCCTTAATCATGCCATCGACAAGATTCTTCGGCGGCTTGCGCTTGCGGCCGGTATCTACGCCGGAGGTGTGCGGTTCCGAATGGAAAAAGTGCTGGTTTCCATCATCACTCATGCTTCATTCCTTTCATCACGACCTCCGCGGTAGCAGCGCCGATGGCCGCACCCACGGCCGTATCTGTTGGGTAGTGCACTCCGAGCACCATACGCGATGCCATCATTACCGGCACGCCGAAAAGGGGCGCCTTGCGGCCGGTCAGGCGGCTTACCGCCACCAGGAATGCGGTGGTCGAAGTCGCGTGCGAGCTGGGAAAGGAGAGCTTAGAGGGCGTTTTTACTCCCACGCGCACGTACGGATAGTCCGGGCGCTTGCGGCGCACGATGCGCTTGAGCACCACGCTGGCGGCGTGCGCGAGGAAGGCGGCGGCTCCAACACGGATCCAGCCTTCGCGGCGGCGCTTGTCGATGCCCGCCCCTACCGCAGCGCTGCCCATCCAGCCCAAGGCATGCTCGCCCCAGTAGCTAAGCCCGCGGGCGGTGGGAAGCACGCCGGGCACGTCGAAGGCCGCACCCTGGATGGATTCGAGGACGCGCGATTCTGCTACGGAAAGCTTATTGGGCATCGAAGACCTTCTTCCAGGACTCGCGCGAAGTCAGCTCCGGCTGTGCCGCGCGGTATTCGGCGCGCAGGTCGTCGAAGTTCTCCTCGATTTCCTTCAGCAGTTCGCGGGTCTGGGTCACAAGGTCCTTGGCTAGGTCTCGGTCACGCTTGCGGAAGGCGACGCCGGTGCCACCCGCGGTGGATACGGTGGCCGAATCTACGCGGGACAGGGTGAACCAGCGGGCCTCGTCCGGGGTGAGGTTGAGCTGCGGCGCCTCATGGTGCGCAGCGTCTTCCTTGCTGACGAGGTGCTTGAGGCCCTTAATGGCCCACGGGATCTTCTTAATCTTGGCCAGACGGCCGCCGATATTGCGGGTGGGCACGCCCGGCGCGCCAGTGGGAGATGGGAGCTCATCGGCGGATTCCAGGATGACGGCATCGGAATAGTTCTTGCGGATCTGTGCGATGCGCGGCAGCGAAGACTCCAGGATGTCGAAGAGATGGTCCGGCCCGGCCAGGAAGTCTCGCATGGCCTCAATCTGGATGGCCATGGTGGAGTATTCCATGCACATGGTGTGCTTGAGGGTGGACTTAAAGATGGACTTGGTAATGCCCTTGGCCGGTCCCTCGTGGTACATCGCGGCAACGATGAGGCGGTTGCGCAGGTGGAAGTAGGCCTGCCAGTCAATGGCATCGTCCTTGTCGGCCCAGGCCATGTGCCAGATAGCGGCGCCCGGCCAGGTCACCGTGGGGAAGCCATTGCGAGCCGCGCGCAGGGAGTACTCGGTATCGTCCCACTTGATAAACAGCGGCAGCGGCTGGCCGTTGGTTTCTGCCACGATGCGCGGGAAGAGACACATCCACCAGCCGTTGTACTCCACGTCAACGCGGCGGTGCAGCGCGCGGGAATCGTACTTCTTCGGATCCAGGTGGGTTTCGCGGGTGCCGATGGCGCGCAGCGGGTACTTGGCAAAGTCGTGGTCGTAGACGGCGTGCGGCGCCGCGCCCCACATGAAATCGGCACGGTTAACCTGCTCGCCGGTAGTGCGCAGCTGGGAGCGTTCCTGCAGGTTAAGCATCTGGCCGCCGACGATAATGGGCTTGGCGGCGTAGCGGGCCGCCTGAACCGCACGCAGTACGGAGTCCGGCTCGATAGCGATGTCATCGTCCATGTACAGGATGAAGGGCGAATCGGTATTTTCCAGCGCCTCGTACATGATGCGGGAGTAGCCGCCGGAGCCGCCCAGGTTGCCCTGGCGGAATTCGCGGAAGCGGTCGCCAAAGTGGGCCACTGCCTCGTCGTACCCCGGCTCATCGGCCGGGTGCTGGTTGCCTTGGTCCGGCATGAGGACGAAGTCGATGATTTCATCTACCACCGGATCTTCGGCCAATGCCTTGAGTGCTGCCACGGCATCGGTTGGGCGATTGAAGGTAGGAATGCCGACTGCCACGCGCTTGTCCTGCGCCGGTTGTTCGGTGCCGTCCGGCAGCAGCTGTGGGCCAGGGGCGTGGGGGGAGCACCAGGCGGCGTCGGCAAGCGTGGTTTCCTGCTCGGCGGTGATATCGAACCACAGCCAACCGCCGTCCTCGAAGTTTTTGAGTGGCAGCTCAAACTCGTGGTGGCCGGTGCCTACCAGGTGGTTGGCCACGGAAATGCGCTGGCCATCCTGCTTGGAGCGGTACAGGGAAATATTTGCTTGACCCTCAATGTCCAGGCTGAGGATCACGGAGCGCAGCTGCGACCAGCGGCGCCAATAAGAAGCCGGGAAGGCATTGAAGTAGGTCTCAAAAGAGGCTTCCTCGCCGGCCGGGATGGTTACGGACGTGCGGTCAAACCAGCTAAGGCGTTCACGGTTTTGCTCGGCCTCGATGAGGTAGAGCATCCGCACATCAAAGGGCTCGCCGCGCTTAGGCAGCAGGATGCGCTGCAGGGGCTCATGGGCCTGGGTGTTGTTGGCAGTCACGATAGCTTCGATTCTCCAAACGGTATAAACAGTAGTCAGCGATTTAGCGTAGTTGCTTTTGCATAAGTACTACGGTTTACACGCGGAGCCCGTATGATGGAACCTCATGAGATGGGTTCCTTGCGTGGCAGCAGTAGGTCTTCTCACTGTAGCCAGCGCGCCCGCCGCTATCGCAGAGGAAAAGCCCGCGGTGGAGTTTCTGGACCACGCCCAAATCCTCAGCAATTCGGACGAAGACGCCATTAAATCGCAAGCACAGTCCATGCATTTGCCGGATTCCGTGCACGAGGTTCTCTACGCTACGTATCCGAATTCAGGCGAGGATTTTTCCCGGACTCTATTCCAAGACTTGGCCCGCGAGCATCCACATTTCATCAGCGGAAGTGAGTTACAGAAAAATGTGCTCGTCATCGCGGTTGGTTTTGAGCCCAATAGTATGGCCGTGCACTGTGGCACAGAGGTGTGCCAGGACATCAAGATTTATGACGAGGGCCGCGTAGACGGCATCTTGGACCAGATGCGGCCGGCGCTGGCGGACGATGACTATACCGTCGGCATGATCCTGGCAACGCGCGCCGCCGCGGATACCACCGTGCGCCGGCAATATACGCAGAATGCGCCCACGTGGTCCGTGTTCATTGCTGCTACGTTAGCGATCGTGGTCCTTGGTGCGGTCGGCCTCATTACTTACTTGTTCATCCGCCGCGCCCGAGTGCGCAAGCGCTTCGATTATATTAAGGGCGCTCGCGACGGGGCCGAGGAGCTCATCGCGCGCACGGAGGCGCGGATTAATGCCCTGCATTCCTCCTTGGCGGGCGACTACCTAAAGGTACAGTGGCGCTCTCTGGTCAATCAGTACACTGATGCGCGGCCGACGCTCAAGGCGCTGGAGAACATCCAGGACTATTCCCTGCACGCTGCTTCCATCAAGGAGGCATACAAAGCGCTCAAGCAGATCAATACGGCCGCAGCGCAGATAGATTCCCTGGAAAATTTCTGCGCCGGCGATACTGCGGTGCGCGCGGGCGAGGTGCAATGGCTGCTTGGCGACGCCCAAGCGGCCCTCTCCCGCCAGCCCGATAACGCCAGCTTGCGCCAGATAACGCAGCGCATTAATGACCTGTCTCAGGTTCTGTCGCGGGAAGACTTCGACTCCGCCTTCGCTCGCGTCCTCGAGGACTACCACCCCATGGTGAGCGCACTGCCAGAACGGCTATATCCGCAGCGCGACCGCAAAACTCCCCCACTTTTGGGCACGCCGGAATGGCGCCCCGGTATGGGCACGCACTACATGCCCTATCGGTTTGCGGGCTTCTGGGTGGCTAATAATAACGTCTCCTCCCAGCTGCCCAACCCGTATCGCTTCTAGGCGTTGACCGGCTCAGTTACCGGATCGATGCCCAGCTTGTTGAGCATGTAGAGCACGCGGGCTTCGAGGTCATCAGCCAATTCACGTGCCTGCTCCACGGTACCTGCAGCAGGAATATCCCAAATCTTGATGTCCTTGCCCGCCTCATCGCGCTCGATCTCGCGGCCCAAGAACACGATGTAATCCGGCATCGCTACCGTGCGCACCTCATCGAGGTACTTATTCGGGGCCTCGCCCATGCCGCGCTCGTTCATGACGTGGGCAAGGTGGCCTTCCGCTTCGTTTTCTGGGTGAGCAACGGCGGTATCTACAAAGAGGGCCTCGCCGGCGTGCTTTCGGGTGAGCTCCGCTGCCGCTTGGGCCAGAGCACTATTCGTCCCAGCAGCAAAGCGGACGTGAATGCGGTGATTACCGAAGTACTCGCGCACCTCGCGCTCCACCAAAAGCGGCACGAATTCATCGAGCTCCGCCTTCTTGGTGTGCTTGGCAATAACCTCATCGAGCTTGGCATCGATTTCCACGGCCGTGTACTCGTGGCCGTAGTTCTCGTGCAGATCCTGGCGCAGGGTTTCAAACTGGTTCATTGTTATCCCCTTTCTCGGATTATTGTCCCGTTTGCTAATTGTTAACCTACAGTTAACTTTAATAGTTAATGTTGGGTTAAGTCAAACGGTTGGGAATAACCCAATAGTTTCTGCACCAAAAAGCGGAAAGGCCCGCCGGGAGTTCCGGCAGGCCTTCTTGGACTGTTCCTTCTTTTTATCGGGAATGCGCGATGCGCGGCTACGCAATTTCAGATGCTCCTGCAGCCGCTCCGGCGACATTTTCCACATGCGGCGGTCAGCCATGCCGTCACCTCCTTTCCTCAGAGGTGATTAAGCATAGCTCTTAGTGGCCACGCTCCTGCTCAATGGCCTTGCCCTCGTTCCAGAAGGGCGCGAGCTTATTATCAAACATAGACAGCGCCGAACCGATAGCCATGTGCATATCCAGGTACTGGTAGGTGCCCAGGCGGCCGCCGAAGAGAACCTTATTATCCTTCGACTCCTGGGCAGCGAGCTTACGGTAGGCCTCCAGCTTGGTGCGGTCTTCCGGGGTATTAATCGGGTAGTACGGCTCATCGCCCTTATCGGCAAAGCGCGAATACTCCTTCATGATGACCGTCTTATCCTTCGGGTACTTATCCTTGCGCTCCGGGTGGAAATGGCGGAATTCGTGGATGCGGGTATAGTCCACGTCCGCATCGTTGTAGTTCATCACCGGCGTGCCCTGGAAATCGCCGGTATCCAGCACCTCCAAGTCAAAGTCGAGGGTGCGCCAGCCCAGCTCGCCCTCGGCAAAATCAAAGTAGCGGTCCAGTGGGCCCGTGTAGACCACGGGCGCATCTGGGGACTCGGCACGCAGCTCCTCGCGAACCTCGAACCAATCGGTATCCAAGCGGACCTCAATATTGTCGTGGTCAGCCATGTTTTCTAGCCATGCCGCATAGCCGTCTACAGGCAGGCCCTCATAGGTGTCGTTGAAGTAGCGGTTATTGAAGGTATAGCGCACCGGCAGGCGGGTGATATTCGCGGCCGGCAGCTCCTTCGGATCGGTCTGCCACTGCTTTGCGGTGTAATCGCGAATGAAGGCCTCATACAGCGGGCGACCGATGAGCGAGATGGCCTTCTCCTCCAGGTTTTGCGCCTCTTCCGGGGAGAATTCGCCGGCCTGATCCTTAATGAGCTGGCGGGCCTCATCCGGGGAGTAGTAGCGGCCGAAGAACTGGTTGATAAGACCCAGGCCCATCGGGAATTGGTAGGCGGTGCCATCGTGCATGGCAAACACGCGGTGCTGGTAGTCGGTGAAATCGGTGAACTTATTGCAGTAATCCCACACGCGCTTATTAGAGGTGTGGAAGAGGTGCGCGCCGTACTTGTGCACCTCGATTCCGGTGGTGGGTTCGGCCTCGGAGTAGGCATTGCCGCCGAGGTGATTGCGGCGCTCCACAATGAGCACCTTCTTATCCAGCTGGCTAGCGGCGCGCTCGGCAACCGTTAGACCAAAAAATCCAGAGCCAACAACGATGAGGTCATAAGAAGTCATGGCCCCAGTTTATTGCACTTCGGCAACCGACACGGTACTACGGCGTGTCGCAACAAGTTTCACAGAAGTCACAAACGTACCATCACAATCAATTCTTAACTTTTGGCAACCGTTTTTACAGCTGCACAACCCCAGGGAGATAACAGTGCAACAACGACGTCGACTAGTACCCACCAGGTCCAAGTGGTCCACCCCGGTCATCGCGGCAGTCACCTCTATCGCGCTCGCCGCGACCGCCGCATTCGGCGGCCAGCAGGTGCTTAAGACCCAGGACTCCAACAATGGCGGGCCCATTGAGGTCAAAAACGCCTCCGCTAGCTTCAGCGATGGTGAATCCATCGTCGTCGATGACCCCGCCGTAGCCGCGCAGGGCGACGGCGAAGGCCGCCGCGCGGTCAAGCAATTCCACCGCGACGATACCTTCAACATGTTCGCCATCACGTGGGAAGGCAAGCGCGATGTCAACTCCTTTGTGCGCTCCAAGCAGAAGGACGGCTCCTGGAGCGAGTGGCTGCCCATGGATGCAATGAATTACACCGAGGGCAAGAACGGCACCGAACTCATCTTCGTGGGCGATACCAACAATGTGCAGGTTTCTATGGCCAACGTTGACCTCGTGACCGGTTCCAACCTCGACAAGAAGGAAGACTCCCTCCTGGACAAGGCCGCCAAGGGCGCTGATGCCAACCGCCCCGCGCCGCTTGCGTACAACGTCGGCGATATCTCCCCCGTGGCCGATGAGCGCACCCAGGTTGCGGATCTCGACGCCGTGTTTATCGACGGCAACGCCCAAGAAGGCGAAGCCATCGAGCCCACCGCAGAAACCGCGGGCATGCCCAAGGTAGTCACCCGCGCCGGCTGGGGAGCAGACGAATCTAAGCGCTGCCAGCAGCCAACCTACGACGATGGCATCAAGGCCATGACCCTGCACCACACCGCGGGTAGCAATAACTACACCCGCGCGCAGGCGGCGGCACAGGTACGCGGTGCCTACGACTACCATGCGCAGACCCTGGGCTGGTGCGATATCGGCTACAACGTACTGGTAGATAAGTTCGGTACCATCTATGAAGGCCGCTACGGCGGCTTGGACAAGGCCGTACAAGGTGCCCACGTGGGTGGCTTCAACTCCAATAACTGGGGCATTTCCACGATTGGCAACTACGAGCAGGCTGAGCCTTCCCGCGAGATGCTCAACTCCGTGGCCGAGATTGCTGGCTGGAAGGCCGCTATTTCTGGCATCGATCCAATGGGCAAGGCCAGCTTGTACTCCGGCGGATTCAACGGCTCCAAGTTCCCTGCGGGAACCATGGCCACCGTGCCGGCGTTCGCGGGCCATAATGATTTTCACTACACGGCCTGCCCGGGCCAATACACCACGCGTCATTGGGATGAAATCCGTAAGAACACCAAGCGCAAGGCGGATTCCATCAAGTCCGGTAAAAACAGTACGGATCTGAACTGGCAAAAGTCTCCCAAGCCCAATGCCCCCAAGACCCCGCAGCAGACGGGCGAAGAAATCATGTCCTCGCTTGGCGACGTCGAGGTCCCAGTCTCGACCATCTCCGCCCTCGCTGGAATCGCTGCCGCCGTCTTCGGGGTGCTCATCGCCAACGACCGCCTGCAGAAGCCTGATACCGATCAGAAGGTGACGGGCAACTTGACCACCGGGGATATCCCGGAGATTGTCAACAAGGTTGTCCAAGTCTCCAACAACGAGGGCTTGAAGGAATCCTGGACCTCCGTCCTCAACGCTTTCGGCCCAGTCCTAGGCCTGGCAGTCGGCGGCCCGGACACCACCGATGGCGGCAAAATCCTCTACCAGCTCTTCCAGAATGGCGTGGTGCTCTCCTCCAAGGAGTCCGGCACCAAGGCGCTGACGGGTGAGATTGCCAAGAAGTGGTCCGAGGGCGATAATGCCTCCAAGCTCGGCCTGCCGACCTCCAACGAGGAAAAGAATGGCAAGGAAATCCGCGTGAAGTTCCAGGGTGGCGAGATTGTCTACAACACCGAAACGGAAAAGGTAGACATCTTCACCGACTAGAACCAGCGCTCTAGCACCTTAGCGACGCCCGCCTGGTGGTTAGCCACGGTGACCGCATCCGCGGCCGCCTTAACCTCCGGGTGGGCGTTTTCCATGGCCACTCCGCAGCCGGCCCACGTCAGCATCTCAATATCGTTGGGCATATCCCCAAAGGCGATGACCTCGGTCTGATCCACGCCTGCATGATCCGCGAGCCATTCCACCCCGCGACGCTTGGTGACCTTCGGTGCGGCAACTTCCAACATGCCCTCATTAATCGAGTAGGTCACATGGGCCAATTCTGGATCAATGTGCGGGGAAATAAGGTCGTAGAGTTCCGGCGCGGAATAATCGGTATTGCGGATGAGGAATTTTACCGCCGGCTGCCCTACAAGTTCGCCCATGCTGACCACGCCAAAGCCCTCAAACAGGGCGTTTTCGGAGTAGTGGCGCTCGACTACGAAGAGGTCCTCGACGGCGTCGGCAAGCGAGCCCCCAGCCCGCTCCGCGCCAAAGCCCACGGTGCCCAGTACGGTCTGGGCCACGTCCACCACTTCCGCCAACGCGGCGGGCGAAAGCTCATGGGCGGACATCACCCGATCCTCTGCGGAGTCATACAACACAGCACCATTCGAGGTCACGCATACCGGCCGCACGGGCAGCTGCTCCAGCACCGGGGCTATCCAGCGAAACGGACGGCCAGTAGAAAGCGCAAAATAGGCACCCTGTTGGACTGCCCGCGCCACGGCGTCACGGTTGCGACGCGGGACGCGGTGGTTGCGGTCCAGCAGAGTGCCGTCAATATCGCTCGCGATGAGGCGAGGCGCGCGGGCTGGGAAATTCTCCATACCCGCGAGTTTACGTCAGGACTTAGAAGTTCAGGTCCTCGTCCTCGTTATCCTCCCACTCCAGGGAGCGCTTAATTGCGCGCTTCCAATCGCGGTAGAGCCCCTCTACCTCTTCCTTATCGCGCTTCGGCTTGAATACCTTCATGTCTCCGGCCTGGCTACCCAGGACGCTGAGGTCATCCCAGAAGCCATGGTCCAGGCCTGCCGCGAAGGCAGCACCGGTGGCGGTGGTCTCGATATTCTTCGGGCGGTGTACTTCCACGCCGAGGATATCGGACTGGAACTGCATCAGCAGTTCATTCATGGTCATGCCACCATCCACGCGCAGCTCGGTAATCTCCACGCCGGAATCCGCCACCATCGCGTCGGCAACATCGCGCGTCTGGTACGCGGTGGATTCGAGCACGGCGCGAGCCAAGTGCTTGCGGTTAGCAAAGCGGGTCAGGCCCACGATGACGCCGCGGGCATCCGGGCGCCAGTACGGAGCGAAGAGTCCGGAGAAGGCCGGCACGATATAGACGCCGCCGTTGTCCTTAACCTCACGCGCGAGGTTTTCGATGGACGCAGCGTTGGGAATGATCTGCAGGTTATCGCGCAGCCACTGCACCAGGGAACCGCCCATGGATACAGAGCCCTCGAGGGCATACACGGGGCGCTCGCCCTCGCGCTGGAAGCAGACGGTGGTCAGCAGGCCGTTCTCGGAGAACTTCGGGGTGGTACCCGTATTCAGCAGGAGGAACAGGCCGGTTCCGTAGGTATTCTTTGCGGAACCTGCGCGGAAGCAACCCTGGCCGAACATCGCGGACTGCTGGTCACCCAGGATGGCTCGGATAGGCACGCCGGAAAGCGAGCCGCGCTCACGCACGGTACGGAAATCGCCCAGGGACGGGCGAATCTCCGGCAGCATGGACATCGGGATGCCCATTTCCTTGCACAGTTCCTCATCCCACTCCAGCTTTTCGATGTCCATCAGCAAGGTGCGGGAGGCGTTGGTGACGTCGGTGGCGTGCAACGCTTCGCGGCCGGCATCGCCCTCGGCGCCGCCGGTGAGGTTCCACAGCAGCCAGCTATCAATGGTGCCGAAGAGCAGGTCGCCTGCCTCAGCACGCTCGCGGGCACCTTCGACGTTATCGAGGATCCACTTCACCTTCGGTCCCGCCGGGTAGGAGTTGATAATCAGACCGGTGCGACGGCGCCACTTTTCTGGCCCTTCCTCGCCCGAGAGTTCCTTACAGATGGCGGTGGTACGGGTATCTTGCCAGACAATGGCGTTGTAGACCGGCTTACCGGTGTGCTTATCCCACACCACGGTGGTCTCACGCTGGTTGGTGATACCTACCGAGTCAATGTCTTCCACGGTGATATCGCCGTTTGCAAGTGCTTCACCGACGGCGCGACGGGTATTGCTCCAGATTTCTTCTGGGTCGTGTTCTACCCAGCCCTTTTCCGGGAAGATCTGCTCGTGCTCGAGCTGGCCAACGGCAACCTGCTCGCCGTTGTGATCAAAGATGATGCAGCGCGTCGACGTGGTTCCCTGGTCGATAGCGGCGACGTATTTCTTGTTAGTCATGTGTCTAGTCTCCTATACGAAGATGGAATTAGAGCGCAACGGACAACAGGCCAACGGCTACAGCCGCGACCAACGGGGCCACGATAGGGACCCAAGCATAGCCCCAGTTCGCACTGCCCTTGTCCTGGATGGGCAAGATGAATGCATAGGCAATTCGCGGGCCCAGATCACGGACCGGATTGATGGCATAACCCGTGGGGGTACCTAGGGACAGACCGACTGCCACAACAACGAAGGCAACAGCGAAGTAGCTCATTGGGCCTAGCTCACCGCCGGTTGGGCCGAAGGCGATGAACATCAGCAGCACACAGGTAGCGATAAACTCCGTCACCGCATTCCAGCCATTTTTAGGGTGGGCCGGCTTGGTAAAAAAGATACCGTTGGTGTCCTTATTGGCGCCGGTGACGTTTCCGGCGTCGTCGTAATTATTGGCGTCGAAAAGCTGCTTGAAGGCAGCCCACGCCAGGATGGCACCGAGGATAGCGCCGAGGATCTGGCCCAGGCAGTAGTACGGAACCAGGGACCACTCGAGCGAGCCATTGACGGCCAACATTACGGTGACGGCGGGGTTAAGGTGCCCGCCCGTGGGATCGGCCACGCTCGCGCCGACGAAAACCGCCATGCCCCAGCCCAGGGCAATAACTATCCAATCGGAGCCGCGTGCGCCAGAGGTGCGCAGGTTTACCAGTGCACATACGCCGTTGCCTAGAAGGAGCAGCAACGCAGTGCCGATAAACTCCCACAGGAATGCATCAAATCCGGTCATAACTTATACCTCGTTTTGGGTGGGTCGGGCGGATCCTGCGCGCACCAAAATGTCATTGGCTTCGCGGTCAGTTACCGCAGCTTCTGCTTCAAGTTCGGCCTGCGTGTGGGCCTTGAATTGGGATACCTCGCGCTCCTTGTCGGCGTCGCTCCAGCCCAGCAGCGGTGCCACAAAATCAGCAACAGCCGGGGCAGCGTTCACACCGCGGTCGCCGTACTCGATGGCGATGCGCAGGCGGCGGGACAGGATGTCTTCCAAGTGCAATGCACCCTCGTGGGTGACGGCGTAGCGGACCTCGGCCCACAGGTAGGACTCGGCACCAGGAACTGGCTCGAGCAGGGAGGCGTCCTCAGCTGCCGGTGCCAAAACCTCACCCAGCAGGGAGCCATAGCGGCCGAGCAGGTGCTCAATGAACTTCTCGCTCAGGTTGTAGCGACGAGCCAAGGATGGGACCTGGTTGGCCAAGGCGTGGTAGCCGGCGGCGCCCAGGATCGGGGTTTGCTCGGTGATAGACTCCGGGACCTTGGTATCCAGCTCCTCCACTGCCAGGTCCACGGCATCCTTACCGATGACGCGGTACGTGGTGTACTTACCGCCGGCAACAGAAACCATGCCTGGGGCCACGCGCGCAACCGCGTGGTTACGGGAAAGGTTGGTGGTGGAATCGGACTTGCCGGACAGCAGCGGGCGCAGACCGGAGTAGACGCCCACGATGTCATCGCGGGTGATCTTGCGGCGCACGCGCTGGTTAACCTGATCCAAGATGTAGTCAATATCGGACTTGGTTGGTGCCGGATCTGGCAAGGAGAGGCCCTTTTCCCAATCGGTATCGGTGGTACCGATAATCCAGTACTCGCCCCACGGGATAACGAAGAGAACGGACTTTTCGGTAACGAAGCACAGGGCTGCCTCTGCATCGAGCGCATCCTTCGGCACGACGATGTGCACGCCCTTGGAGGCGTGAACGGTGAACTTGCCCTCCACGCCGGCCATCTCTTGAATCTTGTCATTCCACACACCGGTGGCGTTGATAAAGACCTTGCCGCGTACGGTAGTCTCGCGGCCGGTGGCGGTATCGCGTACCTTGGCACCTACGATGCGGCCGCCGCGGTCCTTGTCAAAGCCAATGACCTCGGTATTGGTACGTACATCGGCGCCATACTCGGCGGCGGTACGCAGCACGGTCATGGTGTGGCGGGCGTCATCAACCAACGTGTCGTAGTAGCGCACGCCGCCCACAATGGCATCGTCCTTCAGACCCGGGGTCACCTTCAGCACGCCCTTGCGGGTGAGGTGCTTCTGCATTGGGACGCTCTTCGAGCCACCCATGAGGTCATAAAGAGTAAAGCCACCGAACATCATCACGCGCTCCCATACGTGGTGGGTCAGCGGGAAGATAAACTTCAGCGGCTTCACCAGGTGGGGTGCCAGGGTGGACATGTTCAGCTCGCGCTCCTTGAGGGACTCCGCCACCAGGCGGAAGTCAAACATGGCCAGGTAGCGCAGGCCACCGTGGAACATCTTGGAGGAGCGAGAAGAGGTACCTGCGGCGAAGTCGCGCGCCTCAATGACGGCGGTCTTGAGGCCACGGGTAGCGGCGTCCGCTGCCGCACCGGCGCCTACGGAACCGCCACCGATGATGACTACGTCGTATTCCTTATCCGCGTACCCATTCCATAGATTTTCAAAGTATTCGGGGTTAAAGGATTGGTTGCTTTGCTGGGTCATTGCTGACCGCATCTCCTTCCTTGGTGCTAGCATGTGCCTGCGCCATAAATCCATGAATGAGATGGCAAAAGCACAGCTAAAAGCAGTTAAATTGTGGTTTCGGTGGAAAGATTCGCACCGCGACTGCAGAGACTTTATCTCCTGAAATCTATGTTAGGGGTCACGGACGTGAGTTACACATGTGGTTACTCACACGTAAGTTTCAGGCCCGTAAGCAGTCAGTTTTCCTAAAATACTTAGACATTCAAAAAGAAAAAACACCCCCTCGCGGGGGTGTAAAGCGGACGGAAAGCCCGCGCTATTTCTGCGCTAACCGCGCCATTGCTTCAAGCACTTCGGACATTCCGGCTTTCTCGGCAGAATAAGTGACCACCTGGGCACCCTTAACCACCTCAATAGGGGCAGTTTCCAAAGCCACTACCGACATCCAGTCGAGGAAATCCTCATCCCCTTGCTCGTTAGCAAAGACCAAAACTTCTTCCGGCTTAGCTTGCAGATCCTCGAGGATGCACTCGACGCCTTGTACCGCGGTCGCGGCAGTGACGGACAGTGCAGCGGTATCGAGACGCGGCTGCACAGCACCCTCATCAAGGACAACGCTCCACACGGCTTGCGGAACTTCCACCTCACCGGCGGGTGATATCACAATCAGGACTTCGGCTGCCGGGTAGATATCTGCCAAAGCCTTGTGCAATCGCGGAGTCAGCGCGCCATCTTCCCAATTCAGCGCGCTGCTCTGCGCCACCACCACGCGGGGTATGGAAGAGAATTGCGCCTTCACGCGGTGCGGCAAGCGCGAGACGATAAGCCGGGATTGGGTAGCTGCCGCCAAAAGGCCTTGCTCTGCTACGGAACCGGCCCATATCTCCTTGCTGCTGGCCGCGATGGACGCTTGGGTTTGCGCGACCTCCGACTTCAGCTGCGCCATGACATCCGCGACCTTATCGCGACCTTCATCCAAGCCGCGGGTTGCCTCTTCTACTACGGCGTTGAGGTTGTTCTTGATCCACTCCAGGGTCTCCGGAGCGGTACGCGCCTTATTCTTTGGCTCCTCCCCGTCTTTTCCCTTGGCGGCGGCCATGTGGTTGCGCACCAAGTCAACCGTAGTAACGGAGACGCGTTCTTTGAGGCCCACTAGATCGTCGCGCAGTCGGCGTACGCGGTGGCGTTCTGTTTCTACTTCAGCATCGCGGGCTTCTGCCTCTTCAAGGGTAGGAGCCCCTCCACCCTTACGGGCGGGCACCCAGTATTCACCGGCAGGCATGGGTCCAAATTCGGCTTCGTACTGCTCCCATAGTCCTTCCAACGCCTCTTGCATACGGCGTCGAATCTCCGCGGTATCAGCCTCCGCATCGCCGGTGGGATAGTACGGTTCGAGGGCGGTAATAAAGACAGGGGTCTTGGTCCGCCCCAGGTTCTTTTTGTGCCCCTTGGTCCACAGGCGCTGCGAACCAAAAATGACCTGTGGGATTACCGGCACCCCCGCCTCATAGGCAATACGAGAGGCGCCACTTTTCATGCTGCGGATTTCAAAGCTGCGGGAAATTGTTCCTTCAGAAAACACGCCCACGAGTTCGCCGTCCTTGGCCAGCTGTACCGCTTGGCGGAAGGAGGCGCTGCCATCGATACGGTCAACTGGCACGTGGTGCATGGCCTTCAACAACGGACCTGCCACCGGGGCTTTAAAGATTCCAGCTTTAGCCAGGAAGCGTACGAGACGCTTCTTGCGATAGGCCAAAAAGGCGCCGAAAAGGAAATCCATGTAGCCGGTGTGGTTGCAGACCAACACCGCGCCGCCCTGATCGGGGATATTTTCTTCCCCCGAAAGGCGCATTTTTAATCCCTGTGCCAGAGTCACCCCCCTGCCGATGTGGGTGATCTGGCGGTACAGGAAATTCGTCGCAGCGTTCATAACTCTCCAGGACGACGGCGGACTTACTGCGGGGTCAGGACATCCTTGCCCACGAAGGGGCGCAGGGCCTCAGGGACAACAACGGAGCCGTCGGCCTGCTGGTGGTTTTCCAGAATGGCAACGAGCCAGCGGGTAGTCGCCAGCGTGCCGTTCAGGGTAGCTGCGGTCTGGGTCTTGCCGTTCTCGTCGCGGTAGCGGGTGGACAGGCGGCGTGCCTGGAAGGTGGTGCAGTTCGAAGTGGAGGTGAGCTCACGGTAGGTGCCTTGGGTAGGAACCCAAGCCTCATTGTCGAACTTGCGGGCCGCCGAAGAACCGAGGTCGCCACCGGCAATATCGATGGTGCGGTAGGGCAGTTCCATGGCTGCAAGCATGTCCTTTTCCATGGACAGAAGGCGCTGGTGCATTTCTTCCGCATCCTCCGGCTTGCAGTAGACAAACATCTCCAGCTTGTCGAATTGGTGGACGCGCAGGATGCCGCGAGTGTCCTTACCGTGGGAGCCAGCCTCACGGCGGAAGCAGGAGGACCAGCCAGCGTACTGCAGCGGGCCATTGGAGAGGTCGATGATCTCATCCTTGTGGTAACCGGCAAGGGCCACCTCAGAGGTACCGACGAGGTACATATCATCGGCCGGCAGGTAATAAACCTCATCGGAGTGCTGGCCCAAGAAACCGGTGCCGGACATAATGTCTGGGCGAACCAGGACTGGCGGGATCATCAGCTTGAAGCCAGCTTCGCGTGCCTTCTGCGCCGCGAGCATCAGCATTCCCAGCTGCAGGAAGGCACCATCGCCGGTGAGGTAGTAGAAACGAGCGCCGCCTACCTTAGCGCCGCGCTTGACGTCAATGAGGCCGAGGGACTCGCCCAACTCAAGGTGGTCCTTTGGCTCGAAGTCGAACTCAGGAATCTGGCCTACTTCTTCTACCACTACGAAGTCATCTTCGCCGCCGGCCGGGGCACCTTCGACCACATTATCGAGCTTGTACTGCAGCTCTTCCACCTTGGCCTCAGCGGCAGACTGTGCCTCTTCCGCCTCCTTGACCTTGGCCTTCAGCTCATTGGAGCCCTCCAGCAGTGCCGGACGCTCCTCTGGGGAGGCTTGGCCAATCTTCTTGCCAAAAGCCTTCTGTTCAGAGCGCAGTTCGTCGGCCTTTTGGATAGCAGCGCGGCGCTGCTCATCAGCTTCCAAGAGCTGGTCTACGAGGGAGGGATCCTCACCTCGGTTCACCTGGGAAGCACGGACAACGTCGGGGTTTTCGCGGAGTAGCTTGAGATCAATCACGAATGTAAGTTTAGCGTATTGGCAACATCTTGCGGTGGTAATAACCAGCGAATTATGATGGCTTTATGTCCGCCGTTCAGCTCCCCGCCCGCACAATTACGGACGGTTCCGTTCCAAAACACACCCAATTGCACGATATCCTCGAAGAATTGTGCCGCACGACCCTCAAACCCGGCGATATCCTGCCTGGCGAGAGGCTTCTTGAAGAAACCTATGGCGTGTCACGGATCACGGTACGCCGCGCCATCGGAGATCTTGTCGCGGCCGGAAAATTGCGGCGCGTCCGCGGAAAGGGCACCTTCGTAGCGCCCAATCCCCTTGTCTCCCGGCTCCACCTCGCCTCATTCTCGGATGAGATGGGCGCACAAGACGTCACTGCCTCCTCCAAAATCCTTACCAGCGGACGCAGCAGCGCCCCGGAGGATGCCGCCCTCTTTTTTGATACCCCTGCCCAAACCGAACATATTCATCTGCGCCGCCTGCGCTTGGGCGATGGCGAGCCCTACTCCATTGATGACGGCTGGTATAACTCCACGTATGCGCCCAGCCTGCTAGAAAATGACACCTACAATTCGGTCTACGCCATTCTCGACTCCGTCTTTGACGTACCCATCACCGATGCGGATCAAACGGTCTCGGCGATTTCAGCCAATGCGGACACTGCTCCGCTTCTCGACGTCCCCGTGGGCACCCCACTGCTGCACATCGTGCGCTACTCCCGCTCGGGCGATAGGCCGGTGGAGTGGTGTTCCTCCGTCTACCGCACCGACCGCTACCGCCTGACTACCCGGGTGGCTAGGGAGAACAGTATCTAGCCAGCACCCTGCTTAACAGGTAAGATTAAGGGCCTTATGAAGAAATCACCTGCGTGGCGTTCCGCTGTGGCCGTCCAGATTGTCTTGATTGCGGCAATCGCGGCGGCCGTTTTCATGGGCATCTATGGCGTTATCAGCTCCCACAAATCTGGTGGCGACGATACTACCGCCGCCCAGCAGCACAATAGCGGGGATACTTCAGAAACCGCCGCTCCTAAACCGGAGCCTTTCACCGCTGCGGCCGCCGGCGCTTGCTTGACGTGGGACATCGCCCAGGATGGCTCCGCCACTGGGTTCAAGGAAGTGCCGTGCTCGGAACAGCACCGCTTCGAGGTTTCCAAGACCGAAGACCTAAGCATCTACCCCACTAGCGAATTCGGCCCTGATGCCACCCGCCCAGCGCTAACCCGCCAACACCAATTGCGCGATGAGCTGTGCGAATCCGCCACTGTGGGCTACCTGCACGGTAAGTGGGATCCGAATGGTAAGTACGATGTGGCGTCCATTCTGCCGCCGCAGTCCGCCTGGGATCGCGGCGACCGCACCTTGCTGTGCGGCCTGCAAACCACCGATGATCACGGCGTACCGCAGCTTACCGTCGGCAACGTCGAGGCCTCCGAGCAGGCAAACCTCGCCAAGCCGGGCGAGTGCTTAGCCATCGATGACAAGCAGGTTCCGCACGTCGTTGACTGCGCTAAGCCCCACCAAATGGAGACCGTTTCCGTCATTGATGTGGGCAAGCAGTTCCCTGACGGCTACCCGGATGGCAAGGATATGGACAAGTTCCTGTCCGATACGTGTACCGCCGCCACCGAGGACTACCTTGGCGGCGAGGAGCAGCTCTACCAGTCCACGCTGCAACCATTCTGGGGCTCTATCACCGAGGCCTCGTGGAACGGCGGCACCAAGTCCGTCAATTGCTCCCTTGTGCATGCCCGCAAAGGCGGCGGTTTCTCTGCCATCACCGGTTCCGCTACCGGTGGACGCCAGGCGCTGACTATCGACGGCCAACCGCCGGAGGAACGCCCTGAGCGCAATCCACTGCGTGAGGACAAGGACAAGAGCCCGGCACCCGAGTCTGCCGCCCCCGCCCCGGCCCCAGCGCCCTAATGGTCGAGGTATCAGAAGAGCGCTTCGATGAGATGGTCAACGAGGCGCTGGATCAAGTCCCCGAGGAATTCGTGCGCCGCATGCGCAACCTCGTCATTTTGGTCGAAGATGAAAATCCCGATAACCCTATGCTGCTAGGGCTCTACGAGGGCGTAGCACTGCCCCACCGCACCTTCGATCACACCGGTTTCCTGCCCGATGCGATCTTCATTTACCGCAACACGCTGCAACGCTGGTCCGGCAGCGAAGAGGAATTAGCAGAGCAGGTGAAGGTCACCGTATTCCACGAACTCGGCCATTACTTTGGCCTCGAGGAAGAGGAGCTGCACCGCTTGGGCTGGGGCTAGAGCTCCGTATCCGCCCACCGGGTCAACGTCCACTCACCAAAATCCTTGCCGCGCGGTTCTATCACCATAAAGCGGCAATTGGCCAGGTAGCCGGTATAGGCAAAGTCGGCGTCAACACCCGTGGCATGTTTGGTGACCACGCGGATGGCGGCGCCGTGGCTGACAAGGATGACATCGTGGTCGTCGGCAAGCTGCTCCGCAATGCCTTCCAGCACCGGCTGGTAGCGCGCCAGCACATCATCCAAGGTCTCGCCGCCTTCCATCCCGGCGCCGCGCTCGCCATCGCACCAGCCACGCATGGCCACCATGTGCGACCTATGGGCATCCTCGCTGCCGTCCATCTCCCAGTCACCGGCGAAAATTTCGTGCACGCCGGCGATTACGTCAACGCGCTGGGAAAATTCCGGCATTCCGCGCTCCTGCTCAAAGGCGCGTGCCGCCAGCATCGCGGTCTGCTGAGCGCGCAGGGCAATGGAGCATTTAAATTCCACCTCGCGCTCGCCCACCAACTGCGCAAGTTCCTGGCCTACCTCCGTGGCTTGGTCACGCCCGCGCTCGGTAAGCTCCGCTCCGGGCGGACGGGTATCGAGGAAGCGGGAAATATTGGAATAGGTCTGGCCGTGGCGCAGCAGGATAATTCTTCCGGGCATGCTTCTAGATTATTGGCCCCTGCGTGCCCGCGCTACCCAATCATCCGCCGCTGCCAGATCGCGCGGTGGCTTGCCCGCCGGGGTTGCCGCCGGCCAGGAGCCGAGGAAAAGCAAGTCCTCTGCCCGCAACCACAAGGCCCGCAGCGCTTCCGCTACCGGCTGGTCGTCAATGTGCCCGATGAGGTCCACGTAGAAGCGGTACGTACCAAAGGACTCCCGCGTCGGCCGCGACTCAATCCGGGACAGGTCCACCCCGCGGTGCGCAAAGTCCTGCAACGCCCCCACCAGGCTGCCTGGCTCATTTGGCAGGGTGAAGATGACGCTGGTGCGGTCCTGGCCAGTCCTTGCAGTGGGTTTTCCCGGTCGCCCCACCAGGACAAAGCGCGTTGCGGCGCCCTCGACATCTGCCACGCCCTGGGCGATGGTCTCCAGCCCAAAGATCTCGGCGGCCCGCGCCGGAGCTGCGGCTGCATCCGCTTCCCCACGGGCTACGGCCTCGGCCGCGGCGGCATTGGAACTGGCCGGCACGAACTCTACCTCCGGCAAATTGTCTTTTACCCAACCGCGGATTTGCTGGAATGCCACCGGGTGGGTGCTCAGCCGCGCAATGTCGCCCGCGCCCTGCCGGGTCATGATGCTAAAGGCCACGGGGACATCCACCTCGCGGTAAATCTGCACCGGTTCGGCTTCAACGAGCGCATCAAAGGTAGTGGTGACAGCGCCATCGACGGAATTTTCAATGGCTACGCAGGCGTACTCGGCGTGCCCGGCGCGCACGGCGGCCACGGCCTCCGAAGGCGAGCCAACCGGCATGGTCTCTACCTGCGGCAGGTGCGCGGCAAACTTATGCACGGCCGCTTCCGTAAAGGTGCCGGCCGGACCGAGGAAGGCGATGGTGGTAGTCATGCACGTCACCTTAGCCCACTAGACTGGTGCCCCATGGACTTTTCCGTAGAACAACTCCGCGCGGATCTGCACGGCCTTACCCCCGAGGAGCACGGTTTCACCTACCTGGATGTAGACCGCGAGCCCTCCGGCCGAGGCCGGCTGAGCGGCTGGGTCCTCTCCGCCAAGGATCTCTGCGATGTCCGCGGCATGCCCACTACTTTGGGAAATGTCGATCGCACTTACCACCCCGAGCGCAGCGATGCCTTTATAGAGGCCTTGGAGAAGCAAGGTGCGCGCATCATCGGTAAGTCCTCCACGCCGGAGTTGGGCCTGCGCGTGGATACGGAACCGGTGGGCCTGCCCCATCCCGATAATCCCCTTTATCCCGGCTGCACACCGGGTGGTTCCTCGGGCGGTGCTGCGGTACAGGTCGCGCGCGGGTTGCTGCGCGCGGCGCACGCCAGCGATGGCGGCGGTTCCATCCGAGTGCCGGCCGCGGCATGCGGCGTGGTGGGCTTTAAACCGGCAGGAAAAGAACTGGGTGTGCAGGGCTTTATCACCCGGACCGTGGCCGATAATGCCTTTCTACATGGCCACCGAATGATCACCCCGCGCGCCCGCATTGGTCTGCTGGTAGAGCCGCTGTTTTGTGATGCCAACGTCGATGCCCACCACCTGCGCGCCGCCCGCGAGGCCGCCCAACGCCTACAGGCAGCCGGCTTCACCGTGGTGCCTATTTCCCCGTATCCGCAGGCCCGGGCCACCTTTGCGCATTTCCGCACGACCTTTACCTCCCGTTTGGCGGGGCTCAACCCGGCGGCAGGCTACGCCGAGTGGATTGCTCAGCAGGGCCGGCGCGTTAGCGCCGCTGAGCTGGCCGCGGCGCGGGCGCATGTCCGGCAGCTACCTGGCTTGCTGGCCCAAGAGTGGGGAGTCGATGCCATCCTCACCCCAATGCTGACCACGGACCCGCCGCGTATTGGTTCTTTCCTGTCCCTGCCCCATGCGGAGAATTTCGCGGCCCAGACCCGGTGGTCTCCGTGGGGTTCCCTCTTCAACATGGCCCGCCTGCCAGCCATTTCCGTGCCATGGGCCGTTCCCAATCACCCGCCAGTAGGCGTGCACCTAGGAGGCATTACGCTTTCCGACGCCGCCCTGCTCGGCCTCGCCCACATCCTCCACCCATGACCAAGTCCTTACGCGCCGAGCTACTCATCGTCCTCACCCTCACCTTTGGCATTTCCGGGGTGCGGGCGGTGTTGAACCTCATCAATTCCCTGGCCGCGCCGCAGCGACTCGACGAGCAATCAGTCACGCTCAATTCCAGCCAATCCTCCCTTGTCTGGGTGGATATGGGACTGCAGCTGTGCTCGGCCGCCGTGCTCTTTTCCTATGGAGCCTTAGCGCTTTTCCTGCTGGCCAAGGACCGCATAGTGCCCCGTGCCCACCGCGCCCGCGACTGGCTAGAAGGCGCAGGGCTTGCCGCCCTCATTGGCATCCCGGGGCTCGCCCTGTATGTCGCGGCGGTGCAATTGGGGTGGAGCAAGGAGGTCATCCCCGGCGACTTCGCCAATGCTTGGGTGGAAATTCCCGTTTCCCTCCTCAAGGCCGGCGCCAACGCCTTCGCGGAGGAAACCGTGGTGGTGATGTGGCTTATGACGCGCTTGCGCCAGGCCCGCTGGTCGCTGCCAGCAGCGCTGGCCGCAAGCTCCATTCTCCGCGGTTCTTACCACCTCTACCAGGGAGTTTCCGCTGGCTTTGGCAATATCATCATGGGTTTAATTTACGGCTATTACTACCACCGCACGGGGCGGGTATGGCCTTTGGTCATAGCGCATTTTCTTATCGACGCCGTCGCTTTCGTGGGTTATTCCTTCCTGTGAAAATGCCCGTAGGGGACGTCGCGAAGCAGGCGTTGCTCCCTGCTCCTTGTAAGGTATAGCGCATGACTGAATCAGGACGAGATCCGCATCGGGAGGCCCGCCGCGCCGGCGACGACTCCTCCACTGAATTCGTCCTTGGGGCCGATGGACGTCCCCTCAAGGATCGATACGGCCGCCCCATTCGACGCCGTTCCTCCGCCCGCCCGACGCCGCGGCGCGTGGAACCCGAGCAACAATCCTTCCGCGCTCCGCAGCCACAGCAACAGCCCCCGCGCCGCACTCCGCCCCCAACGCCGAGCCGCTACCCCAGCCAGTACCGCGCGCAGCAGCGCCCGCCTCGTCGTACCGAGCCGCGCCCGGCGCCCCGGCAGCGCCCGCACAGCCGCCGCAAGAAGGTCAATCCGGCCAAGCGCGCCCTCGGGTGCGTTGGCTTGGCGCTCGTTGTCCTACTGGTATTCAATCTCGTCTTCATGTTCTGGACCGATGCCCGCCTCACCCGCGTCGAGGCGCTGCCAGAAGAACAAGTGTCTAATACCGCCGGCACCAATTGGTTGCTCGTCGGCTCCGATTCCCGCCAGGGACTCAGCGAGGAACAGCAGGCGGAGCTAGGCACCGGTGGTGATGTGGGCGAGGGCCGCACCGATACCATCATGTTGCTGCACATCCCTCGCACCGGTAAGGCCAAGCTCGTTTCCATCCCACGCGATAGCTACGTGGAAGTCCCCGGTTTTGGCATGGACAAGATCAATGCCGCCTTTACCTACGGTGGACCACAGCTCCTTACCCAAACCGTCGAAGGCACGACCGGTCTGCACATCGACCACTATGCCGAGATCGGTATGGGTGGCCTAGCCAATGTGGTCGACTCCGTCGGCGGCGTAGACGTGTGCGTGAAAGAACCCATCAATGACCCGCTGGCCGGCATTGATCTCCAAGACGGCTGCCAAAAGCTCAAGGGGCGCGACGCCCTCGGTTACGTGCGCACCCGCGCCACCGCCATGGGTGACCTTGACCGCGTGCAGCGACAGCGCGAATTCTTCTCCGCATTGCTGGACAAGGTTGCTTCCCCAGCGACCCTGATTAACCCATTCCGCGCCTTCTCCTTGGTCAACCACACCGCCTCCTCGTTCATCGTCGGTGAGGGCGACCACGTCTGGCACCTCGCCCGTGTGGCACTTGCCATGGGCTCGGGTGTGGAAACAGAAACCGTCCCCATCGGCGGTTTCCAAGACACCGAGGTAGGAAACGTCGTCCTCTGGGACGATGAAGCAGCCTCCGGGTTGTGGGATTCCCTCAAATAGGGATCAAAAAATGGCCCGGGCCCCGAAGCCACCGGCTTTAAAAAGCGCTATGCCCGCATTATTGAACTTGCTGCCAGGAGCGCCGACTGCCACTTCAACCCCGTCGACTCCTGGCACACACTGCTCCACCCAGACGGCAAGGCCATTAAAAACTCCCACATTCACGGCATTACCAAGGACATCGGGGCCTGCGCCCACAACGCACCGCTTGGCTCCAAAATGATAGTTGCTGAGGTCGACTGCATGACCGGAGTCGAAGAGGACGAGCACTTTCCTTTCATCGACACCATTGACCTTGCTAAGCAAATACTCGACCGCGGCCCCTACAACCTACCGGCACTCCTTGACCGCCTAGGACTGGACAATCCCGACGCGCACGCAGCAGTAGCTGATGCGACCGCCACGGTGAACATGCTCCACGCCCTCTTAGGATTCAAACGCGGCGAAATTGGCCGCATGATTTTCCGCCAAGGCGAAGCATTCCACGCCACCAACACCTGGCAGAAAAGCCACGCCACACTACTACTCCCGCGCAACATATAGGCCTACTACCAGCGCCCACACTGGACACAGTGGCCTGTAGAAGTGAAGCGTCCTAGGCTCAGCTAAGGAAGGATTGAACTATGCCTAGAAGATATTCCGCTGAGTTCAGGGAGAAGGAGATCCATCAGATCATCGAAATGGTCCGTCTGGAGTCTTGCTCACTGCAACACGCCTACATGGAGGTCGGTGAGCTACTTGGAGTATCTCATCACACGTTGCGGACTTAGTACCGTGACAGCGCTTCAGTACGTGATAGTTCTGACGCGTCAAGCGGCGAAACAATGGAAGAAGAACTCAAACGTCTGCGCCGAGAAAACCGCGAACTGAAACGCGCAAACGGCATTCTTAAGACAACTTCGGCTTTTCGCAGCGGAACTCGACCTACTCACGACCAAATGATCTCCTACATCGACGTGTACAAAGATCAGTTTGGGGTCGAGGTCATCTGCAGAGTCCTTAAACAAGCAGATCATGGATTTATCACCTCACGCGGCTACCGGAAAGCCTCTCAACGTATCCCAAGTGCGAAAGCGTTAAGCGATAGTCTGCTCATCCCAGAGATACAGCGGGTGCATGCGGAGAATTTTTCGGTCTACGGCATCCGCAAAATGTGGCACGCGATGAACCGTGAAGGCTTTTATATCGGCCGCGATAAGACTGCCCAGTTGATGAAGCTAGCAGGTGTTTCTGACCGCAGACGTGGACGGGCCCCGTGACAACGATCGTCCCGAAGACGCCGGATCATCGCCCTGGCCTTGTGAGCCGAAACTTCCGTGCGCAGGAAACGGGCAGGCTTTGGGTTGCCGACATTACCTATGTTTGCACTTCGTCGGGATTCGCTTACACCGCATTTGTAGTTGATGTCTTCAGTCGGAAAATCATTGGTGTTGTCACGCGCTCTACGCTGCGTACTGTTGCGCTGCTGATGGAGGCTTTAGAGCAGGTTTTAACCACTGCTGGAAGGATCCATGGCGACCAGTTGATTCATCACAGTGATCGGGGCAGACAGTACGTGTCGTTGAAATACTCTACGGCTTTAGCTGGGGCCTGACCCCCGGAAAGTGGACACATCGGGGGTTGGCTATGCTGCTTGTGTCAGTGTAGCTGAAGTCTCTGCTTCAAAAGCATCAGGAGCCACAAGGTTGCACCAGGAGTGCCGCCTACGGGTGTTGTAGCGCATGCACCACCGGAAGACTTCCTGCCGGCAGGTGATCGGATTGTCAAAGACTTTCCGATCACGCAGCACTTCCCGCTTTAAAGTAGCGTTAAATGATTCTGCTAGGGCGTTATCCGCACTCGTTCCTACCGCTCCCATGGACTGGCGTACACCCAGCGACGAGCAGTAATTTCTGAACGCTTGTGAGGTGTACACGCTGCTGTGATCGGAATGAAAAATAGCCCCGTCAAGACTGCCACGCACACCGTGTGCGTGGGCTAGTGCATCGATGACCAGTGAGACACGCATGTGGTCTGCGAGTGCATAACCTGCAAGTTTCCGTGAATAGGTGTCAATGACTGTGGCCAAATACATGTTCTTGCCGCCCTTACACGGCAGGTAGGTAATGTCGCCGACATACACACGGTTTGGCTCGTCAGCTGTGAATGTACGGCCTACGAGATCTGGCATGACACGGTGACCAGGCTTGCGCCTGGTGGTGATGCATCGACGCCGTTTGCTAAAGCCTTTTAGCCCCATGGATTTCATGATGCGTGCAACCTTCTTATGATTGGTCGGGGTATACGCTGGGTCTTCCTTCAGGCTTGCGGCGATACGTTTAGCACCATAAAGCCCGTGCTCATCATCAAAGATGGTTGTAATTCTTGCACCAATAAGGGCATCGGAATACATCTTTAACCTGCGCTTTTCACGGGTTTGCACCCATTTATAAAACGAGGAACGATTGAGCTTTAACACGTGGCACATCCGCTTGACCGAGTATTCGGTTCGGTGGTCATAGACAAACTGGAAGCGGATCACCAGCGTGTCTCTTCGGCAAAATATTTCGCGGCCTTGCGCAGGATGTCGCGTTCTTCGCGCAGCTTCGCGTTCTCTTTTTCCAGCTGGCGGATTCGCTCAGAATCATTCGTCGCTTGGGCTTTATCATGCACGGCTTTAATGCGGGCACGTTTGCCGGTGCCGTACTTCTTGACCCAAGAATGCAGCGAGGCTCGATTAATACCGAGCTCTGCTGATGCTGAGTTCAACGAGAGGTCCCTCATTGTTTTCATAGAGGGCCACGGCATCGCGTTTGAACTGTTCGGAATACCTGGACATGGTGGTTGATTACCTTTCTTCCCAGTCCGACTGGGCTGGATATCAGGTGTCCACCAAATGGGGGTCAGGTCCGCCCTAGCCTAGTGAGGGACGCGTCAACTCGAAAGATTTATGCCGTTTGAGCTTAGCGTTTTCCTCGTGGCCTATGAATATGAATATACGCTTTAAAGGTGGATAGAACTTGGGGATAAGGGGTAATTGGGGGTAATTAATTAGAATATTTTTACTGCGGGCTGTACATACTATAAGTGAATAAGTTAAGGTAAACCTATTTCAGGCATAGGTAAAGCCATTTACCATTTAGGGCTTGAGACAGACACATAAAGACGAGGCCGATTTTGGCATGCTTAACTTTCGGAAGGGGAAGTTCTGTGAAGAAGAAAATTGTAGCAGGGCTAGTTACTGCCTTGGCGGTTTCTATGTTCGCTGCTCCAGCAAATGCGGAGGGACACTTTGAAACTAGTGTTAGCGGGGTTCGCGATGGATTCAGGACTCGCGGCTGGAGCGATCGAAACATTGATGGGTACAACACGGAGATTACAGCAGCTACCTGCTTAAATGCTGTACATGGATCTCCTGGAAAAGTTGAGATGACCCTACGCCGAGAGCTTTCTAAGAGGCCGG
The DNA here is from genome assembly GCF_030228885.1 of Corynebacterium sp. MSK195. NCBI lineage: Bacteria > Bacillati > Actinomycetota > Actinomycetes > Mycobacteriales > Corynebacteriaceae > Corynebacterium > Corynebacterium sp. MSK195. The sequence continues at coordinate 2,852 of NZ_JASPGT010000005.1, read as the reverse complement.
ACCCCGACCTAGGATCGCGTTCGCTCAATAGATGCTATGGGGGATGGGACCGAGGCGGGTGGGGGCGCCAGGCTGCAGGAAAGTATCATGCCGATATCCATACATTTGATTGGAACCACTTGACCATCAAGTGGATGAAATTTGTATGGTAGTAACTGCTCGGGTTAATGCACTAAGAGTGCGGCGTTCAAATAAGACAATTCTGGATATACCGCAGCTGGTGATAGATGAACGCCCCACGCTTCTACTGGGGGCTAATGGTGCTGGGAAATCAACGCTTTTTTCTGCTCTTGCATCAGATTCTTCTCCGAAGGAAGGAACAGTACTAAGGAAGGGATCTATATCTCTAGTAGAGCAGACATTCAATCCTATTATCGGTTTCACCTCTAGTGAGTACTGCGCTTATGTTGCTTGGTTGTTCGGGCGAGATAAAAAGACTGCAAAGAAAGAAAGCTTAGATTGGCTAGATTTTGTAGATTTGTCAAGAGTGTCTAGTCAACGGTGCGAAAGTCTTAGTGGAGGAGAACGCTCTAGGTTGGCGATCGCCACTGCGTTGAACTCTGGGGCGGAAACATTACTGCTTGATGAACCTAGTGCGGCACTTGATCCACTCAGCAAAGAGCATGTCACTGAGGTATACCAACGGATTGTGGATAGAGGGCATAACCTAGTTGTCTCAACGCATGATGCTGGCGAACTACAGAGGCCTTTCGAGCGTGTTCTTGTTCTTGATAAGGGGAAGCTACATTTCGATGGTTCACGGCAAGATTTTGTACAGCTAGCTACAGAGTCGGGAAATACCCCGGCGCATATTCTCTCACGATCTTTTGTACGGAGAGGAAATTACAGTGATTCCTAATTTCGGTGTTAAACACTGGCTTCGTCGGCCATCATTATGGATTTGCCTTATTGGGCTAATCCTTAGCGCAGTTCCTATTTCGGAGTTAGGAAAGGCGCCATACTATGAGTCGAATGCTGCTCAATCTACATTGGTATTCTTCGTAATTGCGCCTGCGGTTTCTGCCGCAATGGCATGGGAAGCATCACGTTTTCGTCCTCTAGTGCAGATGGGGAGAAAATCTGTGGCTCGTATTTATGTGAACCGAATGTTTGTATGGTCGCTGATTTTTCCTCTTAGCTATGTATTAGCAAGTCTTTCACAAAGTACTGATTCTGCGCTGTTCGGCTCTTTAATCTTTTGGGTTATGCTGGCTTATTCGTCCATCGTCGGTATCTGTTGGACGCTAATCGGAAGTGCACTTGGTTTTTCGTTTAAACCACTGGTATCAGTGTCTGTATCAGCTGCGCTTGCATATACGTGGTATGCGGTAGTTCCAGCCACTTCTCCTGGAGCCCTAAGACATATAACTGGTGATTTTTTAGCGTGCTGTTCTTTTGACGCAACGCTAGATGTGAAAGCAATTGGGACAGCGATTGCAGGGATTATCGGAGCTACGCTGACCATAGTCTCGGCTGCGGCACTGTTTAGGCACAGTAGTAAATTGTATATATTAACTTCCTTTTTAGGGCTTCTCTGTCTTATCGGCTCTTTTGCTTGGGCGCAGCAACTCACAGAGTTTGGCCTTGCACAAAGAGATTCTCGTCAGGTTGTTTGCTCTTCTAATGTATGCGCATGGCCTGAAGTTCCTAGCGAAAATATATTACTTAATATCCAGGCGAGGGATGCTTTTTCTGAAATAGCGCCTACTGAGTGGAGAGATTTTTCAGAGCGTCCTGTGATGTGGGGAGATTTTTCGGAAGAGCATTTAAGTTTAAGCGGCCAATCCACGGTAGAGGGGATAGTTGGAGAGTTCGTGGATCAAGCTGGATCTGCAGAACTGATTCGTTCAGACTCTAAAATCTGCGGAATTCCGGCGAAAGATTTGGGAATTACGCTTAGTGGTCTTCCTTGGGAGCCTAATCGACAAGTTAACGTTGGAGATGTTGTCCAGCGTATCGAACACACTGTGTGCAGAGTTAGCAATTAGCTCATGACATCATACGCATTCTTGTACTGCCGTGGGCATAGGCTAATTACTGTTTTAGTCATGGTGCTGTTTATTGGCTTTGTTCTTGCTTTTGCTGAGGGATGGTTACTAAATATCCCTTGGCTCAATGATACTGCTGGGGCGAACGTTGGCACTTTATGTTCGTTTTCTTATGCCGCATTGCCAGTGATTTTTTTCAGAAATCAGATTTCCAGGTTAGAAGCGCAAGCTTCACGGAATTGGCTGTTTATTGACGGTATAGTCCTCGTAACTTTATGGGTTATTCCTTGGGTATTTTCCCTTTGCGGCATAGGAAGCACTAGATTTGCTTATGTATCTACTGTTCTTACAGGTTTGACGCTTCTTATAGGTAGATATGTGAGTGTGGATACACTTGCTTTGTTGCTTGTAGCACAGCTTGTGTTACAAACTGCTCTTTGGCCATCATTGTCTGATACGAATTGGAAACTCCTTCTTTTCGCTTTAGAGGTTCCACCCGGCCGTATTCCATTAATATTAAGCGTGGTTTCTTTTTTCATGAGTGTTGTTTCTTTGCGTAAATTCAAGCGCTCTGCGTTTTAGCTAACAGTAGAGCGCGTCAATTCTTTGTGCGTGGGGTGGGGAACAGGTATTTTACTGAAGCAACCAGGGCAGGCCACGATCGTTTGATTGATAGATTGTTTCCAGCTGGGAAATTGGACTTCTTTCTCGAATCGGCCGGCTGTGTCTGAAGTACTTTTCCTGTTTAGCCCGCCTAGAAGTTCGTTTGTTTTCAATCTGGAAGAGCGTGATGCTCCTATGTTGTGTCAAGCTGATTTGAGAAGTTCTTCATAAGCCAACCTCAACTCCGGCAAAGGGCGCTTG